>CAZJTF010000064.1:0-10090 GCA_964548565.1 uncultured Planctomycetales bacterium | reverse complement strand
ACAGAGGGAGCACACGGGAGTTTCCTTGCGCCGAGCAGGCATCGAGCCATGAGAATCCTCGTCATCCGAAATGAGCCGCCGTGGCCGCTGTGTTACGGCGGACGGCTCCACAGTTACGAGCTCTGCCGCAGGCTGGCCGGGCGACACGACCTGCGCATGCTGGTCGAAGGTGGCTCCATCGAGGACGCGGCCGGCCTGCCATTTGACTGTCGCGTGTGGAAAGACGAGCCCGCGCGCAGCCAGTCGGGGGGCGCGATCGGACGCTGGGAGGACTACTTCGGTGTGCGTCCGGGCTTCATGCAGGCGGTTCTCGAGGCGGTTGATGCGTGGCAGCCCGATATCGTGCTCGGAATGAGCTATCGGAGTCTGTCGTGTCTCGCCCGCATCCGGCGTGCTCCGACGATCTGGGATCTCGAGGACGACGAAATCCTGCACCGGCTCCGCGAGCTCCGCGCGGGGCGGCTCACCAGTAAGTGGGCGGACATTCGCTCGCTCATCGCCACCTGGCTCTACCAGGCGCCGCTTGCCGGCCGCGTCAACGCGGTGACCGTGCTTTCCGAGACAGACCGTCGATGGTTTGTGCGCTGCACGCGCCATCCCCTGGTCGAGTGCCAGCCGCATGGCGTGGATTGCCGCTACTACTTTCCCCTGGATATGCCCGTCGACGACAACCGCATCATCTTCTGGGGAGGCTTGACGTTCGCCCCCAACCTGAGCGCGGTGCTCTTCTTTGCGGAAAAAGTGTGGCCCCTTGTCCTGCGCGATCGCCCCCGGATGCGCTGGAGCATCATCGGGTGGGGCGAAGCGCCGCAACTGGAACGGCTGCGGGAAGTCCCCGGCATTGATCTGCTCGGATATGTGAAGGACATTCGCCCGCGCGCCGCGGAGGCGGCCGCATCGGTCGTCCCGATGGTGAGCGGCGGGGGGATCAAGAACAAGATCATGGAAGCGTGGGCGATGTCGCGCCCCGTGGTCTGCACGCCGATGGCGCTGGGCGATCTGCCGGGTGTGCACGGACGTAACGTGTGGATCGCCGGGCACCCGCGCGAACTCGCGGACGCCGTCCTGCGGCTCGCCTCGGATGCCGAACTCCGCCGTCGCCTGGGCTGGGCCGGACGACGCACGGCGCTGGAGGCCTGCTCGTGGGATCGTGCTGCTGAGCGCCTCGAAAGTCTGTGCCGGCGCCTGGCCGCGCGCGCGGTGAGCGGTGCCGACGATCCAGCGAGCCCGGCGTCCCATTCAGTCGTGCACGAGGAGGCAGCCGTCCATGCCGCTTCGTAGCATCACGTTTCTTCTCTGCTTTCTGGGCAGTTCGGCCCTCGCCATGGCTTTCCCGATGGCGGGCGTCGTCTGCTACATCGTGCTGTACCACGTTTACCCGCAGACGACCTGGTGGGGGCAGCGGCTGGAGTGCCTTGGAATCCGCTACGCCTTCGTCTGCGGCCTCTGCCTGCTGATCGGCACGGTGCTCAACCTGAACCGGCTCCCGTTCGGCCGACGGTTCATGCACCCGATCGAGTGGTGCGTCCTGCTCACCTTCCTGGCGATGTTGCTCAGTACGGCCACCGGTGCACCCTGGGACGACCGCACGGAGATGGTCCTCGACAAGATGTCGAAGGTGATCCTGTTCACGCTGCTGCTCTCGCATGTGGTGGTGACGCAGCAGCGGGTCTGGCAGGTGACGATCCTCCTGACGGTGCTGGCGCTCTACCTGGGACACGAGGCGACGAACGCGCCGCCGGGTGCGTTTGCCAACAACCGCTTGAATGGAATCGGCGGGCCCGACTTCCGGGAGTCGGCGGGCCTGGCGATCCATCTCTTCGCGGTACTGCCGTTTGTCGCGATCGTGATGCGGCAGCGCTCGCTTGCACTGAAGGCGCTCGCGTTTTTCGCCGGCTGTTACTCGGTGAATGCAATCCTGCTGTGCCGTGCGCGATCTGCGTTCGTGGCCGGAATTGTCGCCGGCTTGCTGGCGATCTGGTACATCCCGCGACACCATCGGCGCTGGGTTGTCGGCGTCCTGGTGGTGGGCGCAGCGGGCGGGGTCGTGCTGAGTGACAACTGGTTCTGGGAGCGGATGATCACGATCCTGAGTCCGGCCGAGCAGCGTGACACATCCGCTTCGAGCCGGCTGGACATCTGGGCGGCCGCCTGGCAGTTGCTGAAGGCCAACCCTCTCGGCGTGGGGATCGGACACTTCGAGTCGGCGATCGGAGATTACTCGAAGCTGCCCGAGGTCCGTGAACGCGATGCGCACAACTCCTTTGTGCTCTGCGCCGCGGAGACGGGTGTGCCCGGGCTCGTCTTTTACCTGACGACAATTCTGGCGAGCTGGCTGACGTTGTCACGCCTTGCACGCCGTGTGCGGTCCGCGCTGACGGAACCGGACCGCTTCGAACTCCTCATCTTCGCGAACCGCCTGGGGATTGTCGTCTATCTCGTCGGGGGGCTGTTTGTCAGCCGCTTCTACACGGAGGGGGCGTGGTGGCTTCTCGTGCTGCCCGTCTGCCTGTCGCGGGCGGTCGAAAACGAGATCCGGGCCGAAGCCCGCGAGCAGATCGTCCTGGTCGACGAAACGCCTTGCCACAATGAACCGGACGCTGTGCCGGCGCTGACGCGCAACTGGAGCCTGCAATGACGAGCGTCGCCGTCGATATGCCTGCGTTCGACGCAGTGCTGGTGCGCCGGGTGAACCGCCTGTACCACGATCTCGTCCATGAGCGGTTCGACGCGGATCATCGCCATCGGCATGTTGTCGAGCGGGCGTTCTGGGAGCGCATCGCGCGTGAGGTGCTGCAGGGTACCTCGAAGCGCCCGCGTGTCGTCGTCGACCTGGCCTGCGGGACGGGTTTCGCCGGCGGGATTCTCGCCCGGTGCATGCGGACCACCGACACGCTCGTCTTCGCGGACTTGAGCCCTCCCGCTCTCCGTACCGCGCGCGAACAACTGCATGCCGCCGCCGAACGACCGCGCGTTCTGCACCTGGCAGGCGATGCCGGACGCTTGCCACTGCGCGATGCGAGCGTTGATCTCGTCGTGATGAGTGCCGCACTGCATCATGTGCCCGCACCGGCAACCGTGCTGAGCGAAATCGAGCGTGTCCTGCGGCCCGGCGGGTATTTCGCGCTCGGCCACGAGCCCAATCGGCTGCATGGTGCCTCGCCCATGCGGTCGCCAGCCCGCGCGCTCGAGCGCCTGGCCTGGTACATGAGTCCGCGCGAGAACTGGCGTCGTGCACGTCAGTACCTTGGACAGCAGAACACCTCCAGCCACGGCGATGCCAGCGTCTGTGGGCAAATCAACCGCGCGCTCCTGTCCGAATCGCTGATCTCCTGCCCGCTGCCGATGGAAATGCTGCTCGATCTCGTCGATCCGTTCGCGCGGGGTAGAGGAGAGGAGCCCGGGTTCGATCCCGCGGCGGTCCTGGGCGAGAACTTCGCAGATTACGAGATCCGACTGCTCCAATCGTCCGATTTTCTGGGCGCCGTGCCGCGAAAGTTCCCGATGCTGCGGAATGTGTGTGACGCCGTTCTCAGCAGGTGCCTGCCGGCGCACGGGTCGCTCTTCTCGTGGTTGATCCGCAAGCCGGGAGGGGAAGCAGTCTCGTGAAACCCGCCCCTTTACCACCTGCGGCGTATTCCGCTGATGCCGGCGCCATCCGCGTGCTGCACGTCGTCTCATCTCTGCATTCCGGCGGGATGGAATTGGCCCTGCTGCGCCTGATCGAGGCCGGAGTCCGGCAGCGAACGCCTCTCGATCACATCGTCTGCGTGCTGCGTGGCGGGGATGAGGCTCTGCTGGCTCAATTCCGCAAACACGCGCCCACGCATGTCCTGCAGAAACGGCGCACCGCGTTCATCGCACTGCGAGCTCTGCTGCAGAGAGTCAGGCCCGACGTGATCCACGCACGCGGGCCGTCGACGTGGTTGGACGCCTGCCTGGCACGCGTCAATCTGTGGCCCGCCCCACGACTGATCCTCGGATTTCACGGGCTGATCGATGCAAGCGGACCATCATCGGTGCGGCGCCTCCTGTTGCGGGCCTGTACGGGGGCCGCCGACTGTGTCGTGGTGCCGTCGCGCGATGCGATGCGATTGCTCTCCGGGAAGTGGGGAGTGTCGCGCCGAAAACTGCAGATCATTCCCAACGGCGTGGACACCGTGCAGTTCCGGCCGCCAGATCCGCTCGAGCGTGCCCGCCTCCGCGAAGACCTGGGCATCCCGGGTGACGCGCATGTCGTCGCCTGTGTTGCGAACCTGGTGCCGATCAAGTCACACGATGTCCTCCTGCAGGCGTGGCGGCAGGTTGTCATGGTGGCCCCGGGGGCAATTCTGCTTCTGGCAGGTGACGGTCCGCTGCGCACGGAGCTCGAATGCATGACGCAGCGCCTCCGATGCGCCAACTCCGTGCGTTTCCTCGGACGGCGCAGGAATGTCGCAACCGTCCTCGGCGCATCAGACCTCTTCGTCCTGCCCAGCCGGTACGAAGGCAGCAGCAACGCGCTGCTCGAGGCGATGTCATGCGGGCTGCCGGTCATTGCGACGGCGGTCGGCGGGAATCTCGACACCATCACGCCGCACTCCACCGGCTGGATGCTTCCCGCCGGCGATCCGCACCGCCTCGCCGAGTTGATGATCGCCGCCCTGCTCGAGGCGGATGCGCGTCGGCGGGTCGGTGCTGCGGCCCGTGAGGAGGTGGAACGCCGCTTCTCCGCGGCAGCATGGCGGGAAGGGGTCGCGCGGTTGTATGTGCGGGTGGTACGAGGCGACATTCGTGAGTCGCTGTTGAATATGGAGGGGATGGCGTGTGTGGAATAGCGGGAATCGTGCGGTTCGGCGGTCTCGGGAGGGGAGAAGCTAGCCGGGCCGTCGAGATGGCCGAAACGCTGCGGCATCGTGGGCCGGACGGAACTGGACGCTGGGAGAGCCGGGTGGCTGCCCTTGGACACACCCGGCTGAGCATTATCGATCTGCCCGGCGGCGCCCAGCCGACGTGCAACGAGGACGGCACCGTGCAGGTCGTCTTCAACGGCGAGATCTACAACCACGCGCAGTTGGCGTCCACGCTGCGATCGAGGGGCCACGTGCTGCAGACCCGCTGCGACACGGAGGTGATTCCGCACCTCTATGAGGAATACGGCGAGGATTTCGTCTCGCATCTGAACGGTATGTTCGCGATCGCGCTCTGGGATGCCTGGTCGCGGCGGCTCCTCCTCGTGCGTGACCGCCTTGGGATCAAGCCGCTCTACTGGCACGACGACGGGCAGCGCGTGCTCTTCGGCTCTGAGCTTAAGGCGTTGCTCGCGGCCGGTGACATCGAAACACGCGTTGATCCCTGCTCTCTCGTCGATTACCTCACCTTCGGGCATGTGCCGGGCGCGCGGACCATCTACGCCGGATGTCGCCGGCTGGAGCCCGGCTGCATGGCGATCTGCACGCAGGGTAGCAGCCGGATTCGCCGGTATTGGGATATTCCGGTGGCTCCAGAGCCCGCGTGCGGCACCGAAGCCGACGAGCGCCGGTGGACCGATGAATTCGCGGCCCTGCTGCAGGATGCGATTGCGCTGCGGATGGTCGCGGACGTGCCGGTCGGCGCGTTTCTCAGCGGTGGCATCGATTCCGCGAGCGTGGTGGCTGGCATGTGCCGTGCGCGAGGAGGCGCGGTGCTCACGCACACGATCGGCTTCGACGAGCAGGATCACGACGAGCGCATGGCGGCGCGTCAGACTGCTCGTGCCCTGGGCACGGATCACCACGAGTTCATCGTGCGGGCCGATGCCGTGCATGTCGCGGAACACCTCGCCCGCCACTTTGACGAACCGTTTGCCGACGTATCGGCCGTGCCGACCTTTTATCTCGCGCGGGAGACGCGCAGCCGCGTCAAGGTCGCACTCGCGGGTGACGGCCCGGACGAGATGCTCGGCGGGTACCGGCGCTATCGCTTTGATCTCGGGGAGGCTGCGGTGCGGTCCCACGTGCCGGACTGGCTCCGCGTACCGGCGGCAGGTCTGGCAGGCATGCTCTATCCCAAAGCCGACTGGCTGCCCCGGGCGCTCAGGGCCCGACGCACGCTCGAGAACCTCGCGTGTGATGATGCAACCGCTCACCTGCGGAGCGTGTCATTGCGTGCGGGGGCGCTGCCGGCCCTCCTGCTGCGCCCGGAGTTCGCCGCCCGGTGCCGCGGATACGATCCGTTCCTTCGCGGGCGGGACCTCTATGCGCGCTGCCCGTCACGGGACCGGCTGAGTCGGCTGCTGTACCTGGACATGAAGACGCTCATGGTGGACGACATCCTCACGAAGGTCGACCGCGCCAGCATGGCGGTCGGGCTCGAAGTGCGTGAACCGATGCTCGATTACCGCGTCGTCGAACTCGCCGCCCGCATGCCGTGCGCGCTCCGGCTCGACAAGCGTGTGCTGCGCAACGTGCTGACGGACTGGGTCGGCCAGGATGTCGCCCGACGATCGAAGCGCGGCTTCAACGTCCCGGTGGACGCCTGGTTCCGTGGGCCGCTGCGGGCGATGTCGCACGATCTGCTGCTCTCACCCGACGCGCTCTGCCGCGATTTCCTCGAGCCGCGCGCGATTCGCCGCCTGGTCGCCGACCACGAGCGCGGGCTGCGATCCGAAGGCCACGTGCTCTGGGCATTGCTGTCATTGGAACTGTGGGCTCGCATACACGTCGACCGGACGCGGCAGCCTGCGTCTGTGCAGGGGGTGCTCGTCGCATGAGAGTGCTGACCACGACCCTGTGCTACCCACTGCCGGATCAGCCTGAGCAGGGCGTGTTCGTGCAGCGTCGCGCCACGGCGGTGGCAGCGCGGGGTGCGGAGGTGGAGGTGCTCGTGCCGCGTCCGTGGTGCCCGCTGTGTCGCAGGACGCAGATTCCATCAGGAGTCGCGGCGCCGGTTCCGACAAGATACGTGCCGATGCTCAGTATTCCTGTGCTGGGCTGGGCTCTGGACGGACTTGCCTTTGCGCGCGTGGTGGAGCGGCACTGTCGCAGGGCAGCCGCCGCTGGGCGACCGTTCGACTGCATTGACGCGCATTTCGAGTATCCGGATGCGGTGGGGGCGTGGCTGGCCGGACGTCGGTCCGGATTGCCGGTCGTTGCGACGATCCGCGGCAAGATCGTCTCACTATCGCGGAGAGCACTGCGTCGCTTGCAGATCACGTCCATGCTGCGTGGTGTCGACGCCCGGATCGCGGTGAGCCGGAGTCTCGCGGCCTGGGTGCGACGGCTCGCAGGCAGTGACCTGCCGGTGGACGTGATTCCCAACGGCATCAACGCAGGCGTCTTTCACCCAGTGGATCGCGACGCCGCCCGCGCGGCGCTTGGCTGGCCGGCGGATCTCCCGCACATCCTGGCCGTCGGCCATCAGCAGTTCGTCAAAGGATTCGACCGCCTGCTCGCAGCAGCGCCGGCGATTCTCGACGCGGTGCCGACCGCGCGATTCGTGCTGGTCGGCAGCCGGCGCGGCGAGCGATGGTTCCAACGCCGGCTTCAGGAGACCGTGCGACGGTCGACTGGGTGCTCAAGGCCAAATGAGAGCAGTCCAGCGATTCTCTTCCACGACCCCGTCCCTCCCGAGACGTTGAACCGAATGTACAACGCTGCGGACGTCTTCGTCTGCCCGTCCCGGAGCGAGGGTTGGTGTAACGCGATCGCTGAAGCGCTGGCCGCCGGCACGCCGGTGGTCGCGACCGACGTCGGTGGAAATACCGAGCAGGTGTTCTCGCCCAATCTCGGCCTCGTCGTGCCGGACGGTGACATCTCCGCGATGAGCGAAGCCATCGTTACGTCACTCCGCACCAGGTGGGATCGCGTTGGCATCGCGTCGGCAGGTGCATCCAGAAGCTGGAACCACGTGGCCGACGAGGTCACACGCGTCTTCACGCGCATGTTGTCGGAGCGTCGATCCAAAGTGACCGCTCCCGCTGCCCCGATGCTGCACGCGGGGGGGCGAGTATGAACCGCTGGCTCGCGGGGCACGTCTGGTGGCCGCTGACGGAGCGTCTCGTCGGTCGCGACACGATGCGCCGGGTCCGGAAACTCCGCCAGTCGGACCGTGCCTTGCGCGAGCAGATCCGCGCAATCCAGCAGCGAAAGCTCCAACGCATCATCAGCCTCGCCGCCGCGCATTGCCCGTTCTATCGCGAACGATTCCGCGCCTGCGGTCTCGAGCCAGGCGACGAGAACATCACGCCGGAATCCCTGCAGGCGCTTCCGTTTCTGACGCGCGACACAATCCGCGAGAATCTCGACGGCATGCGCTGGCTCGGCGCCCCCGGTCGGCAGTGGCTCTATGCAACCGGCGGCTCGAGCGGCCAGCCGCTGCGTTTCTACACGGACGCCAGCCGACAGGCGGCGGACTGGGCGGCTCGTTGGCGTGCACGCGGATGGTGGGGGATCTCTCCCGGCGATCGCGAGATCTGGATCTGGGGGTCGCCTGTGGAAGCCAGGGCAAGTGACCACCTCCGCCGCTGGCGCGACGCCCTGCTCAACCAGGAGATCCTCAGCGCGTTCGAGATGTCGGACGCTGCAATGGACCGATACGTTGAGCGATTGCAGCACGTGCAACCGGTCTGCGTGTACGGCTACCCCAGCAGCCTGGGCCTGCTGGCGCGGCACGCCCTGGAAACACGACGACTGCCACCGGGTTCGCTCGGTTCCAGGATGCTGCGGGCTGTCTTTACGACGGGCGAGGTACTGCTGGCGCCAGACCGGGTTGCCATCGAGGCTGCGTTCGGAACCCAGGTGGTCGTCGAATACGGCAGCCGCGACGGCGGGCTGATTGCGCTGGGCTGCCCCGCCGGGCTCCTGCACGTGTCGGAAGAGAATGCGATCATTGAGATCGTCGACGAGGACGGGCGACCCGTCGCCCCAGGCGAAAGTGGGCAAGTGGTGGTTACCTGTCTCGAGACGTTTGCGATGCCGATCATCCGCTATCGCATCGGCGATCTCGCGCGTCTTGCCCCGGCTTCAGCGATCGGTGATGGCGGACGTTGCCCATGCGGTTCCGCCCATCTTGCTCTTGCCGAGGTGCGCGGCCGTCTCACGGACCACATCGTGCGGAAGGACGAGGGCGGGCTCCGCAGGATGCATGCACTGTCGCTCATCTACGTGCTGCGGGCCGCGCCCGGTATTCGCCAGTTCCGGATCGTGCAGCCGGATCTGCAGGCGTTGGATGTTGAGCTCGTGTGCGATGGGAGTTTCACGCCAGACCGCGAACGCATGGTCGTGCAGCAGCTGGCCCAGCGCATGGGGGCAGGCGTGTCGATTCATCTGCATCGCCGAGACAGCATCCCCCCGAGCCCCTCGGGGAAACACACCTGCGTCGTCTCGCATGTCTGCTGATTGTGTAATCCGGGGGCTTACCAGGTTCCAGGGCGAGCGGGTACGACCAGCAAGGGCGGCGGCGTCGTGGTCTGCCACGGGCTTGGCTGAGTCGTGGCGGGTTTGTCGTCTCGCGCGACGAGTTCAGCGACACAGCGGCGCACAAGCCGCTCCCATTTGCGCGCCAGCAGCCAGTTCACATCCTGGTTTCGCTGATCGCCTTCGGGAGCGCCGGGAGATGGCACCTGAAAATCGCCCGCGCCCGCCTGCGCGCGGATCGTCGCGATGGGGTTGGCGCTGGCGGTTTCGACCAGCACGCCGGCTCGCGCGGCTTCGCCCGGCGCCGCCTCGGCAGGTCCGTAGACCAGGCAGAGCCCTGCCTCGAGTCGGTGCGTAGCCGCGGCAAGGCTGCCAACCTCTTCCGTGTGTTCGGGCGAGGAGAGCCCGTCCAGGAGTACGACCGTTCGAATACCGGGTGCGGCCGTGAACGTCGTGTGCCAGTACGAGCCTTCCTCGGGTCGCATGGTCGCGACCTGCCACCCGGCTCCATCGGGCGATTCTGCATGCTCCAGCCGCGCGATTGCCAGTGCGCAGGGAAAGCGCCCCCGCGAGTGCTCCGCGTCGTGCAGCACGTAGGCGTCGGCTGGGCAGTCCGCGGCCCCGCCGAGATTCTGCACGGGCAGAGTCGCTCCGGTGTAGGCGAGCGGTGCCTCGTTTGACGAGCAGCCGGTGATCGCAGCGATGAACGCGGTCAC
>CAZJTF010000063.1:0-24156 GCA_964548565.1 uncultured Planctomycetales bacterium | reverse complement strand
TCTCCCCATTCTCTCTCGTTCGTCATTCGACCGGCCCCGGCCATGGGCTGCCGGGTACGACCCACTGGATGTTGCCACGATGTGGGTCGCCCAGGCCGCAGCCGACGTAGTCCCCGGCAAACGAATGCACGTGCCCGTCGAGGAAACTGATGTTCACCCGATCCAAGTGCCGAGCGACGGGCGAATAGGCTTGACGCGACGGGAGCGTCGAGCAGTAGTTGCCCGGTCCGTCGGCCATGAACACCTGGACCGACGGCTGGGCGACGCGATCGATGCGGTCCGGCTTCTCTGTGTTCCAGGTGGAGAGCCGCATGTTCATGGCATAGGAGAAGAAATGCTCCCCTGGCGGTTTGGTCGCCTGCCGGCACACGTGAATACCGCTCTCGCCAGGCCGCGGGACCCGTCCGGCCTTGACCAAGTCACGGTACGCGGGCGCGTTCATGAGCGGAGGCAGCGCGTTGAACCAGTCCTCGGGGCGGTCCACGATGCTGGTCGGCTGTGCTCCCTGGCCGCGGCGTGGCAGGTATCCCTTGTTCGCATCGGTGTACATGCCCACCGCCCGGCCCCATTGAGCCAGCGTCGTCTGGCAGGCCGTGCGCCCGGCGGAACCGCGCGCATTCGCCAGCCCCGTCATGAGCAGCATCACGAGCAGCGCGATCGTGCCGACGACCACCAGCAGTTCGACGAGCGTGAACGCCGGCAGAGCGGGGCGAGTTCGCAGCAGATGGTGAGCGCCCGGTGACACTGGCATCAGACCCCTTCGAAGTGCTGATCTCAGCGTAGCATCCCCGGGGGTGCCGCGCCAAGGTTGAGCTGCGGCGCCCCCGGTTCGCGGTGCCGGTGTGTCATGGGGCCGCTACAGTGCGCCCTTTTGCATCAACTCGAGATTCCGGCGGATGAGCGCGATCCGCTGCTGCACGCACGCATACGATCGCAGCGGGTCCGGAGGCGTGTTCTTGCAGTAGTCGACGAGCCTCTCCACCGATGTGGTCGCAACGTGGCACCGGGTGTCGCTGGATGCGTAATAGATGAAGATTGTCCCCTCGCGCCGTGCGACCCAGCCGCTCGAGAACGCCACGTTGGAGACATCGCCCACACGTTCCTCTCCGCGCGGAGCGAGCAGGTACCCGCCGGGTTCGTAGAGCAGCCGCGCCGGCTCGTCGAGGGCGGTCATGAACGCATACAGAACGTACCGCAGCCCGGCGGCCGTACCCCGAACACCGTGAGCCAGTTGAAGCCACCCATCGGGGGTCCTGATCGGCGCCGGTCCCAGCCCGTTTTTCGATTCATACACCGTGTGGTACTTCCGGTCGTGGACGATCCGCTCCTCGTCGATACTCGCATGCTCGATATCATCGGCCAGGGCCCAGCCGATGCCGCCACCGGACCCCGCCTCGATGAAGCCGTCCTGCGGGCGCGTGTAGAACGCGTACTTGCCGTTGACGAACTCCGGGTGCAGCACGACGTTGCGCTGCTGGGGCGAACGCGTGCGAAGATCCGGCAATCGCTCCCAGGTGTCGAGGTCCTTTGTCCGGGCGATGCCGCACTGCGCCACCGCGGAGGACAGATCGCCGCGCGGCGCCTTCGGGTCCTTGCGCTCCGTGCAGAAAAGCCCGTAAATCCAGCCGTCTTCATGCTTCGTCAGGCGCATGTCGTAGACGTTGATGTCCGGGTCGGCGGTTTCGGGCATGATGACGGGCTCGTCGCGAAAGCGGAACCCGTCGATGCCGGTCGTGCTTTCCGCCACAGCGAAAAAGCTCTTGCGATCAACGCCTTCAACCCGCGCGACCAGGAAGATCCTGCCGTCCAGTTCGATCGCGCCCGGATTAAACACGCTGTTGATGCCCAGGCGCTCCATCAGGTGCGGGTTTCTCTGGTAATCAAGATCATATCGCCACCAGACCGGCGTGTGATCGGCCGTGAGCACCGGGCGCCTGTACCGCTCGTATACGCCGTTGGATTCAGGATCGATCTCGTTCGGACAATCGATGAGTGCCTGGTGCCGCGCGAGGAGCTGCCGCAATCTCTCGTCGAACTGCTTCCGGTTCATGCCTGGCTCCTTGGACGTTCCTCGCGCTGCCCGCGCTGGATGATTTCCAGGCAGCAGCGTCCATTGTGATACGGGCATTTCCACGCGGAGACCTTGGGCTCGGCCGCGTCGGGCGTACCGTCCGGCCGGACCCGCCAGAACCACTCGCCGTTCACGCGGTCCACGACGCGGTCCTGAATGAATCGCCAGCAGCGCACCGCGGCATCGCGAAACGCGGAGTGCCCGCTGAGCTGCCACGCGTTGTAGAAACCCACAACCGCCTCCGCCTGGGGCCACCATTCCCGCCCGGCATTCACGATGCGACCGGCCCGTGCCGCGTACACCAGGCCGCCATCGGCGCCGATGCCCTCTTGCAGGACGGCCCACGCGATCTTCATCGCGATACTGCGCATTTCGGTTTGGAGATGGACGTCCCCGAGTGCGTCCGCCGCTTCGCACAACAGCCAGCTTCCCTCGATATCATGCCCGAACGTGTACGTGTCGGATTTCGTCGCCCACGTCTCGCCGAAGAAGTGGTTGAGGTGCGTGCCGGCAGCGTTGAGAATGTGCCGGCGAAAGATCTCGATCAGTTCGCGCAGGCGGCTCGCCAGCAGGGCGTCCGGCCAGACCCGCAGGAGGTTCGTGTACGCCTCCAGCAGGTGGAGGTGGTTGTTCATCGACTTCTTTTCGTTCAGGTCCTTTGCGCTCAGGCGAACGTCATCGAGCGGCTGCCAGTCACGCGAGAGTGTCTCGACGCAGCCGCCGTACTTCGGGTCGCGGGCGTGGTGCTCAATGAGACGGAAGAGTGCAATCGCCTGCGGCAGCGCGGTGCCCGCGGTAAAGGTGCGGCAGTATTCCGCGAGCGCGTAGATGCAGAACGCCTGGCCGTAGATCTTCTTGCACCCGTCGTGGAGATCCCCTTGCGGCGTCACCTCCCATATAAACCCGCCGTGCTCGCGGTCCAGAAAGTGTTGGACCAGGTAATCGTATGCGCGGTGGGCGAGGGCCGCGTCCTGCGGGGCATGGGTGTACGCCGAAACCGCTGAGAACGTCCACAGGATCCGCGCGTTCAGGATCAACCCTTTCGGAGCGTCCTCGCGCACGTGCAGATCGTTCGACATCTCGCCGATGAAGCCGCCGCGATCCGTGTCGACGGTGCGGTCGCGCCAAAAGGGCAGGATGTTCTCCAGCAGCTCGCGCCGAGCCTCCGCGACCAGCGTCGCATCAGTCATGATCGATCTCGACTCTCGAGAGCTGGGCGTCACCCTGGAACTCGATCCGCACGTAGCGATACCCGTCGCCGGGCGGGTTCACCACGTAGAGGTCTGCCTTGCGGAATGCGTAGACCGGTTCGCCGTACGTGGTGGTCCGCTTCACCTCGGGTTGCACCGCCTCGAAGTTCCGGCAGTCTTTGGAGACGGACAGCCGCAGGTCCGGTTCCGCGGCCTGGCTGAAGGCGAAGACCCGCGCCGCGCGCAGACGCCTTCCGGCCAGGTAGACAACCGCGGTTCCCTTCTCGCCCGCGATGCGGTGGCAGTCCTCCTTGAACTTGCGCGCGTCATTCTGCTGAAGCTGGATCGTGCCCTGCACCAGAAAGATGCGCGAATCGTTCCACAGCTCGTCCACGAGCGTGCGATGCGTGATCGTCACGGGGCCGACGATGTTGGAAGGCAGCGACGGGCCGGCCTCGTTCCGTGCGATGACACGGTACCAGCACGGCCGGCCCGGCTCGACGGATTCGTCCACGAACAACGGGCGGAACTGCACCTGCGCCTCGGAGATGCCGCGTCCGACCTCCGCCCAGGGGCCCATCGCGCTGGCGGCGCGCTGCACGTCGTACCGCTCGGCCCCGACCGAACCTCTCCAGGTCAGCTGTCCGCCCTCACTCACCGTGAGCAGGTGCGGGGCGGCCGGCACGGGCAGCGGCGGCGGGGTGAGTCCGCGAATCTGGTACGCCTTGTCGCGCAGCAGCCGGACCATGCGGCGCTCGTCGAAGCTCTCGCCGATGTCGAAGCCCGGCCAGTGGTACGATTTGAACAGGTCTCCGCCGTAAGGCTCATGGTGCCAGTAGAAGCCACCCTCCCGGCTGCGGTAGCGGAGACTCCAGAGCAGCGCGCCCGTCATGCCGTCATCAATGACCGCATCCAGGACCGTGCGGAGCGCTTCGGTGCCCAGGAACCCGAACTCGCCCACGTGGTACGGCTTGCGGCCGGCGGCGAGTTTTGCGTTCTTCTGGATCCGACCGATCATCTCGCGCGGATCCTTGTCGTAATGGTGCGTCTGGACGAAGTCGACGTTGGGATCCGCCAGCGCGCTCTCGGCGATCTGGTCGCGGGCGGATCCGTCGATCAGGATATGCTGCGGATCAAGGCTCTTGATGTAGCTGGCGGCCCGCAGCGTCCAATCTTCGGGCCCCTTGAGCTCGTTGCCCGTCTCCCAGGCGAGAATGGCCTTGTCGTCGCGATACGTGACGCCGGTGATGGTGTTCCGGCGGTTGATGACGAAGGAGACAATCGCCTTGTAGTCCTCGAACACCTCGGGATCGGTCCAGAACTCCTCGGGCTTTTTGCCGCGGAACCCGGCCAGTTCCGCCGTGCCGCCCCACCAGCTCCACTGATCGATAAAGGGGATGATCAGCCGGACGCGGTGACGGCTGGCGGCGGCGACCACCCGGTCGAGGACCACGAACGCATCCTCGTTGAACTGCCCCGGCCCGAGGACGTGGCGCGGGATGTCCGCGGGGTCGTCCTTCTTCCGTACGGACAGCGCATACATCCGGACGACCTGACCGCCGACCTGGTCGATGGTTGCCAGAGCATCGTCGATCTCGAAAGCGTCCGGCAGCCGAAACGGCATGCTTTGTTCAAACCGCAGATCATCTTCGACATAATGCAGGTTCGGAATGTTGTACGAGATGAAGCGAAAAGTGCGGCCACCATCGACGAGTCGGGCGCCTTCGCGCTGCACAAAGTGGCTGAACCCGCCAGGCTCCTCATGTGAGCAAGCCGAGCACGCCAGGCACAGGCCCACTGCGGCCGACACGGCAGACCGATGATCACGGACACGCGTCATGTCGAACACTCCCGGTTGAAAGACGCACCAACGCTTCGCTCACCGCCCGGCCCGCGCCAGCGCTTCACCGGCGTCCTCCTGCCCGGCCGCGCGTCCAGGCAGCTCATCATTCAGGTGGTCGTACCAGTTGCGCTTGAGGATCCATGACATGAGCAGGACGATTGCGGCAGTGATTCCGGCCGCCTTTCCCTTGAGCAGCACGATGTAGATCGGCAGCAGCACGAGGCACGTTTGCCAGATCGTCCCCACGACGACGTTGAACATGTCGCGCCCGAAGTGGCGGTTCCCCTCGAATGAGGGGTCCATCGCCACGACCTTGTCGTGCACCGGCTTCCAGAAGCCCCACGGGCGGATGGTGCGATAGAACGAGATCAACGTCTCCTCGTCGGTCGCAGGAGCGGCATACGTGCCCACGATGCAACCGAGCAGCGACAGGACGAACAGTGCCGGGAAGTAATAGAGCGGCAGCGTATCAGGGAGCACGAGCGGGAAAATGAGCGCCGGGACAATGCCGGCGAGCATTCCCCAGAAGTAGCCATGTCCGTTGAACCGCCACCAGTACCACTTGAGCATGTTCGACGCCACGTAACCGCCGTACAGCCCCGAGACGATCCACTGCAGCAGGCTGTTGACATCCTGGGCGAACATGCCGAGCACGATGGAGACGGCCACGATCCCGGCGCCCGTGGTATAGCTGATGACGTTGACCTGTCGCGTGCTTGCCTGCGGACGAATGTACTTGAGATACAGGTCGTTGACGATGTAGGCCTGCGCGGCGTTCAGCGTTCCCGCGAACGTTCCCAGGAAGGCCGCCAGCAAGCCGGCCAGCACGCATCCCATCAGGCCGACAGGCGTGAATTCGCTGATCGCCGAGGGCAGGATCTGCTCGAAATCGATCTCGTGGCCCACGATCAGGTTCAACCGGTTGTAGTACAGCAGACCCAGCACGGCGAAGCCTGCCACCATCAGGTACCGTACCGGCATGAGTACGACCGAGACGAACCCGCTCATCAGTGCGGCCTCGCGTGGGTTTCGCGTCGCCAGCACTTTCTGCATGTCGTAGTTGGGGGCCGGCCCCGCGGCGCTCGCCATCACGCCCTTGAACAGCATGAGCATCATGATGACGCTGAACAGCGAAAACTGATCGCTGCGGATCTTGTCGTTCACGTCGGCGATGATGCCGCTCCAGTCCAGCCCGAGCGTCCAGCCGAAGAACGGGCTGTCCCAGCCGTCCGGAACGACCAGCGTGCTGCCGGCCAGGTGCTGCATCGCGATCACCGCAAGGACAACGGCCGAAACGGTCATGATCAGGTACTGCACGATGTCGGCGAGCACGATGCTTGTCATGCCGCCCAGGATGGTGTACACGACGGCCGCCAGCGTGAAGGCGATGCCGTACAGGTGGGGCACGTAGGCTGCCGGGACGTGAAACGGCACGTACGCCGAGACGGCGTCCCACGGGATGAAGATCTGCATGAACTTGCCCAGGCCGATGAACCCGTAGGCCATGAACCCGAGGCACCCGATGATCGCGAATACCACCACGATCGTGTGCGAGAGTTGTGCCCCCATCCCGGTCCCGAAACGCGTGCCGATCCACTGCGCCCCCGTGGTCACGTTCGACCGCCGCAGCCAGGCCGACAGGAAGATCATGAGAAAGATCTGGTTGAACGTTGGCCACAGCCACGGCAGCCAGACGCTCTTGAGCCCGTACACGAACATGATCGTCACGAGCCACATCGTCCCGGAGATGTCGAACATGCCCGAGGCGTTGGAGAGCCCCAGCATGTACCAGGGCAGTTCGTTTCCGCCCAAAAGGTAGGACTTAAGGCTCCGGGAGGCCCGGCGCTGGAGCACGACGCCGATCAGGGTCACTGAAAGCAGGTACACCACGATGATCGCGGCATCGACCCAGTGCAGTTTCATGGGCGGGCCTCGCTGCCAGTACGGGCGACGACATGGTTCCTGCGACGGAGGGGGTGAATGGCGATGCCTCGCAGCGACCACCTCCACGTTCGCGCTGCAATTCGACCGGGCGGCGATACGCCTGTCAACTCCGGGGCGTCACTCTTGTAGAAGGCGGCTCCGCACGGTAAGGTGGAGCATTGACAAGTCGTAGATTCTACGCGGATCTAAAATGCGTGCTCTGAGCCTGGTCATCGTTGCCTTCGCGTGCGCCGTACTGGCAGCGGCGCTGTTCCGCGGCGGCGGCCGGACCGGCGATGCCGCCGCCCCCGAACCCGCCAGCATCCTGCATGTCACCGGCCCCGGAAACACTCTGGCCTCGCTGGCGGCGCGTTTCGGGCGGCCGGGTGTCCTGAGCTACGACGCGAAAACGCGCACCGCGATCAGCAGCGTCGGCCTGATCATCGAGGGAGAACTGATCCTCGGGCGCGAGGACGACCCCTCCTCGGGCGAGACGCTCGAACTGGACACGGAGTTCTGCGGCGACCTGCGGCTCGAAGTCCGGCGCGGCGGCGTCCTGCGGCTGTTCCACTCCAGCATCCGTACGGTCAGCCAGATTCTCAGCAGCGGTGCCTGTTCCCGGGGCTACGCCATGTTCGTGGACGGCGAGCTGGTGATGAAGGACAGCCGCATCAGCTATATCTCGGGCAGCACCAGCGAGTGCCTGCGCGGTCCGGCGACCGCCACGATCCTGCGCTCCGTTTTTTCGTACTGCGACGGCAGCGCGCTCAGCTGCGTCGAGGTGGATGGCGCCCGCATCCGGATCGAGGGCTGTGATTTCCGCGGCAGCGGCAACTGGGCGGTGGTCGTCCGGGGTCGCGGCGGTGAATCCCTCGAGATCCGTGATTCGCTCCTCGATGCGCGCGTGGGCGGGCTCTTTGTGTCGGGTCGATCGGCCAGCGTGCGGCTGGTGGACTGTGTGTTCGATCCGGCGAAAGTCATTTTCGGCCAGGACAGCGGCGAGGTGGCGATTGCCTGGACCCGGCGCGTCCGCGTGGTGAACAGCGGGCAGTCGCCGATTGCGGGCGCCATGGTCCGTGCACAGGCGGACAATGGAGCGACGGGTGCTGCACCGATCGAGGCGTTGACCGATGCCGGTGGTCTGGCAGAACTGGTGCTGATCGAGCGGATTGCCCGGCCGGGTCCGTCCGGCTCCGGGGGGCAGCCGATTTCGTACACGGTACGAGCGGAGGGGCCCTCGCGCGGGTCCCGCGCGGAGCAGACGGGCATTACCGCCCGGGGTAAAGATCGTGAGCCGCTGATGCTGACGATCCGATGAGACGGAGGAGCCGTGCGGTTGGGGCGAACAAGGCTGATTGTGCCAGCCACGCTTGCAGCGGTCGCACTCGGGGGCTGTGACACGAAGGACGAGCGCCGGGAACTGCGCGTGTTCATGGCCGACAGTCTGTACCTGCCGTTCAAGGCCGCGACGGAGGCCTTCGAGCGCGAGCACCCCGACTGCCGCGTCCATCTCGTACCCAGCGGCAGTGTCCTGGCGGCCCGCAGGATCACCGACGCGAATGACCAGGCAGACCTGCTGGCGGTGGCCGACCACCTCGTGATCGAGAAGATGCTGAGGCCGCGATTCGCCGACTGGTACGCGTGCTTCGCCGGCAACGAGGTGGTCATCGCCTATACGCAGGCGAGCAGGTACGCCGCAGAGCTGACCGTCGACAACTGGTTTGATGTCCTCTCGCGAGAGGGTGTCAAGGTCGGGGCAGCGAACCCCTCCCACGACCCCTGCGGGTACTGGGCGGAAATCAGCTGGCAGCTCGCGGACCTGCACTACAGGAATGTGCCGGCGCCGAGCATCCAGGAGCGCATGCGCCGCCAGTGCGGGCCGCCGGACAAACGCAGGAGCGACACCGAGGAGCTGCTGCAGATCCTCGAGTCCACAGCCGGCATCGACTACGCATTCGTGTATCTGTCGCAGGCGAGCCAGCATCGCCTGCCGGTGCTGCGCCTGCCCGCGAGCGTGAACCTGGGCGATATCAGGCAGGTGGATCTCTATCGCCGGGCATCGGTGACACTGCCGGGCGTTGACGATGCCTCGACGATCGAGAAACGGGGGGACGCGATTGTGTATGCGCTCACGATTCCTCGCAACGCGCGGCATCCGGACCTTGCGGCCGCATACGTCCAGCATTTGTTGAGCCCGGCCGGCCGGAAGACGCTCAGCGAACAGTACCTGAACGTGTTTGAACGCCCGTGGACATACGACGCGGGCGCCGTTCCCGCGGCCTTAAAGTCGCTGCTCGCGAGTCCGCCGCCGTCCGCCACCGCACCGAGTACCAGCCATGCCGACACAAGTCGCGCCGGATCCGGTGCGTAAGCATTTGCCCGCCCAGCAGCAGGCGAACGTGTCCGCCCGCACGTCGGGGCTGGCACTGCGCCGCATTGCGGCCGGCGTGCTGCTGCTTGCGGGCGCTCACGTCCTCCTGCAGATCATCTGGCCAGGGCTGACCGGGCAGCAGCTTGGCTCTGTGCTGAACCTCGCGTGGTTCGTGTCGAATCTGTTCCTGTGGCGAAGCCTGGCGCACCACACATGTACCGCGGGTCCCCGGGAATGGCGCACGTGGGTCTTTGCGGGCATTGGGTACGCGGTCATGCTGTGGCTGCTCTGGCCGCTCATTCGCGTGCTCGAAGAGAACCTGCTGCTGCTCGTGCTCGCCGTCATGCTGTATGGCGGCCTGGTGCGTCATCCCTTCCTCTGCGGGTACCTGTTCCTGTTCCTGGTGTGCCAGCGGTTTCTTCCGGCCTACCTGTATCCGTCGTTCTTCCTCGGAGCCCTGCTCTACAGCACGTTGCCGCCGTTTCTGCGGGCGTGGCGCGAGCAACGTCAGTGGTTTCTGCCGCTGTGCCACCTGGCGGGCCTGATGCTCCTGACGGGCCTGCTGCTGCCGGTGGCGTTCTACGTCCTCCAGGGCTCCGCGCAGGACCTGCACCGCGAACTCCGCGAGCCGGAGGTCATCTCCGCGATGACCGTGAGCCTGCGGACGTCCGCCCTGGCGACGCTGGTCGTGCTGATCCTGGGCGTGCCGCTTGCGTACGCAATCGTGCGCGTGGCGTTCCCCGGCCGGGCGTTGATCGACACGCTGATCGATCTGCCCATCGTGGTGCCCTCACCGATCGCGGGAATCATGCTGCTCGCATTTACCGGCCCGCGCTCGCCGCTGGGTATGTGGCTCGAAGCGCGCTGGGGCGTCCGCCTGCTCGATACCGAGGGAGCCATCGTCCTCGCCCAGATCTTCGTCAGCTCGCCATTTCTGATCCGCGCCGCGATGATCGCCTTCGGTGCGATCGATGTCCGCTATGAACACGTCGCCCGCACGCTCGGGGCACGTCCGACAGGAGCGTTCGTTCGCATCACGCTTCCGCTGGCGCTGCCCGGGATCCTGATCGGCACGATGCTCACATGGTTCCGCGCGGTGGCCGAGTTTGGCTCGCTGCGCTTCGTCGCGAATACGCCCTACACGATGCCCATGCTGTCGTACAACCGCTTTCTCGGATACAGCCAGTCGGAGGCCCATTCGATCGGCGTGCTCGTGCTGCTCATGTCTCTCGGCGTCATTGCCGGGATGTGGATCATTCGGATTCTGCCGGTCGTGATCCGGCGTTCGGTGGGGGTCGTCGATGCTGCGCGTTGAGGGCCTCGAGCGGATCGCCGGCGCATTCCGGCTGTGCGTGGACGACTGGCATGTCGCGCCGGGATCCTACGTGGTGATCCTCGGCCCGAGCGGTGCGGGCAAGACCATGCTGCTCGAGACGATCGCCGGTTTGCATCCGCTCCGATGCGGGTGTATCCACCTCGACGGGCGTGACGTTACCCGTCTGCCCCCTGAGCGCCGCGGCATCGCCCTCGTCTACCAGCATTGCTGGCTCTTCCCGCACCTGAGCGTCCGCCAGAACATCGACTTTGGCCGCAGATATCACGGCCAGGGCGGACGCCTGCAGCGTCTCTTCGGAGGCCGGTCGCCGGCCGATACGGAGCGTCTGGCCGAGATGCTGGGCATCACCCATCTGCTCGATCGCCGGCCCGACGGTCTCAGCGGCGGCGAACGCCAGCGGGTTGCTCTCGCCCGGGCCCTGGCCATCCGCCCGCGCCTGCTGTTTCTGGACGAGCCACTCGGGACGCTCGACCCCGTCACGCGCGAGCATGTGGCCACCGAGCTTCTCCGCTGCCATCGCACCTTCGGCATGACCACGATCCACGTGACGCACGATCACACCGAGGCGCGCATGGTGGGCGACTCGGTCGCGGTTCTGCTCGGAGGACGGCTCGAACAGGCCGGCGAGGTGGAAGCGGTCTTTCACCAGCCGCGGACACCTCCACTTGCCCGCTTCCTCGGGTGTGAAAACCTGGTTCGGGCAGTGGCCGAGCCGTCGGGCCGCCGGAGCGTCGTTGCTGTCCGTTGGGCAGACTCCGCGATCGAGGTGAATTCCGACTGCACGGGAGCAGTGGTCGTATGCCTGCGTCCGGAGGATGTCCATCTCGATCACACGGACGCCATGCGGTCCGATTGCCATCGCGCGGACACTCCGATGGTCGTCCTGGGCCACGGGATCGTCGTCGAGGCCGCCGCGCGCGGTGCTCAGGTCCGCGTGATCGTAGAGGCCGGCCGCGTGCGCTGGGTCAGCCTGGTTGGCGCGTCCGAGTGGCGGCGCCAGGCCCGGAGCATCGGGTCCCGTGTGACCGTGCAGGCGTCCGCGGATGCGGTCCACCTGGTTCCTTCGGAGGCCGGCGCATGCGCGTGATGGCGGCGCTCAATTTTAAGCTGTTCCAGGAACCGCTGCTGCCCGTTTCGGGCACGGTCGATCTCGCGCCGTTTCTCATCATGACCCTGCTCCTCGCGCTGGCCGCCGGCCTGCTTCGACGCCGCGCCGGCCGACAGCGGGTTCGTCGCGTCATCCAGGCGGCCTCCTTCTTTGCGTTTGTCGTCGGGCTGCACCCGTGCGCGTGCATGGTCCGTGACCTGGTCCGCGGCTCGATGAAGATTAACTACGACAACCTCGAAGCGTTCTTGCTGATGATGCTGATTGTCCCCGTGGCGGCCTTCACCATGGTGGCCGGACGCGTGTTCTGCGGCTGGGTCTGTCCGATCGGGTTCGTGCAGGAGGTCAGTACCCAGACGACCAACTGGATGCGCCGGTATTCGAACCCCCGGCTGATGAGCAGCGTGCGATTCGGCATGGCGGCCGCCCTGCTGCTCGGCACCGTCTGCATCTACGCGTTCGTGCGACCGCACAACTTCCCGATCCTGCAGGGCGTGGCGGCCGGCTACCTGATCGTGCTGGCCATCCTCATCATGCTGAGCGTCGCGGACCGTAACTGGGAGAAGTCGCTGCGGGCCGTGCGCTACGGCTCGCTGCTCCTGTTCGTGGTCGGGACCGCCGTTGTGGGCCTCTACCTGCACGGGGCATTCTGCGTGCTGTTCGTGAATGACCTCAACGACGAAACGATCATGCTCTTCCTCGGTGTCATCTTTGCGTCACTCGTCCTGTCGCAGGCGTGGTGCCGCTTCCTGTGCCCCGAGGGTGCGCTCCTTGGGCTGCTCACGCGGTTGAGCGGCGTACGGATTGCGCTGGACCGCGGCAAGTGCTCGAGTTGCAACGCCTGCAACCAGGTCTGCCCGGTTGAGGCGATCGACGTCGGCCAGGTGGATGAGCGGTCCTGCCTGTACTGCTCCAAGTGCCTCGACGCGTGCCCCACCGACGCGATCCACTGGAGCCGGCCGGTCCGCGCGTCGGACTCCCTCATGAACCTGCCGGTACTGTCGCGGAGCCAAACGTGAGCGCGGCCAGCCGGTCCTTCGTGGCGCGTCCCGCCGCCGCTTCCACAGGGAAACGCTGGCTGGTGGTCGGGGCGTGCATCGCGCTCGCCCTGCCGATGCTGTCTTGCCGGCAGAATGCGGCTGCCCCGCGCGCGGCGCTGTCACCGCCCGCGCCCGAACAGTTCGATGACACGCTGAAGCACGCCTGCTGGTCGGAACCGGGCAGCTGGCCGCAATTCTGTCACGACCCGCTCCACACCGGTCGCGTGGACGTCGATTTTGCCTCTCCCGAGTTGAAACCGGCCTGGCAGTTTCGCCCGACGGGGCACGTCTACCAGTACCAGTCAGGCATGAGCGTGTGGTCTACCCCCGTTGCGGGGACGGTCGGCGGGCGCCCGCTCGTGATCGCCGGCTATTGCGATCGAAACCTCTACGCGATCGACGGCGCGACCGGCGAAAAAGCATGGGAATTCGGACCGGGCGCCCACGTGTTCTCGTCGCCGGCGCTGGCGACGGTCGGGGAGCGTGCGCTGGTGATCGTGGCCGCCACGAACCGCACGATTTACGCGGTGGACGCTGCGACCGGGGACAGGCAGTGGGCCTGCGAGACGGCCACCTGGAGCTTTACCCAACCCCCGAGCGTGATGTCCTCGCCGGTGGTGATCGACCTCGATGGCGAGCCGCTCGTAGTGGTCGGCGTGTGGAACAGCGATCGCTCTGCCGTGCAGAACCTCCAGTCCGGCGAATTGCTCGCACTCCGGGCAGCCGATGGACATCCGCGCTGGCGTCGTCGCCTGGCGAGCGTGCCGATCACTTCGCCGGTATTCTGCCGGATGGGAGAGGTCGGTGTCGTCTTTGTTGCCTCTCACCACGGTGTGGTCTATGCCGTTCGCGCCGCGGATGGCGAGGTGCTGTGGGAATCGACACTCAACGAGGCATCCCGCTCTTCGGTGAGTCTCGCCCATGCGGAGGGCGTGGCTGCCCTGCTGGTCGGCACGCGACAGCACAGTCTCTTCGCGCTCGATCCCTCCACGGGCAGCCGGCGGTGGCGCGCTCCTGCCCACTATTGGATCGACGCGACACCGACCTGGTTCGCCACAGGTAAAACAACCACCGTGGTTGCCGGCTCGTACGACCGCAGCGTCTACGCCTGGCGGGCAGACGACGGGCGCCAGCTCTGGACAACGCCGACCGGCAATTACGCCTACGCGACGCCCGCCATCGCCGCCCTGAACGGAGAACCGATCGTCTTTCAGATGTCCTGGGACCAGGGCCTCTACATGCTCGATGGAAAAACGGGACGCGAACTGTGGAAAGTCCGCAGCGGACCGCTGCTCTGGTCGCACGCCCTGCAGGGTGACAGTCTCTGGGCATCCCCCATCGTCGCACGCCTGTCCGGCCGCCCCATGGTCCTCTTTCCGGCCTGCGACGGCGTGATGTACGCGTACACTCAGCCTTGATCAAACTCCGACGTGCATCCGGCGGTACGCGGAAGGCCCCATCTTGCAGACGCGTTTAAAAGCTTCGCTCAGGCGTGTCGCGGAGCTGTAACCGCATTTCTCCGCGATTTCCGGCAGATTGATGGTGGTTGTGGCCAGCAGTTCCTTGGCGCGAGCCATCCGGACGCGCGTGATCTCGTCGTGGATGGTGCGCCCGAGATGCCGTCGGAAGTTGATCTCCAGCTTCCGACGCGCGACCTCCACGTGCCGGATGACGTCGGCGGCCCCGATTTTTTCCAGGGCGTTGGCCCGGATGAACTGGAGGGCGGCGATGATGTCAGGGTCCTCGGAGGCGAGCGTGTCCGTGGACTTTCTCTTGATGACGCCCAGCGGCGGGATCACGATCGGCGCTTTCGGCGGCGCATCGCCGTCCATCATGCGATCCAGCAGGGCCGCCGCCTCGTATCCGACGCGCCGGAGGCCGTGGTCGATCGTGCTCAGCGGAGGTCGGCTCAATCCGCAGACGATGTCGTCGTCGTCGCAGCCGATGATGGCGATTTCCTCGGGCACATAGATCCCGACGGCGTTGCACGCCATGCACAACTGGCGTCCCATGTCCGCATTGGCGGCGAAGACTCCGATGGGCTTGGGCAGCGACCTGGCCCACTGTTCGAGTTCGGAAATGTCGGCCTGGGACCAGCGTACCTGGCGCGTCCTGAGGATCAGTGGTTCGAGATAGGTCAGGCCGGCCGCCTCCACTGCTCGTCGAAAACCGGCCTCCCGGCCGGGCACAAACCAGAACCCCGCCAGCGACCAGAACGCAAATCGGCGGAAGCCTTGATCCCGTAAGTGCTCGAACGCCAGGCGCCCGATGGCCTCGTTGTCGGCGTAGACGCCCACGGGGTTTTCCGTGGGCATCTCCGGCGCCACCATCGGCACCCGGATCCGGCGGAGCGCCCGTTTACTCAGCTCGGACATGTCCATGGCGTGTACGAGAACACCGTCGGCGGCCGGGAACAGCCGGATCTGGGTTGGAACCTCCTCGTGCCAGGAGTCATACAGGAATTGCCACGTGCCGACCTGTCGGGCGTACCGCATGATGCCGTCGATGACGCAGCGGCCCCAGCCGTCGCGAGTGTCCATCAGGAGCAGCACCCGGCGGTGCCGCTCGACCGGATCCGTTTTTCGGCTCACCTTTCGTGCCATGCTCCGCCGAGTATACACGCAAACGCGCCGTGCCGTGCGCAAGACCGGAAAAGAAATACGCATAAAAGTAATGACGTAGGGCTTGGTTTCAACTATTCTTACCATAGCAGTGCTGCGCAGCGCCGCTTCAGCCGACCGCTCCGGCGGGGCCGACTGGCGGGGCCGGCACGACGGTGAACGTGGGTCCCGCGGGCCCACGCAAGTCTGACAGGCAGCCGAACAACTATCCGGTGCGCGGACCCGGAGTCAGTTCAGTCGGCGAGGAGCAGAAGAATGACACCTCGAAGCGCAACCCGCTCCAGGACAAGGGCGTTCACTCTGATCGAAGTTCTTGTCGTTGTGGCAATTATCGCGTTGCTGATCACCATTCTGCTGCCCAGCCTCAAGCGGGCCCGTGAACTGTCGCGTGCGACCGTCTGCGGTACCCGGCTCGGCCAGGTGTTCAAGGGCACGCTGATGTACACGCACTCCAATCAGGACCGCCTGCCCTACTTCGGCTGGATTTCCGGGCGCCCGACGGATGCGGAGTGGTGGCCGACCCAGATTGCCCGATTCGTCGGCAGCGAGTACGAGGTCTACCTCTGCCCGGGTGACCCCAAGCCGTTCACCATCGACGTGATTTACGCCAACGGCTCCATCCGGATGCCCAGGAGCACCGACCAGGCGCTCGTCCCGCTCAAACTGACCTGGCGGAGCGCCTGCGACACGCTCATGGACACACCCAAGGGGCGCGTGGCACGGAAGCTGACTTCCTGGACACGTCCGAGCAGCGCTATTCTGCTCGTGGAGTCGTCCAGCAAGATCAACTCCACCCACGGCAACATGAATCTCGAATGTTTCCGGTTCAAGGATCACCTCCGACATCTGACGAATGTTGACGTGCTCAAGAAGCAGCCCGAACTGGTCACACCCTGGCTGCGGCATGTCGGCAAGACCAACCTGCTGTTCATCGACGGCCACGTGGATCGCATGATCCCGGAAAAGGTGAGCCGGCTCGCGGAGAACCAGGAGCAGTACCTCAACTGAGGCGGGGTCATGGCAGGCAAACAACGGGTCGCGAAAACAAACGGTGGGCTGAATCCGCGCCTTGTCGGAGGCATCGTTGCGGGGCTGCTGCTGGCCTCGGGCGTGGGCTATCTGATCTTCCGCCCGTCGCCAGACTCTATCCTGAACTCCCCCTCCCTCACCCCCCGTCAGATCCGTTACGTGGCCACGCAGTTGCTCGTGGACGATGATGTGAAACTGCGGGCCCGGGCGAGCGAAAAACTGATCTCGCTCCGCGATCCGGCCGTGCCTGTCCTCAAGGAAATCTCGCTGGAACCCACCGACCCCGGCGTCCGTGAAGCGGTTCTGAAGGTTCTGGCCGCGATCAGTCCCCCTGCGGCAACAGAGGTGCTGACGAAGCTGATTACAGACCCGGACCCGGAGGTCCGCCGCATCGCTGTAACCGCTGCGGTGCGGCTGCCCGAGAAGGATGCCGATCCCATCGTCCAGAAGGCCGCGTCCGATGCAGACACCGGCGTGCGTCTGGCGGCCATGGACTGGCTGGCCCGCCGCAAGAGCGCCAAGAATGTCCCGCTCCTGCAGCAGGCGCTACAGGACTCGGACATCACCGTCCGGCGCCACGCCGCGCACACGTTGCAGACGATTACCGGGAAGGACTACCGCGATCAGGTCAGAGGCCGCTGACAGGAGGCTGCGGGCCGCCTACTTTCCCTGCGGAGCCTCTTTCAACCACGGGCGGTAGTTCACTTCTCCCCATTCCGGCTTGTCGGCGTGATCTTCGATGCGCCGGGCAACCTCCGCCTCGTCAGCGGACCCCCACCAGTTTTCAGCGGCATCCACCCGGACCGCCCCCACGTTCCGCAACCCGGCTTCCGTGTTGCCCGCGATTTCGTTGTAACGCAGTTCCTTCGGTGCGGAGTTGAGAAGCAGCACGCCGGGGCCCTGGTTTCGCACAATGGCGTTACGTGTGACGGACGGCGTGCAGTCGAGGCTCAGACGCAGCCCTGCGAAGCGATTCGCCTCGATGCGGCTGCCCTTGATCTCGCCCGTGCATCGCGCTTCGCCCAGGATGCCGCCACCTGCGTTGTCGCTGATCGTGCAAGCTTCCAGCGTCACGTTGCTGCGATCCACAAGGTGGAGACCGGCCCGGGCGTTTGCCGCGAGCCGAGAACCTCCGACACGAAGCGAGCTTTGCTCGGAAGCCGTGATCCCATTGCCGCCGGAGCCCGTCACCTGACAGTCGTCGATGGTGGCTCCGTCCGTGGCGCGGAGCCAAATGCCGTCGCCGCCGCACTTTTCCCAGCGCGTGCCGATCAGGCTGCAGTTCGATGAGGCACGAAACAGGTACACTCCAACCGTGCGGATGCCGCTGAAGCGGCTGCCGGCCAGTTGCAGGCTCGCCCCGGACCGGCATTCGACTCCGCAGCGGTACGAGCCGGCCAGCGTGCAGTCGTCCAGTGCGATGTGGGCATTCTCCTCACCCAGAATGGCCGCCTGGCCGGAACTCTGCAGGGTGCAAGTTTTCAGTGTCGCCCTGCCGCCCGATACTTTCACCCCGGGGTCGCCGGCCACGATCCGACAGTGTGTCAGTTCCGCGACAGCAGTGGAGCCACGGACCTCCAGTCCCAGCCAGTAATCCCGTCCGGGCTCGTCGCGGAGGGGCAGCAGCGAAATGGGCCTTTCAGCCGTTCCCGCCGCAACGAGGCGCCCTTCGACCTGGAGTGATCCCGCGGAAACAAAGCGGAGTTGGGAACCCGGCTCGATGGTGAGCGTATCCGTCGCAGCGACGGTCACCGGTCCTGTCACCAACCATGGCCCCTCCGCCGCCTTCAGCGTCGTCCCCGGGTCGATCCGGTCGATTCGCCTTCCGGACCACGCCTCCACCGCTTGGCGCTGGAGCTCCGCTGCCTTCTGATCCAGTTTCTTCGTCTCGGCCTCGGCCGCGCGACGCCGGCTGTCCTCCTGTCCCGGGAAGTCGAAAATCAGCCGGGCGAGGGTCGCCCGCTCAAGGCCGCGCTGATCACCCCGCTGCGCGACGCGCAGGATTCCCAGGAGCGCCTCCTCCGCGATCCAGGGGCGATCGACTCCCCGAGAGGCCACGATCTCCTCGAACTGCACGAGTGCCTGATCGTGCTTTCCGGAGCGGCTCAGGACGTCCGCCCTGGCCAGGTGGGCGAACGCGCTCTCATCGTCGAGGGGGCATTCGCGGATGATCCGCTCGAGCCGGCTCAGTGCTTCATCGAAGCGATTGAGATACGCGATTGAAACCGCGGCCTGGATCTCCGCGTCCCACCGATACGAGGAATTACCGCCAGCCCGCACGATCTCCTCGAACGCCGCGACCGCATCCGCGTGCCGGCCTTCGGTCACCAGTTTTTTGGCGGCGCACAGCCGGCGATACGTTTCCGTCGGATCCTGCTGATTCTCGGGCGTCGAAACGGTCACCGTCCCGGCCCCGGGATGCGAAACGGTCTGCCTCTTGAGGTAGTACACTCCGACAGCCAGAAGCAGTGCCACTGCAAGGACCAGTAACGATGCGGCGCGTCCGGGTTGTGATCGCATTGTGATTGAACTCCGCTCGGACAGGAGTCGCTGGAACTGACTGCCGGAGATAATACCAGACCTGTGTTCGGGGCACACCGGAGAGGATCGTTCCTGCGCCGTATCCGCAAAAGCGGAAAAGAAATACGCAGAAGCGGGGTGACAAAACGGGCCTTCTTCAGGTATCCTGTTCGTTAGAGTCGTTCAGGCGAAATTTCACTTCAGGAGAATGCCCGGCTGGGCAAAACAGGAGGGAATCACCTGCGGCATTTCGGCGCGCCGGTCTCGCAGTGCGCCGAGGGTCACATGGCGGTCCATTTCGAACGCGATCATGTCAACAGGCGGCTTCTGCAAGAGGAGGAGCTCACGATGCGACGATGCAGCATGATGGTGGCGGCCGTTCTGCTCTGTGTGCTGGCAGTGCCAGGATACGGGCAGGTCATTGGCAACTGGGAAGGTGCGATGGACGGCTGGATCGTGTCGCCCACGGCCCCGCCCGGTTCCACCACCGCTTTCAGCACGACGGGGGCAACGCTGGGGAGCCAGTCGCTGCGGTACACGCCGGGCGAAGGCGACTATAAGAACGCGCTTGTTTTTTCCTTCAACACGCCTGCCCTGCAGAGCGCGTTCTTTGACAACGCCATGTTCTCCATGGACGTCACCCGCATCGCGTCTGAATGGCAGGGCAACCCGTCGAACGGATACTGCGGGGTGCACCTGATCGTGAATGCCGGCTCGAACGCCGGGACGACGTGGACGTTGTATCAGGCGGTCGGTGGTTCTGCCTGGTGGAACTACACCAACGGAGACACAACCGCGACGGCGGTCTTTGACTACACCGCGGCCAAGGCCCTGATCGACCGCTCCAACCTGCAGTGGCTGGAGTTCCTGGTCATCACCAACTCCGACCCGTTGTACACGACGGTCGGTTCCTACTACCTCGACAACGCCAGGCTCGAGCCGCCTCCTCCCCAGCTCCCGCTGCTCGGCGACTGGGAAAACCGCGCGGACACCTGGTACAAGTGGGGAAGCTATCCGACGTTCGGCTACAGCAACACCACGGGCGTCACGCTGAACAATTACAGCCTCAAACTGACGTTCAATGCCACCGGCTGGCAGAACGGGCCCGTGCTCGCATTGGAGGGCAACAACGCCCGGATTGACGCATTCCTCGCCAACAGCGTTTTCACCATGGACGTGACCCGCATCGCCAGTGAATGGACACGCCTGGGAAGTGGTAATCACTGGTGCCATCTCAACTTTGTTGTCAACGCGGGGTTCACGGATGGGACTCCAGCGATCTGGGGGAACTGCGGCGATGCCGGCGAGTGGGACAGCAACACCGGCGATTCCACGATGAACCTGTCGTGGGACTACAGTATCCACAAGCCTGTCATCGAAGCCCATCGGAACGCGATCTCCTGGTTCCAGCTGGTGCTCGTGGCCAACGCCGAGGGTTACTCGGGCAACATGAACTACTACATCGACAACGCCCGTCTTGCTCCGCCGCCGCCCCAGCCCCAGGGGTACTTCACGATCAATACGTTCGACCTGGCGGACGAGGTTGCGGAGTGGGATCCACCGGACCCCGGCAACGCGCCGACCACCCTCGAGTTCGATCCGGCCGTGGATGCCGACAACAATCCCGCATCCGGGTCAATGAAGGTGAGCATCAACTTCGACCCGAACGACGCCTCGATCACCGAGTACCAGAGCATCATCAGTCGCGACATGTACCCCGATCTGCCGGCCGGCGTGGATCTGACGGAGTATGTGCTGTTCAGTGCCAAGGTGAAGGTGGATCCCGCGTCACCCGTGGATGCGTGGGGCTCGCACGGCTGGAGCAACTGGGTCCTCCGCGACGTCAGTTGGAGCTGGGACCAGTGGTCTGCCGGAGGGAACGTCGGCAGCAACAGTGATGCCAACGGCTGGATGACCTACCGGGCACTCATGAGCGAGCCGCCCTCGCCGGTGCCCCCGCGGAACTTCTTCCGGGCATTGACCTACCAGCTTGGTGGCCAGATGAACGACGCTGACGGCAATCCGTTCAAGATGAACGGGACGGTGGTCGTGTGGATCGACAACGTCAAGATCGGCCGGATGCGCCCCTGCACCGACCCGGCGCATTGCGAACTGTGCGACGACAAGCTGGACAACAACAACGACGGTAAGATTGACTGTGATGACGCTGATTGCCCCGGCACGACGTGGTGCCCGATCGAGGACGTCTGCGACGATGCCGTGGACAATGACGGCGACGGCCTCACGAACTGTGCCGATCCGGACTGCGCCGCCGATCCCTACTGCGCACACAACAATCCGTTCGCGGACATGGACGGCGACGGCGACGTGGATATGGATGACTTCGGCGCGGTGCAGGCCTGCGTTGGTACGCAGCTCCCGTTCCCGGCCGGCTGCGGATTCCTCGATCGCAATGGCGACGAAGCGATCGACGGCACGGATTTGGCCGCCTTTACTGCGTGTGCCTCGGGTGCGAGCGTCAAGGCCGACACGGCCTGCGACGGCGTGCCGTAACAGCGGAGTGCGGGCCTGGCGGTGCACGTGATCGACGCCTGTCGGAACAGAGCCGGGCCCCGGAGTTTTGACGGACTCGTTCAAGCCACCACCGGCAGGCTCGTCCTGCCGGTGGTGCTTCGTCTCGGGCGGCCCCCGACGGGTCCGGCGCCGAGCCAGACAGGAGGAGCCGATGCGTGTTCAGCCGTGGTACGTCTTTCCTCTGGCTGCAGCGATGTTCCGGGCTTCCGTCGCCCTCGGCGAAGAGGTGCAGGCGATCTACACCGACGGCCTGGCTGGCGGCTGGGCCGACTGGTCCTGGAATACCACACGCAACTTCAACAACACCAGCCCGGTCCACGGCGCCGGTGGCAAGTCCATTGCGGTGACGCATACGTCCGCCTGGGGCGGGCTGTACCTGCACACGAACATCACACTGAACAAGGTGGAGTACACCGCAATCCGCTTCTCAATCCACGGCGGTGCGGGCGGGGGCCACACCCTGCAGCTCCTGCCTTACGACGCCGCCGGAAACGGCGGCACGCGCGTGCCCATTCCCGTGACCCTCGCCAATGCCTGGCGGGAGGTGGAGATCTCGACCGCGTCCTTTGGACTCGAGGCCTTCAGCGGCTTCGCCTGGCAGGATGCGCGCGGCTCCGCCCAGCCGGTCTACTACCTGGACGATATTCAGCTGGTGAAGGGCACGCCGCCGCCGGCGGATCCGCCTGTCCTGACGATTGACGTGGCCGCCAATCGCCGCCCGATCAGCCCATACATCTACGGCTGGAACTTCGCGAATTCGGCGATTGCCTCTGAATTGCAACTTCCCGTGAACCGATGGGGCGGCAACGCGACCACGCGATACAACTGGAAGCTCGACACGTCCAACCGGGCGAGTGACTGGTATTTCGAGAACATCCCTGACAGCAACCCCAACCCGGGGCAGCTCCCGAACGGCTCCAACACCGACCGCTTCGTGGAAGGCAACATCACCACCGGCGCGGATTCCATCGTCACGGTCCCCCTCATCGGCTGGACCCCAAAGTCGCGGGCGTATGCGTGCGGCTTCAGCGTCGCCAAGTACGGTGCTCAGGAGAGCACCGACCCCTGGCGCTCGGACTGCGGCAACGGCAAGCGCAAGTCGGACGGCTCCCTCATCACCGGAAACGACCCGGCCGACACGAGCATCGCCATCGGTCCGGATTTCGTCGGCGACTGGGTCAACCACCTGGTCAGCCGCTACGGACGCGCCGGCAGCGGAGGCGTGCGGTTTTACAATCTCGATAACGAGCCGATGCTGTGGAACTCGACACACCGGGATGTGCATCCCGCCCCCGCCACCTACGACGAGATGATCACCCGCACGATCCAGCACGCCGGCGCGATCAAGGCGGCCGACCCCGGCGCGCTCACGCTCGGGCCTGTTGTCTGGGGCTGGTGCGCCTACTTCTACTCCGCTGCGGACAACTGCGGGCGGGGCAGCGATTACAGCTCGCACGGCAACGTGCATTTCGTGCCCTGGTACCTCCGCCAGTTGCAGACGTACGAACAGCAGTACGGCGTCCGCCTGCTCGACTACCTCGACATGCACTACTACCCGCAGGCGTCAGGCGTCTCACTCAGCAGCGTCGGTGACGCGACGACCCAGGCCCTCCGCCTCCGCAGCACGCGCTCTCTCTGGGATCCTACCTACGTGGACGAGAGCTGGATCAACCAGGTCGTCGATGGGCCGTACGTGCGCCTGATCCCGCGGATGCGCGAGTGGGTCAACGCCAACTACCCTGGCACGAAGCTGGCGATCACTGAGTACAACTGGGGAGCGCACGATCACATCAACGGCGCGCTCGCTCAGGCCGACGTGCTCGGCATCTTCGGTCGCGAAGGGCTGGATCTGGCGACGCTCTGGGACCCGCCCGGCTCCAGCGAGCCGGCGGCGTTCGCCTTCCGCATCTTCCGCAACTATGACGCGGCAGGCGCCAAGTTCGGCGAAACATCCGTTCGTGGGGCCAGCACCGACCAGGGCAGAGTTTCCGTGTATGCTGCCATGCGCTCCGACAACCGGCTGACGGCGGTGCTGATCAACAAGACGGCCGAGCAACTCACCAGCACGCTGACCATCGGCAACTACACCGCCGGCGCCTCCGCCCGGGTCTACCGCTACAGCCCGGCCGATCTTACGCACATTGTGCGTCAGGCGGATTTGCCGATTGCTGCCGGCGCCGCGTCGGTGACCATGCCCGCGTCGTCCATCACGCTGCTGGTGGTGCCGCCGATGCTCGTCCCGTCCGACTTCAACCGCGATGGCGACGTGGACCTCGATGACTTCGAGCACCTGCGGACTTGCCACACCGGTCCCGGGGTGATACCGCCGACGGCCGGCTGCGACGATGCGGATCTGGATGATGACCAGGACGTGGATCAGTCTGATTTCGGGCTCATGCAGCGATGCTTCTCCGGCGCGAACGTCGCCGCAGACCCGGCCTGCGTGAACTGATCGCCCGTATCGTTACTTCATGAACGCAGGCAGAAACGAAAGGACCGGCCTCGTCTTTGCGCTCGGCCTTCCGCCGCTCTCTGGCCATCACGATTCCGAAAAACCGGCACCCGCACTGCC
>CAZJTF010000062.1:0-24493 GCA_964548565.1 uncultured Planctomycetales bacterium | reverse complement strand
ATCGGCGCACCCCGCCAGCAGCACGTGGGCGCCATCCACCGGGCTGGCCGACCACGCGTAACCGGAAAACGGCAGATCCTTCATCCGCTCCCACGTGTCCGCCGCAGGATCGTACCGCAGGCACTCCGCCATCGGCGTCAACGGTGTCCAGTTGCTCACGCCCCCGAGCAGGTAGAGGTGCTTGCCGACCGCTACCAGGGCCGCCAGCGTGCGGGGCGTCCCCGGCACGTCGCGGCATGGCATCCACGACGCCCCCGGTTCCCTCACATCGAGCGACCACATCCGACGCGTCATGTCGCCGCCCGTTTCTCCCGACACGACGTAAAAACGCCGCTGGAGGCATGCACCCGCCGCAGATGAAACGGCAACCGGCAATGGCGTGAGCTTCTCCCAGCGAGTGGAAGGTCCCAAGCTCGCGAGCCGAAACACGTCAGCAAACTGATGATCGCTGTCCGATCCGCCGGCGACGTAGAAGCCGTTCTGATCGTGCGCAAACGCCGGGTGTGCCAGCGCGCGAGGGAGCTCGGGCCCCTCACTCCATCGCCCGTTCCTGAAGACGTACGTGGTGTTCCGCCAGACCTTCTTGGGCCCCGCGACCCAGTCATTCCCCCCGGTTACGACGGGGACACCGTCCACCAGGCCGGCCGCCTGACCGCCCATGGACTTGGGAAGGCTGACACCACGGGTCACCGCGAAGCGCAGGGACTCGGCGGTAGAGGTCTCCGCCCCGATCGCCGACTGCCTGGCGATGCAGAAGAAGGTGAGCGCCGCAACCAAACATGTGCACACCTTGAATACTGAAATGCAATCCACGTCGTCTTCCTCTCGTGTTGTCACCAGCAAACCGAACGTCCGTCTTCAGCACCCTGCATTGCATCGATACCGCCGTCAGTACCGACTCGCGGCGTCGGCTCGACGGCCTTTCGCCCGGCCACTGTCCGCGCGCGATCTCCAGCCGGTTCATCACACCCGGCGACAGCACGGCAACGCGCGATTCCGAGTGGAACGCATGCCCGTTGAACAGGAGGACCTGGGCGTGGACCCGTCCCGCTCCACACGCAAGCAACAGGAGGGCTGCCAGCCGGTTCCCCCATCCGGCCTGAATGGCCGGCCCGCGAATCCCGACCCGTTCAGTCATCAGCGAGTAACTCGTCCAGCTTGGGCTTCATCGCTTTGGCCCAGATGACGTACCCTTTTGCGCTCAGATGGACGAAGTCCGGCATCACCTCGGCCGATATTGAACCGTCAGGCTCCAGGAAGCTTGAGCCGATGTCCAAATAGTGGACCCACTTGCCGTCCGCAAGTCTCGACGCGAGGCGGCTCGCCTCGCTCCCTCGGACCCGCTCCGGCGTCACGGTCTTCCCGCGGGGGAAGATCGCCAGCAGCAGAATCTTCGTTGCGGGCAGGCGGTCGCGAAGTTCCTGTACGATGGCCGAAATGCCTTCCGCAATGTCCGCAGAGCTCTGGTTCGGATCGGTGGAGTTGTTGGTGCCGATCATCAGGACCGCGGCGCGGGGACGGATGCCGTCAATGTTGCCGTTCCGGATCCGCCAGAGCACCGTCTGCGTACCGTTGCCGTCGATGCCCGCATTCAGCGCCCGGTCGCCGAAGAGGGCCCATTCGGCCCGTCCCGCGCTCTCCCAGCGCTGCGTGATCGAGTCCCCCAGAAACACGATGTCAACGCCCCCGCGCCGGGCGCGCGCGTTGATCGCGCGGTGCCGTTCGACCCAGACGGGCTCCTCGCGCGGCATGGGCATGGCCGCCACGTTGGGACGCCCCCCCGGCCGTGATTCGGCAGAGGGGCGGGATGCCGCGGTCTCGACGAGCCACTCCGGGGGGAACCGCACCGCCAGCACCTCGCAGGTGCCGTTCTTGCCCGCCTGCTGCCAGGTAACGACCAGTTTTCCGTCGGCGGCCTGGGTGCAGCCCGGGTATGAGCACTGGAAGCCGGGCGTGTTCGCGATCTCCACCGGCGGGGTCCACGTCCTGGCATCGTCAAACGAAGCGGCCACGCAGAGCGGCCACCGATCGACCGGCGAGTTGTTCCAGACGACCAGAATCCCCGGACGTTTCCCCGTGAATCGGCAGACCGCCGCCGGCGCGTTGTGACCTGTCAGCGGCGAGGCGACGGGCCTCGACCACGTCTGACCGCCGTCTTTGCTCCGGGATTCGTAGAGCCTCTCCACCCCGGTTCGGGCGAGCATGTAGATTGTGCCATCGCTCAGTTCGACGATTGCCGGCTCGCAGATCCCGCTGATCGCGCCCTTGCGATCCCGGATCTTCAGCGCGTCGTCCGCCACGCCTTCGCTGGAGGTCCACGTGTCCCCCCCGTCTCGTGAAATCATCACCGCCGACCGCTGGATCATGTCGCCCTCGGACGGCAGCTTCTCGATCTTCTCGAGCTGCGGCTCCCAGGTGTAGCCGAAGAGCACGCTGCCGTCCCGAAGCACGATGCCGTTGTTGATCTTGCCTGAGGTGTACCGGTGCCCCATCGGGATGTCGTACGGTTTGCCCCACGTCCGGCCGTTATCCTCGCTGCGGACTGCAATCGTGCGCGAGACGGTAATCGCCTCGCCGGCCGGCGTCGTGGTGGAACTCACGATGACCCGGCGACCGATGACCACGATGTTCGGGTCGTAATCGTGCAGTCCCTTCGTGTCGATCAGGACCTGCGGCTCACTCCACGTGCGCCCATGATCCGACGAAAACCGCCCCGCGACGATCATCTTGCCGCCGGTGCGTTTGTCGATTGCGGAGAAGACGCACAGCAGCCGCCCGTCGGCCAGCCGTTCAATCGAGGGATATGACGACTGCCGGTAACCGTCGATCGAACTAATGACGATGCGTTCGAGACGCTCTCCCGATGTCAGCCGGGCGCGACCGACCGGCTCCTGTGCGAGCGATACGCTCGTCACCAGCAGGCTGGCGGCTGCCACGGCGAACCCGACGTTGGCGCGCTGCGTTCGCGTTCTCATCTCGTCCTCACTGCGGAAGAGCTTGGCCCCGGCGTGCGACCGACACACACGCGGCGCGGACGGTATCGCCAAGCAATACCGCCGGCAGCCCACCAGGTTGTCAACAGGAAAGGCGCCGCTAATACAGGATGCGGCTGGTGGCCGTCGGGTCGCCGAACCAGAGCTGACGGAACCGGCCGGGCCACTTGTTTTCGGGTTGAGGGTTCCCGGTCGCGAAATCTCCGTACCAGATCGTCTTGAATTCCTTCGACTCGCCGTGGTTATCGGCGAAGAGCAGGTTTGCGCGGTCCTTGATCCCACCGTGGTCGCGACGGTACTGGCGCAACTGGCTCTGACCCGCCAACAGGTTGTGTTGAAGCGTTTCAATCAGGTAAGCCGTCTGGCCGGGACGTTTCAACCGCGGAAGAAACGTGGGCGTGTACCGGACGGTGCTGTCGCGCAGCAGGCCCTGCGCCGCCATCTGCCGGTAAGTCTCGTTCTTGGCCGTGGGGATCGTGTCATTCATGGCGTAGCTGTACGTGATCTGTGGCGAGCCGCCGTTCAGCTCGGGGAAACCCGTCCGGCCGATTCGACGCGCCTGGTCGAGATTGTCCGCCGGGCAGGTGACCACCTTGTACTGGTTCGCCAGGTACTTCCACGGCAGAACCTGGAACCAGTACGGATCCGGGTACGTGTTCGCGTTGTTCTTGAAACGGAAGGTGATCGGGTACGTGAACGGCGGAATGTAATCCTTGCTGTCGGTGGCGTAATACGCCATCGTCGTACCGATCTGCCGGAGATTGTTGAGGCACTGTGTCGACTTGCCCTGGTCGCGGGCGCGGTTCAGGGCCGGCAGAAGGATACTGACGAGCAGCGCGATGATCGCGACGACCACCAGCACCTCGATCAGCGTGAACGCACGCTTGGACTTCACTTGATAATGCATCGCATCCATCCTGTCACGAAGCCACTGGTGACCCGCCCGCCGGCCTGCTCACCGCGCAGGCGGGTCACCTTCAAGGCATCATTTCGGACACCGGCACGCATTCAACTGCGCTGCGTACCGCCACAACGTCGGGTCACGCCCGGCGTCGCCGGAGCATTCCCAGGCCGCCAAGCAGCAGCAACGCTGCCGCCGGCTCGGGCACAACCGCCTGCTTCGCCCCATCCCGGGTGTCGTACCAGGCCATGGAGTCGAACAGGTAGTGCACCGTGACGCCCTTCAGCGTCACATAGTCCGTGGCGCCGAGATGCGTGATCTGTTGGTTCGACAGGAAATCAGGATATTTTTCCGGTCCCCCACCCAGGCCCGTGATCAGGCCCACCTGGCCTCCGCCGTCTCCGCCCGTGATGTCACCCTGCACCGTCTGGCTCAGCAGGTTCCCGGCCGCGTCGTACATGGCCACATACATGTTGCCGGTCCCGTTGTTGACCGAGTTGGTGTTCAGGTTGTAGTCGCCCTGATACCCGATCGCGAGTTGGAAGGTCTTGCCCGTCGGATCTGCCCCGAGGTTGACCGGTGTCGTCGACTTATTGCGATCCTGGCCGCTCGACGAGCCCCACTGCACCTGCGGGTACACGTAATAGTTCTCCCCGGACTTGTAGCTCGTCATGAGCGCGCCCACGACCTGCCGGGCGATGCCGGGATTCGATCCGCCGCCTCCGATAAAGCCCAGCCACGTGTAGGTCGTGACGTTAGGAGGCGCCGCCGCATACTGGAAAGTGATCAGGCCGCTGTACTCCATGTGCCCGTCCAGCGTGACTCCGAGCGGGCGCCCGGCCCGGTCGGTCTGCGCGTACCCGGCGCTGTCCTGTACCGAAATCGGCAGCTTCCCGCCCGATGCCGTGCCGATCACGACGTTCGCCGGGTTGTTATCGAAGACATCCACGACGCCATCCGCATCCGTGTCGAAGGTCGATTTCCAGACCTCTGCCGCCGTAGCCGCCGAGCACAAAAGCAATGCAATCGAAACTGCCACCCCAATCCGTGTCATCTTCCTACCTCCGTCGTTATCCACGAGACACGCGCCGCCATGCGCCGACGCCGGCGCGATGACGCGCGGAAGCTTCATTGCGGACTGCACACCTCCGGAAGAGAACTGAATACTGCTCGCCCTTGAGCGTAAGACAGGCGTCGTCGTATGGGACTCTGCGGGACAATCGGCAACCCGATACCCGCTGCATGTGGAAGCCCTGCTCGACGTTGGTGTTATTCTGAACGGGCGAACGCCCGCTGTCAAGTATTTTGTTCGGAATAACGCACAAAGATTCTTGGACCGGGGCAGCCCGGTGGGGGTACCGTTCAGGTTTTTGCGCCCCTTACTGTACGTAAAAGCTTGCTATAGAGTTACTTACACGATGATAACGGGCACTCAAGTTCCTTCCGAGGTCCCCGCGTTCCTCCGCCTCCTGCACGACCGCAGCACCGGGAGCACGCCAAATCGGGTCAAATAGGCGGAAAAGTACTTGCATACGAACAAAGTTGATGTACAATCGCTGCAGGATTCAGCCGCTACAGGAACCGCCCGTGGAACGACCGATCAATCAGCATCTCCGGTTGCGACAGGCCTCCGCGGCCCAGTTCGCTCCCAAGTATGTGGAGCTCGCGCAGCGGCTCCTGCAGCACATCGCCCGCGAAGGACTCCGCCCCGGGGATCGCCTCGGCACCGAAGAGGAACTCCAGCAGAAGCACGGTGCCAGCCGATTTACGGTCCGCCACGCGCTCTCGATCCTGGCGGAGGAGGGATACATCTCGCGTGAGAAGGCACGCGGCACGTTCGTCCGCATGTCGCTCGACCCCGCCAAGGGCCCGGCGGTTGTCAGGGGCACGGTTCTGGTCGCCTGCTCGAACGCACAGGCCAGCCACGCGAACGAGGATGCCGCCTTTGCAACCGTGCTCCGCGCCATGGAGCGGACCCTGACCAAGAAAGGCTTCTCCGTCCAGATCCTCGGTCTAGGCGAGGACTCAGACGAGGACAGGACGCGCCTGCAGCACATTGTCGGGCGCGGGGAGTTGGAAGGCGTACTGGCGATCGGGCCGTGTCTCGAGCCCTATCGCGCCGTCGTCGACGGGCTCCCCTCCGTCTTCACCGGCTACTTCTACGGAGAGCGATCGTACCTGGTCGGTGACGACGTCCGCGTGGTGTGCCGCGAATCTGTTGGCCACCTGCTCGCGAAGGGCCATCGCCGCATCGCCGTGCTGTGCGGCTCTTGGATCGACAACCGGGCGTTCGCGCTCTTCGCCGAGGGTGCACGCGAGGCGTACGAGCGCGCCGGCGTCTCCTTCGTGCGCGGCAATCTGCACCACGCCTATCCCGGCGAGCCTCTGCTGCGCCTGGCATCCGAGATCCTCTCGGCCACGCCGCGTCCGACAGCGGTCTTCGCCGAAAACTGGCGCGTCTGCGAGGCGGTGCTTGGCGCCGCTCAACAGTTGAACCTGCGGATACCCGACGACTTGTCGCTGGTCGGCTACGGCCAGAATGTGCTGCACGTCGCGTCTTCGGTCCCCCTGACCGCCTACGTTCCCGACAACGTGGGGGCCGGCCAGAAATCCGCGGAATTGCTGGCCGCGATTATCGACGGCCACGAACCGCCATTCGGCCCTGTGACATTGCCGGGACACCTGGTTGAGCGAGCTTCCGTGCGCGAGATCCGTGCCGGGCAGGAGACGAATTGAGAGGAGGGAGTAGCATCCGGTCCGACAAGACTCTGGCCGGCGGGAAATTGCTGTGATGCTGCACCGTTGACGATCGACGGAGCGCAGGAACGAGGCAGCAGGCCCACGACTCCCTTCGTTTCAGCACTTGAATGTCATCTCATGCCGCGGTTCGCCAGGATTGCGGCCTCTGAGTCGGTTGTGCAGCTCTGGATCAGCACCGTTTGTTCTGAAAACCTGGAAGGCGCAGACGGGCGGAGCTCTCGCCACCTGCAGGCGTCCCGGAGTTGGCCGGGCCACCCCGCCGGCACGAGCATGCTCGCCGCCCTTTGAAATCGGCCTGTGTCCCGAATACCGGCTCGCAAAGCCGCCGCTGAGGAGGAAAGACATGAGCGTGGCAAAGAAGCTGTTGACGCCGCTGCTGCTGAGCATGCTGCTCACGGCCGCAGAGGGCGCGCAAGTCTGGACATCCACATTCGACAGTACGGCTGACGGTGTGGTGAACATCAAGGACCGCGATACGTCGAAAGCAATGATCGGGCCGGTCACGTCCGGCAGGCTCCAGATCACGACGCGCGACAAGAACAACGCTCAGGGGAACAACGATCGAGCCGGCCGCCCCCTCGGCGCGACGCTCAATGCAAACAACTCCTTCAGCGGGCTCTACAAGTTCCGCTGGTCGAGCCTGGACACCGACACCCGCGACATGTGGGAGGGCTTCGGCTTCAGCGGCTCCGACGCGTGCGTGACGAATTGCTTCTGTAATCCGAACGTCTGCAACATCACGCGGCAGGTCTGCGGGGCCCTCATCCGCCACCGGAGCGATGGCGCCGGCGGTAACATCCTCCGCATCGGCATTCAGTTCGGCGAGATCGGGAACGGCAACCACTTCTACAAGGGTTCGGCCACCGAGCTCAACGTGAGCGTCAACCAGGACTACTACTTCGCGGTCGGTCTCGACGGTGCCTCGCACGTGCTCAGCGTCGCCTTCTTCGACGCGTCCGGAATCCTGCTCGATTCAGTCGCCCAGGATCTGGACGATGCCACGGCCGGTCTGCTTCCCTCCGTCACGAGCAGCGTGGGCGCGATGCTGTCCGCACTCGCGGTGACGCACCTCGGCTGGAACGACTACAGCACGAACCTGCCGACGCCTGACCGCACGACCGTGTGGCAGGTCGACGAGCTCACCTACTTCAACGACGCGGCGGGCGCCTTCAACGCCGTAGTCAGCCAGCAGACGGGAGCTTGCTGCGCACCCGCCGGAACGTGCCTGGATGGCCAGTCGCAGGCGGCCTGCACCGCCATCGGTGGATTGAGCTGGCCGGGTGCGGGCTCGCTGTGCGCTAACATCACATGCCCCGACCCGATCGGCGCGTGCTGCCATCCGGACGGCTCCTGCAGCCAGGAGACATCCGCTTCATGCGCCGCGGCTGGCGGCGCCTGGCAGGGAGCGAACACCGCCTGCACGCTGACAAGCTGCCCGCAGCCCCCGACGGGTGCGTGCTGCTCGGATGTCGACGGAAGCTGCACCGACGGCAAGACGCAGTACAACTGCGCGGGCGCCTGGCAGGGCGCGAATACGACATGTGCGGGCACCAACTGTCCACCTCCGAGCGGTGGCGCCTGCTGCCTGCCGAATGGAGCCTGCATTGACACCTCCACTGGCGGATGCGCCGCGCAATGCGGCACCTTCCAGGGGGCCGGCTCGAGCTGCGCGTCCGCAGCGTGCCCGCAGGATGCCCCCGGAGCCTGCTGTCTGCCGGACGGCAGCTGCTCCCAAACGCTGGAATGGCAGTGCACCGGGGCCTGGCGCGGAGCGGGCACGACTTGCGCGGCAGCAGGCTGTCAGCCGATGCCCTCACTCGTCTGGTGGTCGAATTTCCACAGCGGCAAGGATGGCCTCGAGAATGTGCGGGACAACAACCCCACAAAAGAGCTGATCGGCGCGCAGTGTGACGGACGCGTCAAGGTCACGACCCGTAGTCGTCCCAACAACTGGGAGGTCAACGACCGTGGCGGCAAGCCGCTGGGTACGACCGTCACCGGCAACGACTCGTTCAGCGGCCTGTATCGCTTCCGCTGGAGCGCCCTGAATGAGGGAACCACCCAGGCGATCGAGTTCCCGGCTTTCCTCGGTGACAGAACCAACTGCACGGAGCAGCTGTTCGGCTGCATCCTGTCTCACAATAAGGTCGGCAATGATTACTACGTCCGGATGTGCTCGGCAGCAGGAGAAGCCCTTTATTACTTCCTGTTTCAGTGCGGGGCGACTTTCAATCTAGGACCGGACGCGCCGACCCGGGACTACCAGTTGGCGATCAGCTACGACGCGACGACGCACCTCCTGTCGCACGCCATCTTTGACGATCAGGGCGTCCTGCTCGGCACCGAGGAGACGCGTTCCTTCCAGAGCTGGGACATGGACATCGTCTGCCCCGGCGGGCCGTGCCAGAACTACTTCGACTGCGTCGTCGAGGATCCGCCCTGCTCGAAGGAGACCAAGTATAACCGGACGGCCCTCACACACCTCGGCTGGTCGGAGTACACCAGCTTCGATGGATCCACGCATGACACCGTGTGGGACGTGGACTCGCTGGCCTACTTCAACACGGCCGCCGGCGCGTTCAACGCGGTGTACGGCGACGTACCGCGAGGCGCGTGCTGCCGCGCGGATGGCACCTGCGCTGAAAACGACACCGAGCAGGCGTGCCTCGCGTCGGGCGGATCATGGAGCGGCGCCGGTGCGACCTGCGCCACGACCATATGCAGCGGGGCCTGCTGCCTGCCCACCGCGGAGTGCCTGGACAGCCAGACAGTCGCCCAGTGCGCGGCTGCGGGCGGCGTCTTCCAGGGCCTGAACTCAACCTGTGCCCAGACCTCCTGTCCGCTTCCCCCGTGCAAGGTTCCCTTCGCCGACGTGGACGATGATGACGACGTCGACATGGATGATTTCGCCGTGTTCCAGACCTGTTTCACGGGGCCTGTCGGCCCGCTGGTGCAACCCGGCATTTGCCACTGCTTCGACCGCGACAACGGAGGCCAGGGCGACCAGGATGTCGATGGGGACGACTTCGTGCAGTTCAAAAACTGCGTCAGCGGGCCGGCGATTCCGGTCAACCAGGCGTGCGGCGGGTGATCTTTGACGATGCCGAAATATCTCATCGTGCCGTTCCTCCTCGCGGTGCCCGCCTCGCTCGCGGCGCGGGAACCCGAGTGGAGCGGAGCGGGGAACTATCGGTTGCGTGTACGCGTGGAGCCCGTTGAGCTCTCCGGGCGCCCGGATGACGAGATGGTGGCGCGGTGTGCCCTCGATCTGCCGCGCCTGCTGAAGGACCGGAAAATCGAGGGCCAGGCGGACCCCGCGTCTCTCCAGGTGCACCGCTGCGATCCTGAGACCGGCGCCGCGCTGCCCTTCCGCACGTTCGACTCGGCACGAAGTCGATACGATCGACCCTGCCGCTTCGACGACGACGCCATTCCCGACGCGTATCCCGATCGCGTCGGCGCGGCCTCCGACGCTCCGGACGGCCGGCCTCCCGTCGTGCTCCGCGATCGCGGCGGGCGGCTCTTCAACCGGGCAACCGAAACCACCTCCGGGCATCTGGCGTTCGTGCACACGCAGTCTGCGGATGCCGCATCGGAATACTGTGTCTACTTCAACGTGCTGCCAAACGGCTCTCCTCCCGGGCAGAGCCCCGCGCCCTGGCTCGGCGATGCCGACCTCTACCGCCGCGAGACCGGCGCCCCCCTCTGCGGGATGTCGCACTTCAACATCTGTGCGGCGGACTTCAACGGCGACGGTTTGTTCGACCTCTTTGCAGGCGTCGAGAAGGGCCAGCTCATGTATTTCCCCAACGCGGGACAGCCCGGCCGGCCGAAGTTCACCGCCTGCCAGATGCTCGCCGACGAAAGCGGTCCGATCGATGCCGGCTGGTACTGCAATCCGTTCGTGACCGACTGGGACGGCGATACCCTGCCTGACCTGCTCGTCGGGACGATGCACAACGTAATCCTGTGGTGGAAGAACACGGGCACCCGCACGCAGCCGAAGCTGACCTACAAGGGCTTCGTGCAGGCCGAGGGCAGGCGGCTCGCAGTGCCGGAGACTCCCGTCGCCGAAGATACCGCCGGCATTTTCAAGGTCGACTACTTCAACGCCCCCACCGTCTGTGACTGGAACGCCGATGGATTGCCAGACCTGCTCACCGGTGGGTACACGACAGGACGCATCTTCTATTACCGGTGCACGGGGCGCGACGCCGCCGGTGTGCCGCTGCTGCAGTATGTGGGGCCGCTTGAAGCCGACGCCCGGGTGATCGACACCGGCTGGTCCGCAACGCCCACCGTGGCCGACTTCGACAGCGACGGCGACCCCGATCTGATCACCGGCAGCTGGGATTTTCAGAAAGGCCACAACCCTGAGAACTACCTGGCCTACTTTGAAAACACCGGCAGCCGCGAATCACCGCGGCTCACGCGCAAGCCGTTCCCGAAGGATGGAGACTTCCCGAGGAACATCATCGCCCGGGCAGGCGTCGCCGACTGGAACAACGACGGCCTGCCGGATCTCCTCGTCAGCGACCACAGCGGCACGCTGACCCTGCTGGCCAACCACGGCACGCGCACCGCTCCCCGCTGGTCCAGCCCCGGCGAGACGGTCACCGGCACCTGGTGCTTCGTCCCACTTAATCTTAGCCAGGGCCCCGAGGACTACATCATCCTCACGTACGACTACATGATCACCTCCATGGGCGACCTCAACGGCGACGGCGAGACGGAGATCATGTCCGGGGACGAAGTGTTCTCACTGGCCGGCTCACCCAATGCACCGCGCCTCGTTCGCCGGGGCGAGTTGACGGTCGACGGGCGCAAACTGCTCAACCCGGGCCCCGGTTACGGCGACGAGTACAACTGGAACGTCTCCTGCGACTGGGACCGCGACGGGCGCACGGACATTCTCTGCGGCACCCAGCAGGGCAACATCGTTCTCCATCGCGGCACGGGCGAGCTCACCTTCACGCCCGGCATTCGGCTGAAGCTGACGAACGGCGAGGATCTCCAGGTCGGTCCTCCCGTCTACCGCAGCGCCGCTGAGGTCAAGGACTTCACCGAACTCCAGGGCTCCCGCATCAAGTTCGTGGTTGCGGATGTGGACGGCGACAAGATCGATGACCTGGTCGTCACCGAGACCTACGGCAACATCTGGGTGTTCCGCAACACGAAAACCGGAGGCGCCGACACCCTGGAGCCCGGAGTCAAAGCCGTCCAACTCAGCTCGCGCGCCAGGATCAACACCATTGACTGGAATCGCGACGGCAAGCCCGACATGATCGATGGCTTGAACCCGGAGAAACCAGGCTCAATCCACATCAACGCAAGCACGCCGGGTAGAATCGCCTTCGAACCGCCGATCTCACCGCTGAAGCTGCCGTGGATGTTCTACGGGGCCGGGTTCTTTCCGACCGACTGGAACCGCGACGGCGACGAGGACCTGCTCGTCCAGAGTGAATTCTACCTCTTCTGGGTGGAGCGATCGTTCCTGGAACACGGCTACCGCCAGGCCGTTCCCGCCGGGGCGATCGAATCCCGCCCACGTCCGGCGGCGCGCACCGGTGGCCCGCAGGACGGATCGGCGCACCGTCAGGCATCGAGGAGCATCTTTCCATGAGAGCGGCCCACAGACCCCCGGTGCGCACGACATGCAGCCTGGTCCTTCCGCTCGCAATCGTGGCGAGCGCCGTGGCTGCCCCCCCGGCTTGGACCGGCCATGGCAACTGTCGCGTTCTCGTGAAGGTCGATCCGGTCGACCTCAAAGACCGCAGGAGCGACGAGTTGCCCGCTCGGCACGCGATCGATCTGTCCGCGATCCCCGCCCAGGCCGGCAGCGGCGGCTACGTGGACCTCGCGTCTCTGCAGGTCCACAAATACGACCCGCAGACTGGCCAGGCCGAGCCATTCAAGGAATTCGACAACGCCCGCAGCCCGTTTGACCGCCCCTGCCGTTTCGAGGATCGCGCCGTTCCCGACGACTACCCGGATCGCGCCAGCTACTCCTCCGATTTCCCGACCGGCCGCGGCCCTGTGATTGTTCGAAAAGGCGGCGGTCGCCTCTTCAATCGCGAGATGGCCAGCGGCCCGGGCCGTGTCGTGTGGGTACACACGCAGACCGAATCGCAACCCTCTTACTACGCCATCTATTGGAACCGGGTGCCGAACGCCGAGCAGGCCGGTCCTCCTCCCGCCCCGTGGATCGGAGACGCCGACGTACTCCGCCGCGAAAAAGGCCAGTCGCTCGGCGGCTTCTCGCATTTCACCGCCACGGCCGCCGATTTCAACGGCGACGGGCTCTTCGACCTCTTCGCCGGCGTCGAAAAAGGCGACGTGATGTGGTTCCCCAACCGGGGCACGCCGGGACACCCCCGCTTCGTCGGCTGTCGCATGCTGATGGACGAAGAGGGCCCCATCGACTGCGGCTGGTACGCCGCACCGTTCACCTACGACTGGGACAACGACGGTCTGCCTGACCTGCTGGTCGGCACCAGTCACAACGTCATCCTGTGGTGGAAGAACACTGGCACGCGGACAGACCCGAAGTTGAGTTACCGCGGCTTCGTCCAGGCGAACGGCCAACGACTCGAGGTGCCGGAAAGCCCGGTCCCCGAAGACACCGCGACCATCTTCGCCCGCGACTACTTCAACCAGCCGTGGGTCGGCGACTGGAACGGCGACGGCCTGCCGGACATTCTCACCGGTGGCTACACCACCGGGCTCATCTTCTACTACCGCGGCACCGGTCGCGATGCCGCCGGCGTGCCCACGCTTCAGTACGAGGGCCCCCTCCAGTCCGGAGGCAAACCAATTGACACCGTGTGGGCCGCCGCACCGGCCGCCGCCGACTTCAACGCCGACGGACGAATGGATCTGGTCACCGGCTCCTGGTTCTGGTCTGGAATTGCCCGTCAGCCCGCCCCCGGCGAGGCCGACTTCCTCATGTACTATCAGGGAGGTGACAAGCCCGGCCTCCTCGAGCACCGGCCGTTGCCGAAGACCGGCGACTTCCCCGGCGGCACGATCGCCCGCCCGACCGTCGTCGACTGGAACAGCGACGGCCTGCCTGACCTGCTCGTCAGCGACGGCGGCGGCAGCGTCTACGTGTTTCTGAACGTCAGCACCAGGACCGAGCCCCGCTGGCAGATGGACAGCCGCGCGCTCACGATCCCCTGGGGCTTCGTGCGCGAGTTCGCCTTCTCCGGCAGCCTCGACCGCAAGGGCGAGCGTCCCCTGCTCATTTCCGCCGACATCCTGGCAACCTTCACCGGCTCCGCGTACTCGCCGCACATGCAGCGGCTCGGGCGCGCGACCGTCAAGGGCAAATCCATCGATTACCCCGGCCCGGGCTACGGCGACCCGTACTACTACACCGCCCTCGGCGACTGGAACCGCGATGGCCGTGTCGATCTCTTCTGGGGAACCCACCAGGGCGAGATCTACCTGCACCACCCTGCGGAGGGCACGAAGGATTTCGCCTTCGAGCCCGGTAAACGCCTCACCCTCAAGGACGGCAAGCCGCTGCGCGTCGGCCCGGAGGTCGTGGATTCCCCGAAGAAGGCGACCGACTTCACGATCCTGCAGGGCTCGCGCGTCATCATGACGCCGGGCGATCTCGACGGCGACGGGATCGACGACCTGGCCGTCACCGAGACCTACGGCAATCTGTGGGTCTTTCGTAACACGCGCCGGGGAGCCACCGACGCATTCGAACCCGGCGTTCTCGTGGGCAAGGTCATCGGCGGGGGACGTTCCGATGATCTGAGCCTCGTGGACTGGAATCAGGACGGCCTCCAGGACCTGATCATCGGCCAGACCGCCGCGAAGCCCGGCACCATTTACATCAACCACAGCAAGCCCGGCAGCCTCGCATTCGACAAGCCCATTCAGCCGCTCGATCTGCCCTTCCTGTTCTGGGGCGCAAACTTCCATGCCATGGACTGGAACGGCGACGGCGATCGCGATTTCATCATCCAGAGCGAGTTCTTCACGTTCTGGGCGGAAGGTTCCTTCATCCGCCATGGTTGCCGCGAAGCCGTCGCGCTCGGACCTGCTGAAGCCGCCCCGCCGGAGGGCAACCGCAAATGATGCTGCGCGCGCTGTATCGGCGACTGCTCCGACGGGGCACATTCGTATTGCCCGCCCTGCTCTCGCTGCAGGTCGCGCTGGCTGTCACCCCCGCCTGGACGGGCAGCGGCAGCTACCGTCTCCTCATCCGTGTGGATCCCGTGGACATTGGCGCTCGTCCGGGTGATCAACTCGCCGCTTCATACCCGATCGGGCCCGGCTCACTGCTCGGACCCATGCCGATCCCGGGCGAGGCGGACCTCTCGTCGCTGCAGGTACACAAGTACGATCCGGTAACCGGTCAGGCGGAGGCATTTGTCACGTTCGAGAATGCGATCAGCCCGTACGACCGCCCCTGCCGCTTCGATGACAACTCCGTCCCGACGGCCTACCCGGACCGCGTCGGCTATGCATCCGACTACGCGAACGGACGACCGCCTGTCACGACCCGCCAGCGCGGCGGACGCCTCTTCAACCGCGAAATGGATGCATCCTCGGGACAGGTCATCTGGCTCCACACGCAAACGGGGAACGAGCCCTCCTATTACGCGATCTACTGGGACGCCAAACCCGCCGGCGCTGTCGGGCCCGGCCCCTCCCCCTGGATCGGCGATGTCGATGTCTACCGCCTGCCCACGGGACAGCCGCTCTGCGGGCTCGCCCAGCTCTCCAGCTCCGTCGGCGACCTGAACGGGGACGGTCTCTTCGACATCATCGCCGGCGCCGAAAAAGGCGACGTCATGTGGTTCCCCAATCGCGGCACGCCCGGAAACCCCGTCTTCCGCGGCTGCCGGATGCTCTCGGACGAGGTCGGACCCATCGACGCCGGCTGGTACGCCTCTCCTTTTCTCTACGACTGGGATCACGACGGAAAACTCGACCTGCTGCTGGGAACCAGCCACAACGCAATTCTCTGGTGGAAGAACACCGGCACCGCGAGCAGCCCGTCGATGCTTTACAGGGGGTTCGTCCAGGCCGATGGCGCACGCCTGCAGGTTCCGCAGAGCCCGGTTCCCGAGGATACGTCCGGCAGTTTCGGCGTCGATTATTACAACCAGCCGTGGGTTGGCGACTGGAATGCCGACGGCCTGCCCGACATCCTCACCGGCGGCTACACGACCGGGCGGATCTACTACTACCGTTGCACCGGGCGCGACGGCGCCGGCGTCCCCATCCTGACGTATGTCGGACCCGTCCAGGCCGACGGCAACGCGCTCGACACCGGGTGGGCCGCCTCCCCGGCCGCCTCGGACGTCAATGGCGACGGCCTCCTCGAGCTCCTCACCGGATCGTGGGCCTTCCAGCAACCGCCATCGGCGACAAGCTACCTGATGTACTACCGCAACATGGGGACGCCGGCCGCTGCGAATCTGGCGCGGGCGGCATTTCCGAAGATCGGTGAGCTCCCGCCGCGCGTCATCGCCCGGCCCGCCATCGTCGACTGGAACGCCGACGGGAAGAAAGACCTCCTCGTCAGCGACGCGTCCGGCGATGTCCTGCCGTTCCTGAACCAGGGCACGGCCGCCAACCCCGCGTGGAATATGGTCGCGGCGCCGCTGACCGGCAGCTGGGGGTTCGTCACGGTTCCATCCTTCATGTCCGTCGCCGATATCGACGCCGACGGCGGGCAGGAGTTTCTCGCGGGCAGCGCTGTGTACGGAACGCAGGGCTCGATCTATACGCCGCGCTTTGTCGCCGAAGGCAGTGCCACCGTCGACGGCACGCCGATCTGGTATCCCGGACCCGGTTACGGCGACCCCTACAACTGGAACATCTTTGCCGAGTGGAACGGCGACGGCATCGTGGACGTCCTCTCGGGAACGCAGCAGGGAAACGTCTACTATCACCGCGGTCTCGGCACGCAGAACGGGCGGGCGTTCGCGCCGGGCATCAAGCTCACCCTCACCAACGGCCAGGACCTCAAGGTCGGGCCGCCGGTGTACAGCGATCCCGGCCAGGTGCCGGATTTCACGGCCCTGCAGGGCTCACGCATCATCATGGCTTGCGCCGACTTCGACCGCGACGGCATCAAGGACCTCGCCGTCACCGAGACCTACGGCAACATCTGGATCTTCCGCAACACGACCGCGGGAGGCACCGCCACGCTGGCTCCCGGCGTCGTCGTGCTCTCGGGCCCGCGCCTCGACGGCCTTGACGTCGTCGACTGGAACAAGGACAGCAAGCCCGACCTGATCACCGGGCTCTCGGTCAACACGCCCGGGGCGATCTTTATCAACCAGAGCACGCCCGGAACGCCATCCTTTGCCTCCGCCATCTACCCGCTGAACCTCCCCTTCGTGTTCTGGGGCCCGATCTTCACTGCCACCGACTGGAACGGCGACGGCGACGAGGATTTCCTCATCCGCAGCGAGTTCTACTTCTTCTGGGCGGAGCGGTCGTTCATCGAGCGCGGATATCGGCAGGCGGTCCCCGCATCCGGCAACGGATGGCTCTCGACCTTCGATACAGGGCCGGACGGCGTGGTCTACCTTAACCAGTCGAACACCCGCAGTATGATCGGCGCCGCCTCCGGTGGGCGCCTCCCCATCACGAACGTCAACGCGGCTGGTTCCACGGACTTCAACCGCGCCGGGCGCCCCCTCGGCCGGGCGTACGGCGCCTCCGACACCTTCACGGGGAGTTATCGCTTCAACTGGTCGCAGCTCTACCAGGGTGGCGAACAGTCAGGCTGGGGGTCCGTGCAGTTCGCTGGCTTTGTGGGTGATTCCGGCGGAGCCATGTTCCGCCAGATGGCCGGTGCCCTTCTTCAACACAAGAGAGCCCTCGGCCACTATTATCTGAAACTCGGGATCATGACCGGAGCGGGCTCGCGGGACGGTTACCTGGCGGATACCACCTGGCTTGACCTCGGAACCACCGGTGTTCCTTCCACGACGTACCAGCTCGTGCTCGACTACAACGGGCCGGCCGGCCACACCATGACGGTCACGTTCAAGGATGCCGCCGGCAACACCATCCGCTCGATGAGCACGACCCTCGACACGCTCATCACATCCGCCAACGTGAACCAGTTGGCCCTGACGCACCTCGGCTGGAGCGACTACAGCGGCGCGGTCGGCGCCTGGACGCAGACGAACATCCCCTATGTCTGGCAGGTCGACTCACTCGAGTTCCGGGACAACGCCGTCGCCACCGAAGTCCGGACGGGCGCCTGCTGCCTGCCCGAAACAGGAACCTGCATCGAGGCAACCACCGCGTCCCTCTGTGCGGGCCAGCCCGCCGGCACGTTCGGCGGCATCGGCAGCACCTGCGCATCGGTCGCCTGCCAGTCGCGTTGCCCCGTTCCCTTCGCCGATGCCGATCGTGACGGCGACGTCGACCAGGAAGACTTCAGCGCCTTCCAACTCTGTCTGACGGGTCCCGATGACCCCGCTCTCGTGTTCGATCCCGTCCACTGCGCCTGCTTCGACCGCGAAAACGGTGGAGCCGGTGACCAGGACGTGGATGACGCCGATTTCGCGAAGTTTTACGCATGTTTCAGTGGCGCGCGCCAGCCCGCTCTTGCGGACTGTGAGCCCGCTCCTTGACAGGGAGACCGCAGCATGATCGAGTGCACTGCGACCGGCCTCGTGTACCGAAATCCCAGGCCGCACCTGCGCGCCATCCATGCCTGGCACCCGTCCATCGTTCGTCTCGACACGGGCGAACTCGTCTGCGCCTTCGACCTCGGCCAGGCCGTGGAGAGCCTCGACTACCGCACGTATGTCGCACGATCGACCGATGCCGGCCTCACCTGGTCCGAGCCGGTGCGGCTCTTCGCCGACGCCGTCAAGCGTCCGGCCACACACTCCGTCCGGATCGCGCGCACCCGTGACGGCCTGCTGGTCGGCCTCGGCGCGCGGTTCTACCGCGGTAACCCGGAGGAGGGCCTCACGAACCGCGAGAATCTCGGCTACGTCGAGAGTGACCTGCTGCTTCTCACCAGCGAAGACGGCGGACACACGTGGCAGGGCCCCCGAACGATCCGCCCCCCGCTCGTCGGGCCCGCATTCGAGATCTGCCACCCGATTTTCGAACTGCCCGACGGACGTTGGCTCGCGCCGATGGGCACGTGGAAGGGCTGGAACGGCGACGCCCCCAACGGGATGAAGGCTATCGCCCTCGTTTCGCGCAATCGGGGAGAGACCTGGCCCGAGTACATCGACGTGATGGACGCCTACCGCGACGGCATCATCCACTTTGAGCAATCCATCACGCGTCTGCCCGACGGACGTCTGCTGGCAGTCGCCTGGGCGCTCCACGAACCCAGCGGCAAAAGCCGCCCGACGCCATACGCACTGTCGAAGGACGCCCGCACCTTCTCCGCTCCGCGCCTGACCGGCCTCCGTGGTCAGACCGCAAAGATCACCTGCCTGTCGGACGGACGGATCCTCTGCCTTTACCGCCGCGACGACAAGCCGGGGCTCTGGGCCAACCTTTCGCGCATCGACGGCGACAACTGGGTCAACCTGGCGGAGACACCCGTCTGGCAGGGCGCCGGGTCCGGCATGACCGGCACCAGGAGCGACGCGGACGAACTCAGCAGCCTCAAGTTCGGCTTTCCCAACATGACCGTGCTGCCGGACGGAGATGTCTTCGCGGTCTTCTGGTGCGCCGAAGAATGCATCCACAACATCCGTTGGGTACGGATCCGCGTCGGCGGCCGCTGAGTCCCGACGGGCGAACGCGCGACATCACGAATGGGAGAATCACGCATGCTCCTGGCGGCTGGCTTTCATGCGAGCTTGAGCGCTCTCGATTACGCCATTGTCGCGTCCTACGTGGTGGCGATGATCGGCGTTGGCGTCTGGTTCAGTCGGGGCCGGCAGGATGCTGAAGGCTACCTGCTCGGCGGGCGATCCATCGTCTGGTGGGTGGCCGGCATCTCCTACCTGATGACGCTCCTGAGCACCCTCTCCATGGTCAGCGTGCCGGGCGAGGCGTACAACCATGGCGTCACCCAGTCCCTCCAGAACTTGATCCTGCCGTTCATCGCGATCGGCGGCTTCAGCCTCTTTGTCCGCTTCTATTTCAAGGCGCGGATGTTCACGCCGTTCGACTATCTCGAGCGGCGGTTCGACGCCCGCGTCCGAGGGGCCGCCGCCGCCTTTTACTGGCTCGAACGCATGATCTACCTGGGCCTCGTGCTCTACGCGACCTCGGTCGTGTTCCAGGGAGCCTGCGGCTGGGACAAGCGATGGACGATCCTGATCACTGGCGGGGTGGCGGTCGCCTACACGCTGCTGGGCGGCCTCCGGGCCGTCGCCTGGACCGAGCTGTTCCAGTTCGTGATCCTCGTCGGCGGCATGGGCATCCTGATCGCAAAGATCCTCTGGGTTGTGCCCGGTGGCACCGTCGGCGTCATCCAGTACGCCTTCGAACATGGACGCGGCATGCCCCAGCTCACCGATCCGAGTTTCTACAGTCCAAGCCCCTTCGTCCGGCTGACGATCTGGGGTCTCGTGCTGTTCGTCATCAATGAGCAGCTCTTCTTCAACAGCGCCGACCAGATCGCCATCCAGCGCTACCTGAGCACGTCGAGCTACCGCGAAGCGCGGCGATCGATGCTCACGTACGCGGTGCTGTCGGTGCCGGCCGCCTTCAGCCTGTGGTTCCTTGGCCTGGCGATTTTCTCCTTCTACGGACTGCAACCGCCGGGGGAGCGACCCGTCAGCGGCGACCAGGCGCTCTACCGCTTCATCGGCACGCAACTGCCGACACCCCTGCCCGGCCTGATCATCGCCGCGCTGCTGGCCAAGGGCATGAGCACGCTGGCCGGGGGCTTCAACAGCCTCTCCACGGTTGCGACGGTGGACTGCTACCGTCGGTTCCTGCGACCTGCCGCTTCCGAGGGAGAACAGGTCGCCTTCTCCCGCGTGATGACGATCGCCGTCGGTGTGGCCGCCGCGATGATGGGCCTTGCCCTCTCGTCCATGTCCGACCAGAAGGGCACAACCGTGATGGAAATCAGTTTCGCGTGGCTGTCGCTCTGGGTATCGCTTCCGCCGGTGTTTCTGCTGGGCGTCCTGAGCCGGCGTGCCCGGGGGAGCCACGCCCTCACGGCCTTCGTCATCGGCGCCGTCATCACCGCCGGCATGATCTGGTATTTCATGGAATCGCAGGGTTCTCGCTACCCGCTCAGCTTCATGTACGTCGGTCTGCCCGGCCCGATCGTCGGCTTCCTCGTGGGCTTTGGCTTGTCGCGGCTCGCTCCCCCAAGGCCGGCCGAACTGCCGAATCTCACGGTCTGGACGCTCCGGCCGGATGCGGCCCTCCCCGGGGATTCTGAGCCGTCCGTCCTGGCCGAAACCAACGGAGCCATGCATGCATCGCAATCCGCACGTTGATCGACTGCTCTCGTTTCTCATCGTGATCGGGGGCGCGACTCCGCTCGCCGCCGGCGAAATCGCTCCGCCCCGGGCGCCCCACACCGTCACCCGCTTCGACGAGTGCCCGATCATTCTCCAGTTGCGTTCCGGCAGCCTGATGGGGATCTACTTGCGCAGCGCCCCCGACGGTCAGTCCGTCATGGCGCGCACCTCCACCGACGGCGGGACGGACTGGAGCGAGCCTCGCGCACTGCTCCAGCTCTCCTGGGAACCCGGCGGCTGGGGCGGGCATATCGCGCTCGTAGACCGCGATGGCAGGATCCACCTGTTCCTGCTGAACGATGCCCACACCGGCGTCATCCGGACCGGCGAAGATCAGCGCGTGAAAGCCGGCCAGATGGGCCCGCACCGCCTCGATATCTGGCACGCGAGCTCCGCCGACGACGGACGGACGTGGAAGCCGCCGCGCGCCATCTGGAAAGGCTACACCGGCGCGCTCAACTCGGTCGTGCAGCTCCGCAGCGGCCGGATCCTGCTGCCCTTCTCGTATCTCACGAAACGCACCTGGTCGAACCGCGGCAAAGAGCTCGATGCCTTCACGTTCACGGGCCAGTACGACTGCACGCTCGTGTACTCGGACGATGCGGGCGAAAACTGGCAGCTCTCACCGTCGAGCCTGAGCACCGTCGTCCCGGATATCGTCTCCGCGTACGGCGCGGTCGAGCCGGTCGTGATCGAGCTCCGGGACGGACGCGTCTGGATGCTCCTCCGCACCCAGCAGGGCCGGTTCTATGAGTCTTTCTCGAAGGATGGCGCGGAGTGGTCTCGGCCCCGCCCCACCGCCATCATCGCGTCCGATTCCCCTGCCGGCCTGCTCCGCATCAGCGACGGGCGTATCATGCTCTTCTGGAACAGCTGCCTGCGCTTTCCCTATGCGTACGGCGGACGCCACGTGCTGCACGCGGCGCTCTCGGATGACGAGGGCCGCACCTGGCGGGGCTGCCGCGAGGTCGCGCGCGACCCCTACCGCGATCAGCCGCCACCCCCGAGCGGAGACCACGGCCCGTCGTATCCGTACCCGGCGGTGAGCCGCGACGGCAGTGTCTTCTTCACCACGGGCGTGGCGACCGGCTCCGGACGTTCCGTCGTGCGGCTCGATCCGCGCTGGCTCGACGACACCGCACAATCGACCGACTTCTCCAGTGGCCTCGACGACTGGTCCATCTTCGGCACACGCGGGGTCGAGCGCATCAGCGACCTCGATCGCGCGAACGCCCGGATCCTCTCGATCCGCAGGACTTCGCTCGACTGGCCGGCGACGGCGGTCTGGAACTTTCCTGCCCGCAACCGCGGCACGCTGAACCTTCGCCTGCGCCTGCGCCGCGGCTTCGCCGGTGTCCGCGTCGCTCTCACCGATCACTTTTCCGTCCCGTTTGACGCCGAGGACGTCTACAACAACGTGTTCCAGCTCGAAATCGGCCCCGAAGGAGACCTGAGAGGTGCCACGCTCTTGCCGGAGCGACGGTACGACCTCGCCCTGCAGTGGGACCTCGACAAACGCGAGTGCCGCGTTCGGCTCGACGGCGCCGAGGTGACGATGCTCCCGCTGCGCCGCGAATCGATCGCTCTGAACTACCTGCGACTTGCTTCCACCGCGGAAGAAACCGACGACGGTGGCTTTCTCGTCCAGTCCGTGAGCGTGAATGTCTTCCCAGACAAGGATTAACTCATGCGAGAGCTCTCACCCGATGTCCTGCAGACCCTGGCACGGTTCGACACGCCGACCGTGTGCAACGTGATCGAACTCTGTAACTACCGCCCGCGCAACGCCGGATACCTCGGGCACCAGATCCGCGCGGTCTACCCCGAACTGCCCCCGATGGTAGGCTACGCGGTCACCGCGACATTCCGCGGGTCGATGGCCGCCGGACCGGATGAAAAGCCGCTCGGGCTACTCGACCTGGTGGCAGCTTGGGAGAACATTCCCAAGCCGCACGTCGTGGTGATCCAGGATCTCGACGAGCATTCCGACGGTGCCGTCTATGGCGAGGTCATGGCCACCGTGTTCAAGGGCTTCGGTGCCGTCGGTCTCGTCACCAACGGCTTCGCCCGCGATGTGCACCAGGTCGGCACGTTGAAGTTTCCATGCTTTGCCGCCGGGATCTCCCCGTCGCACGCATATTGCCGCCTGCTGTCGGCGGGCGATCCGGTGCCGATCGCCGGCGTCTCCATTCGTCCCGGCGATCTGCTGCACGGGGATGTGAACGGCGTCACGACAATCCCGCTCCCGGTCGCCGCGCAGGTCGCGTCCGGCTGCGGACCGCTGGTCGAGGCGGAAAACATCGCGATCAACGGCGCGAAAGGTGAGCCGCTCACGATCGAAGGGTACCGCGAGGTGCTCGCGCGCTTCCTTGAGCAGCACGACGCGATCTCACGCAGACTCAGCGGCCGCGATACCGACCGCAAGGTGGGTGTGTGATCTTCTGGTTTGCACGAGCCGGGCGGCGTGTGTCCCGGCGGCTTTTCAACTCTCCGCCGGTCGCGACGGCGGCGGGTAAAGCCCCAGCCCGTCGTAGAACGCCTTGACCTCGCGCATCTGCTCATCCGTGAACGATCGCTGGGGCGGACGGAGATACCGCTTCGCCACGCCGAAGTGCTCGAGCGACGCCCGCCAGAACCCGTGCGACCAGCGGTCGAGGAACGGCAGATCGTACTTGAGCACCATCTCGTACGGCGTCTTCGTATCCCCCGCCTGGACGGCCTTCCAGAACCGCATCGAGACCTCGGGCGCGAACACCGCGTACGCACTGTAGAAGCACTCGGATCCGTACGGGTGCGCCACGAGAAAACGGTGCTCGCTGCCGCCGCCGAACACCACGAGCCGTTTGCCGAACCGTCGCTGGCGGTCGATGTAGAAGTCGAGCGTCACGTCTTCCTTCAGCGCGATCACCTGCGGGATTTCGATCAGCTTCTGCAGCAGTGACACGGAGACGTCACCCTGCAGGACGAGCGGCAGCGACGTGCCCGACGCGATGGTCTTGAAGTGCTCGAGACTGGCCGCCTCGTCACAGCCCTGCGGCATCATCACCTGCAAGACGTCCGCGCCGAGCGACTCCGCGAACCGCGCGTAATCCACCACCTGGCCCGTCCACCAGTCGCCGCCGGCGGCAACGGCGACCCCCCGTCCACCGATCGCCTCGACCATCGTGCGCGTCAGGTCCTTGATCTCGTCGTACAGCAGCGACGTGTACATCCCGTTGCCGGCCGTCATGGCGAAAATGGGGATGCCGTGCTCGATCCCGCGTCGGATCATCGTGGCCACGCCGCGGTGGTCCACCCTGTAATCCGCCGCAAAAGTCGTGGGAATCGACAAAATCGGGCCCTTGAGACCTTCTCTGACCTCGTCCGGCGTCCGCGTCGAGCGACTCCGCGGTTCACCC
>CAZJTF010000061.1:0-24697 GCA_964548565.1 uncultured Planctomycetales bacterium | reverse complement strand
ACGCCAGCAGGCCGCAGACGCAGATCCCGTGGGTGCCGGCGACGTCCAGCAGCGTGTCGTAAAACGCCCAGTCGAATTGGCCCTCGGCCGGCTCGGTGGCATGCCACTGGATCTCCTCGCGCGACCACTTCACGCCCGCCCGCCGCGCCAGCGCCGCCATGCGGTCCATGTTCTCACGCGCCTGCGGGTGCCCGTTCCAGCGGTAGAGGTACGATCCTGCACCGACCGCGCTTGCGGGGTCCGGTCGGGCCGAGCCCTCCCCTTCCGGCGCCAGTGCCACGCCGGCCGAGGTCGCTCGCGGCGAGCACTCCGCATCATTCCAGCGGAAGGTCGCATCGAGGAACTGGTTTCCGCCGAGCTTCCCGGTGTAACTCCGCGCCACCGGCACGGCAGCCGCGGGCAGGGTGAGCTCCTCGGTGTGCTGCGCGACCCGTTCCGCGAGGGTCCGGATCTCGCAGGTGAGCCGCCCCTTCACCGCGGCCGGCCGCAGGTTCCGCAGGACCACGCCGAAATCCGCACGCTCTCCCTCCGACTGCACCGACGGGATGACCGCGGCGGCCACGTCCGCGTCGTAGGTCGTCCGCGCCTCCATCGACTCGATAACGATGGACCCGCTCGCCGGCTCACCCGTCTTTTCCATCCGCAGCCCGAAGAACCGCAACGGCAGCTGCGGACGGCCGTTGTTTTCGCCCCCGCTGAACTGCCAGCCCTTCATGTCGCCCATCGGGATCTCGAGTGCCTGCCGGCCCTTCACGGTGAGCCGTCCCAGCTCGCGCGTGAAGTTCTGGAAATGCGACCCGATGTCGACGTGCAGCGTGTGTCCCGATCCGTCCCCCTGCACGACGAGCCGCAGAGCTCTCGGATGCCCGAGCAGCGAGTACCCGCCCCAGAGCCGGACCGTCCGGCCATCGCCGAAGTTGTACGTCCAGGTACCGTCCGCGAATCGGTTGCCCTCGCCGCCGGACGCGTGCAGCCGCGGATCGAGAATGCTGTACCACGACATCAGCTGGGCGCTGCCGGTTTCCTTCAGCAGTTCCACATCATCGACGTAGAGCACGCCGTCCCGCTGCGGCGACGAGTTCTCCACCAGGATCCCGAACTGCCGGACCGGGAACTTCACGTTCCCGTCGTTCGCGCCACCGTACCAGCCCGTCCACGACGTGAGTCCCACCTCGATCTGCTGCCAGCCGTCCGCACTGTAGTCGACGCTCTTCTGCAGCACCTGTCCGCCGGCGTCCATCGCCCGGAAGGTGATCCGGTTCGCCGCCGCCTTCCTCAGCCAGAGACGCATCCCCCGGGGGTCGCTTCCCGCCGGCACGCCGACCGTCGCCTGCACGTAGTTGCCGCCCCCCTGGAACGAATAGTGCAGGGCCATCGCGCCGGGCCGCGCGTGCCCCTCCGCCTCGCTCCACGTAACGCGCCCCGTCGCGCCCGGAAACTCCGGCCCATTGCTGAACGTCCACGCCTCGATGGATGCCCCGTCGTCGAAGGTCCAGGCCGCGACGACCGGCGCGGTGGCCCAACCCGACACGACGGCCAGAGTGAGTGTGAAAACCGTATCCGACAGGTGGGACCCGCGCATGTTCGATCTCCTGCTGCTTCTCAACGTGTGCGGCCAGCCGTGATTCGCAGCATGGCCGCTGCCGGCGAATGGTACCGGATCGGTGCGGAATCGTCGCGGGAGTTCGTGAACGATGTCACAGCCGGGCGGACGAGCGGGATCAACGAGCCGCGGAGAACCACCCTGGTGAGCGCGCACAAATGGGGTGAACCCCACAGGGGCCGCTCCTTTTGCGGTGTCTACGATGATTCAGGGAGAAGGGTCAATGCCGGCCGCATGACGTGGGCAGGTGCTGACTGTCGCGGGCGACTGGCGGGCTGTCAGGGAATGCATCCCGCCAGACGCATTTGCAGGCGACCTTTTCCTGCACCGCCCTCACGACGCCGACGGCTGCAGGTGGTACAACATGACGTACACCACCACGCCCGTCACCGAAACGTACATCCAGAGCGGCAGCGTCCAACGCCCCGCCGCGCGGTGCCGATCGAACCGTCGCCGCGCTGCCAGGTACACCGTCCGCACCACCATCAGCACGATCACGATCGCCAGCACCACGTGCGACAGCAGGATCGCCAGGTAGAACGTGCGGATCGCTCCCGTCGCGCCATAGGTCGTATGCGCTGATCCCGTCGCCTGCTGCTTGAGCGTGTGGTACGTCACGTAAGAGGTGAGGAACAGCCCCGAGACTACCAGGGCGCCGATCATGCACACCGTGTGCGCCCGCCGATGCCCGCGCCGGATCTGGACGTAACCGCAGGCCAGCAGCACGAACGCGGTCGCGTTCAGCGCGGCGTTGAGCGTCGGAAGCTGCTGAAAATCGATCGGCAGCGCCACCGCATCACCCCTGCGAAGGCTGCGAGCAGCACGCGTGTTCGGCATCCGCCGGCTGCGTCGTCGGGACGTCCAGCAGGGCACGGACATCCGCCCGCAACCGGTCCATCGATTCGACGTCGATCCCGTCGTAGTACCCGCGCACCCGCCCCGACCGGTCGACGAGCACGAATTTCGTGCTGTGCGTGATCAGCCCGCCCGATGCCGGTTCGCTCCGCGGTGCGCCGAGTTTGAAGCCGTTGATCGACAGGTCGTACACCGCCTCCATCGGCCCGGTCAGGAACAGCCACCGCCCGTCCGCCCGGTACCGCCGGGCGTAGTCCTGCAAGACTTCGGGCGTGTCGTAGGTCGGGTCCACCGTGATCGAGACAAACCGCAGTTCGCCATCGCTGGCAAAGTGCTTCTGCAGTTCCGCCATCCGCCCGCTCATGATCGGGCACGGCCCCGGGCACCGCGTGAAGACGAAATCGGCGATCCACACGTGCCCCGCGAGCGTCTCGCGCGTCACCTGTCGGCGTCCCTGGTCGGTCAGCGAGAACTCCGGCAGGTCGAACAGTGCGGGCAGGTCGGCCTTGTGCACCTCCACCGGGCAGCACGACTCCTTCTTCGCGCGATGAGCCATGGCGACGGCCCCGACGAGGCCGCCGACGCCGATCAACGCCACCACCGCCATGGCAATCTGGAAAGTTCGCCCCGTTGCGCTCATCGAGGTGCTCCTCTACTGCGGCATGTCATTCCCACCGCCGCCGCGAAGGTGGCGATGCCGAATGCGATCGTGACGGCCACGGACAGTGCCAATCCGGGTGGATTGCCACCTGTCACCGCGCCGACATCATGGTAGAACATGGCCCGCACCGCCCAGACCCCGTACGTCACCGGGTTCAGGGCCATCACCCACTGGAGCGGCCCCGGCGCGCCCGCCGGAGGGAAGAGCGCGCCGCTCAGCAGCCAGAGCGGGATCAGAAACAGGTTCATGATCGCGTGGAATCCCTGCGTCGACTCCATCGGCCAGGCCACGATGAATCCCAGGCCGGTCAGCGAAAACGCGACGAGGAAGACCACGATCGCCAGCCCCAGCACGCGTGCCACCGTCAGATCGATCCCGCTTGCCGGCGCCAGCACGCAGAAGAGCATCCCCTGCAGCCACGCCAGCGTCGTCCCGCCGAGAATCTTGCCGAGCGCGATGCTCGCGCGCGGCGCCGGCGAGACCAGCACCGACTGCAGGAAGCCCTCCCGCCGATCCTCGATCACCGAAATCGTCGAGAAAATCGACGTGAACAGCAGGATCATCACCAGCGTACCCGGAAAAAAGTACTCCAGGTAGCTTATTGCCTCCGTGCTGCCCGCCGGTCGGAACGAATGCCCCAGTCCCAGTCCGATCAGCGCCCAGAATACGATTGGCGACGCCAGCGCCCCCGCCACGCGACTCCGCTGCCGGAGAAACCGCACGACTTCCCGCTTCCAGAGCGTCACCGTCGAGAGGAGAAGCAGCGATTGTGCGCCCGCCGCCGTGTGGGGGGCGTCCGCCAGGGGTGCCGTCATCTGCGCCGTGTGTTCCTGCACGCCGGGTCACTGCCTTTCGAAACGATGGCCTGTCTGGTGGATGAAAACTTCCTCGAGCGTCGGCTTACTGAGCGAAATCGAGCGGATCGCTTCCGGGAACGCGTCGACGAGCTGCGGGATGAACTCGTGCGCCCGGTCCCGCTCGATCCGCACGCCCCGGTCGATCACCGCGGGCGAGCCCCCGAACCGCTCCGCGATCCGCGACGCCAGCCCCGACGGATCATCCGAATCGATGTGCAGGCAGTCGCCCGCAATCTGCCGCTTGAGCTCGTCCGGCGGCCCCACGCTGAGCAGGCGACCGCCATCAATGATCCCGACGCGATCGCAGCGGTCCGCCTCGTCCATGAAGTGCGTCGTCATGAGCACAGTCAGGTTATCGTCGCGCCGGCAGCGATCGAGGAACTGCCAGAGCGTCCAGCGGGCCTGCGGGTCAAGTCCGGTGCTCGGCTCATCCAGCAGCAGCACGCGTGGGCGGTGCAGCAACCCCTTCGCCAGGTCCGCCCGTCGCGCGAGGCCCCCCGAGAGGGTCTCGACCCGATCGCCCGCTCGGTCGGCAATCTGAAACCGCGCGAGCATCTCGTCGATCCGTGCTTCGAGCGCGCGTCCGGACAGCCCGTACAGATGCCCCTGGTGCCGCAGATTCTCGCGAACCGTCAGCTTCCCGTCGAGGCTCGCGTGCTGGAATACCACACCGATCAGGCGCCGCACCGCCCCGGGATCCGTCGCGGCATCGATCCCGCAGATCCGCGCCGCACCGCTCGTGGGCTGCATCGACGTGGAGAGCACGCGGAAGAGCGTGGTCTTGCCGCCGCCGTTGGGGCCCAGCAGCGCGAAGATCTCACCGCTCCGCACGTCGAATGACACGCCGTTCAGCGCAACCCGGTCGCCATACCGGTGGAAAACCGACTCCACCTCGATCGGTAGGGAATTGCTCACGCGTTCACTTCCGCGAAATCGCGGTTCAGAACTCGATTCGGTCGAACACCATCAGCCCCAGCAGGGCCGGCAGGTACAGCACCGACGCCAGGAACAGCTGCCGGGCCGCCACGTCCGTCCGCGCGACCGCCAGCAGCAGCCCGAACATCAGGAACGCCAGCCCCAGCAGGATCGCGCCGGCAAAGTACGCGACTCCCGCCATGCCAACGATCGCGGGCATCATCGTCACCGGCAGCAGCACGAGGCTGTACGAAACCACCTGTCGGGACGTCTGCACGCCCGACGGATCCACCACCGGCAGCATCATCTGCCGTCCGCGGGCGTAATCCGCGCGGTACAGCCAGGCGATCGCGAAAAAGTGCGGCATCTGCCACGCGAACAGGATCGCGAACAGGATCCACGCCTCCGCGCTGAGCGTCCCCCGTGCCGCGACGTACCCCATCATCGGCGGAATCGCGCCTGGCACCGCCCCGACGAGCGTGCACAGCGGCGTCCGCGTCTTGAGAGGCGTATAGAAGACGATATAACTGACCAGCGTGAGCAGCGCCAGCAGGGATGTCAGCAGGTTCACCGCTACCGCCAGGTACGCGAGCCCCAGCACCGAGATGACCACCCCGAACGCCAGCGCCTCGCCGGGCGTCACCCGTCCCGTCGGCAGTGGCCGCTCCATGGTGCGCCGCATGAGCGCATCCGTCTCTCGCTCCATGTACTGGTTGAGCGCCATCGCCCCGCCCGCCACGAGCGCCGTCCCGCCCACGACCTGCACCAGCGCGACGAAAAACGTCGCGTCCATCAGGCCTGCGTACCCGAGGCAGAATCCCACCGCCGTCGTGATCAGGACCAGCGTCACCAGCCGGAGCTTCATCAGCTCCATGTATGCCGAAAGACCCGCCCGCGCGGATGCCGCCGGGATCGACTTCGCCTCCACGGATGAACTCATGCAGGAACTCCCCCCAGCGCCTCCGCTCCCGGTGCCGCCACGATTTCGCTGTCCGTGGTAACCCGCGCCCGCAGCGCCAGGTACGCGCTCAGGCCCAGCAGGATCGAACCCATTCCCACGTGGATCGTCGGCACCACCGCGGCCGCCATGTTCGCCAGCGACCGCATCAGCCCCTCCGAATGCACCGGCGAGACCAGCACAAACGCCATCACGCCGAGCACAATCTGCAGTCCGAGCAGCACGAACAGGATGATCGTCAGCCGGCTCAGTCCGCCATCGCGTTCGATCGGCCGCCGGAAGATCTGCTGCGACGCCTGCATCAGCACCATCCCGACGACCAGCGCTCCGCCGATATGCCACATCACGCCGCTGCCCGTGTGCCGGTAGATCGCACCCAGCACGGTCTGCGCGTAAAACGCCATCGGCAGCAACAGCGTCCAGAACCGCAGCAGACGATCCGTGTCACCGCCGATGCCTGCGAGGCGATCCGGCCACCGCCGCGAGGTCACCGTCGCCAGGACGATCAGGAGGACGAAGAACGCCTGCGCGAAGCACCCGTGCACGATCGCCAGCGCCGTGGATTGCTCCGTCACCCGCAGCCCACCCATCAGCCCCTGGATCACGACCGCCACGAACGCCGCGACACCCAGCCCGCGCACCCAGCCGCGCCGATCCGTACACCAGAGCCACACCGCCAGCACCGTGACCAGCATCCCGACCGTCGCTCCGATCAGCCGGTGCCCGTGTTCAGCCCGCACGCCCGGCTGCTGGCCGCCCATGTCGCTGGTCCAGCCGTCGGGATTCACCGACCCGAACGAGAGCGGCCAGTCCGGAACCGCCAGCCCCGCCCCCCGGCTTGTGACGTTCCCTCCCGCCAGGATCAGCAGAAACGTCGCCAGCACCACGATCATCGCGAAACGGTTCAGCCAGGGCGACCGATCGGTGCCCAGACCCGATGCGCGCTCGGAATCGTTGAGGTAAGTCATGACTGCTCCCGGTTGCGTTCGGCCCCCGCGCCGGAGCCGACGATGCGGCGCGCCCGCGCTCTGCCCCACCGAGCCTGTTCTCCGACCGGTGGCGGCGTTCAGGAACCTTGAAATACCGGACTGCCCGAACCAAAGGCGGAGATTATACGCCGGCGTCTCTGCAGACCAACCTCCGGCGGAATCTCAGCCAGACTATATGCGAGGGTGCACCCCGAGACCAGCAAGACTCGGGGCCTCTGGCCTGACGATGAGGTGAACCTCAGGACCGGGTGGCACGTGTCTGGCTTCGCCGTCCACTTGGCGAAGGCAGGCCGTCGCCGCCGCGCGAGAGCCTGGTCACGAAATTGCCTGAATCAGCTCGCGACCTCAGCCGTCGGCACGAGTTTGAGATTCCGCAGCACCTGCCGCGTCGAATCGCACCGATTGAGGGTGTAGAAGTGAATCCCCGGGACGCCCCCCCGGATCAGTTCGTCGCACATCTCCGTCGCCAGGTCGATGCCGTACTGCCGCGACGCGTCGTGATCGTCCCCGAACGAGTCCAGCCGCTCGACAATGTGGGGCGGCAGCTTCGACCCGCACATGCCGCAGAAGCGCTTGATCTGCTGCCCGCTCAGAATCGGCAGCACGCCGGGCACGATCGGAACCGTCACGCCTTTGCCGCGGAGGAACTCCCGGAATTCGAAGAAGTCGTTGTTGTCGTAGAAGAGCTGCGTGATGATCGCATCTGCGCCGGCCTCGACCTTCGCCACGCACCGCATCCAGTCGATCTTGCGGTCCGGGCACTCCGGGTGGCCCTCGGGATACCCCGCCGCCACCACGTCGAAAGGCCCCGCCTGCTTGACGAACGGGATCAGTTCCGCCGCCAGCTTGAACCCGTCCGGATGCGGTCGAAACGACGTGTCCCCCTTCGGCGGATCACCGCGCAGGGCGAGGATGTTGGTGATTCCGGCGCCCAGGGCCTGCTCGAGGTAGCGACGGACCTCGTCCCGCGAGGCCCCCACGCATGTCAGGTGGCTCGCCGCCTCCGTGCCGACCTCCTGCCTGAGACGCGTGACAATCTCCAGCGTCTTGTCACGCGTACTCCCGCCGGCCCCGTACGTGCACGTCATGAAATCCGGCGCGAGTTGCATCAGTTGCGGCAGCGTCTCGTCGAACAGCTTCACCTCGGCCTCGGGGTTTTTCGGCGGAAACAGTTCGAACGAGATGACCAGCCGCTTGCGGCGGTGCAGTTCGGAGATTTGCACGGACGGTCTCCAGGTCGGCCACGGGCGTCCCGGGCAGACAGAGCGGGATTTCTGTCAGTATCGGTCAGATGACCCCTGCAATCCGGCCAGCCCACGCGTTTCGAGTGTATGAGGTCCGATATCCCGAATCAAACCCGCACGGGGGGGCCGGTCAACCGGCGCGGGCCTGCGAGGCCAGAAACCGCGGTTCGGCAACCACGCCACTTCTCAATTCTCAAGCCTCGACTCCATTCCCCAATCCGAAATTCGCAATCCGCAATCCCCCCCTACCCCACCAACTGCTCCTCCGGGAGCGGCGGGGTCGGCGCCGTCGACAGGGCCGCCCGCAGCACCGCCTCAATCGCCTCACGCACGTTCGGCAGTCGGTACGTCTCGCGCCGATACTCCGGCGTATCCAGCAACGTCAGCCCCGGCCACGGGGACGAGAGGTCGAGCACCGCATGCAGTCGTCGGAGGTCATACGACAGCAGTCGCGGGCGGTGCCCGAACGCCGGGTACCGCAGGATCTGGAATGCTCCCGGCGCCAGCCGCAGGTACCGCGCCCGCCCCAGCAGCATCAGCAGGAAATACGCGCCGTACGACGCGAGCACCAGCGTGAGCAGCACCGCGTTGAAGAGCATGGCCCGCTGCCAGTAGCCGCTCCGCGCGATGTCCATGACCAGCAGGTAGAGGAGGACCCCCACCGGCACCAGCGCAGCCGCCGACCAGAGCGTCGGCTGCGGGGGCGTCAGGATCACCGGCGCAAAGCTCGCCGTCACGTCCTGCGGCAGCGCCGGCGGCCTGCCCCGGTAATAGATGTACAGGCGTCGATGCCGCGGCAGGTGCGGGCGCAGCACCGCGTCCCACGTGGCCACGCGCGCCGGCACGCGTTTCCACACGGCCGACACCAGCAGGCAGTACCGGTGCACAAGCAGACCCGCGCGCTCCCACTGCCCCGCCGCGATCGCCCCGTCGATCTCCCGCGCGTCGGCCTTCGCGAGTCGCCGGTGCCGGACCCAGACCGGCAGCGACCGAAGCGTCACGTACACCACGTACGTCAGCCCGATCATCGCGTACCGCAGGGCGATTTCGGGCGCCAGGGTCACCTGACGCCCGAACGGCCACAACCGCTCGGTCTGCGACCAGTTCCACAGGAAGGCGGCGATCGTCAGGGGCAGCGCGACGGCCCAGACCCGGGCCGCCATGCGGAGGGAGATGCGCGGGCTGCGCGGCTTCGGAATCCACCAGGCGGCCGCAGCGCCGTGGTACGTCACGAAGGGCGTACCCGCCGTGACGTCGAGGTCTTGCGATGCGCGGGGCAGGAACATGCGCGGACGAGGCCCCCGGGCGTTCCGCCGCGCGTCCGGCGGGCGGAATGATCGCCTCCGCAAAGCCTACCCGAAGGCGGCGCGCCTCTGAAGCGCCGCGCCGCCGATGTCGGCTGGAGGGGCCGCAGGCAAGCGCGGCAGGAGAGGCGAGCTCGGCAGCGGCCTTCGGAACCGGCGCGCCGCGGGGGCTATGATCCGTCGGTGAATCACGCGTGACTTTCCGTCATTCGAGGAGGAACGATCATGCAGGTCTTGCTCAGAAGCAGTCTCCGCGAGCTCGTTGAAATCCGCGACCGGCCGTGCCTCTCGATCTTCGCACCCATGGTTGAAGCCGGACCCGAAACCCGCCAGAACCGCACACGATTCAAGAATCTCGTCACCGAGGCCGAAGACCGGCTGCGCGATGCCGGGGTGGATCCCGAAGACCGCCGCCTGCTGCTCGAGCCGGCCCGCCGTCGCCTGGAAGACAGCCTGTACTGGCAGCACCAGAATACGGGGCTTGCCTTCTTCCGTTCGCCCAACCTGACGCAGGAGCACCGCCTGCCGCTCCAGTGCGAGGACCTGGTGGTCGTGTCCGACCACTTTCACGTCAAGCCCGTGCTGCCCCTGCTCGAAGGCAACGGCCGCTTCTTCGTGCTCGCCCTGAGCAAGGGTGAGGTGCGCCTGTTCGAGGCCAGCCGCGACACGATCGCACAGATTCATCTACAGGACATGCCCCGCAGCCTGGCCGACGTCCTCGAGCAATACGAGGTGCCGGAAGTCACGCTCGAACGCCACTTCCAGGCGGCAGGCGCGCGGGTCCCCACCGCCGTCCACGGCAAAGGCGTGGACACCGATCTCGAAAAGAAGCGGATCCTCGAGTACTTCCGCCGCATCGACAGGGCGCTGCAGGACGTCCTCCGCGACTCCAACGCACCGCTCGTGCTCGCCGGCGTGGAGTACCTCCTGCCGATCTACGAGGAGGCAAACACGTACCCGGTGCTGCTCGACGAGTTCGTCGAGGGCAATCCCGACGCGAAGAAAAAGTCACCCGGACAGATCCACAAAGAGGCATGGAAGATCGTCGAGCCGCATTTCAAGCGCTCGCAGGAAGCCGCTCTCGACCTGCTGGGCCAGGCCGCGGGCACACCCCGCGGGTCCACGCGGCTCAAAGACATCCTCGACGGGGCTCACGACGGACGCGTCGCGAATCTCTTCCTCGCCTCGGGCCAGCAGGCCTGGGGGCGGTACGAGGCGGCATCCCGCCAGCTGGTGCTGCACGAAAGCGCCGAGGCCGGCGACGACGAGCTCCTGAACCTGGCGGCCCTCCAGGCGTACGCGACGGGAGCGATGGTCTTTACCGTGGAACGCGACCGGCTGCCGAACAGCACGCAGATCGCCGCCATCTTCCGGTACTGAGGGCCGCACCGCCGTAGGGGCGGAGCAGGAACGAGCGACTTCGCGGGCGGCGATCGCAGGGCTTCATCCGTGCCCGGCTCGTAGCACCGGCCCGGCTCGGCCTGCGGTCGCCGCTCGACAAACGATGTCAGTGCATTTCCGTCTGGCAGGTTCCGATCCCGTCAGGGAAGGAGTTGGACTGCACGTTCGGGTGGTCGGCCAGCAGCGACATCGGCACCGAACCGCAGACCCCGATCGGGTTGGGTGCTGTGGTCTGCCGCCAGGTCTCGATGTCGAGGCCTCCGCCGGATAGAGGTCCTCCAGGTTGCCGTCAAACACGACCCGCAACCCCTGAACCTCGGCGACTACTGCTCCCGGTGCAGGCCAAGGAGGCGGTTGTGGATCCGCGAGAACACCAGGAGTGCCGTCACCGCGCCGATCAGCGCAAGGAACATGTCCCACTGCGTATCCCAGACGTCGCCCTGCGTGCCGAGGAAGGCGTCGGCCGCCTCACCGGTCGCCACCGCCACCGCCCACTCGATTAATTCGTACCCGGCGCTGACTGCCAGGCAGGTGCTGACGACGATCGCGCTCAGCCACTTGCCGGGGCGCAGCGGCGAGGTCCGCAGGAGCAGCTCGCGGGCGATCATCGCGGGGACAAAGCCCTGCGCAAAGTGCCCGAGGCGGTCGTAGTGATTACGCGCCAGGCCGAGGGCATCCTGCACCCAGAACCCCAGCGGCACTTCCGCATAGGTGTAGTGACCGCCCAGGCAGAGAATGCAGGCATGCAGCAGGATCAGCGCGTAGACGAGTGTCGTGAACCGGAACCGGGGGTACGCCACGACGAGCACAATCGCCCCGAGCACCGCCGGCGCGACCTCAAGCACCCACGTAAACCGGTCCTTCGGCCCGATGCCGGACCAGATGAGGACAACGATGAAGATTGCCAGCAGCACGAAGTGCACGGTCGCCGGCCCGGGTCGCGGGTGCGGGCCCCGCTCGGTGTGTACCCCCCACCCGGTCAGCAGGCGCACTCGCATGCACGCGAGCCACCGCGCGTACCGCGCCTCGTAGGTGTCCGCAGGTTTGGCGGGGATCTCCGGCAGGACAAGGCCGCACTCAGGGCAGTGCTGCGCGCGCTGACTCACCTGCACGCGCAGGTCATAACCGCACCTGGAGCAGGTCAGATCCGATACCGACGCGCTCTTCCTCCGCCAGGCGCCCAGACGGGCCCACGCCGACACGCGGCCCCTGCTCAGTGCATCTCCGTCTCGCACGTACCGATCCCGCCGCGGAAGTAGTTGAACTGCACATTCGGGTGGTCGGCCAGCAGCGACATCGGCACCGACGAGTCCGGCAGCTTCTTGGAGATCATGAAGGCCGTCAGACGGATGCCGAACGGGTTGTCGTGGTGGCCCGGATGCCAGATCGAGACCCGGCCCGCCTTCCACGTTTCCACGGGGCCGACGGAGATCGCCCGGGAGGGCACGAGGGGGATATTCCCACCGCCCGAGGTCCGGGCGTTCTGCACCAGGGTCAGCGGGTGCAGATCAACGACGCGCGTCGTCAGCTTCCGGTACACTTCCGGCGGCGGCGGCGCGTCCGTGTACTGCCCCTCGCGCTTGGGCGGGTCGTTGAACGCCCAGTGCTTGATCTCGCCCTGGCCGCCCTGCATGACCGCACACCGGACGCCGTCCCAACTCTTGATGTACTGCGTCGGGTCCGCTTTCGGGAAGTGCAGGTTCGATTCCGGCATCGCCAGGTCCTTGCGGATCCGGTTGAAGCACAGTTCCTTGTCACAGCGGGCAAACGACAGCGGGTGAGACTCCGGCGCCTCCCTGCCGTCAAGATACCACTCGTCCATGCCCCAGAAGTGGCTGTTCCGCAGGTTCAGTTCCAGCGCGTTCACCAGCCGGGCGACCAGCGGCAACTGCTCCGTTGGCCCGATCGGACCGCAGATCCCCACCGGGTTGTCTGCCGTGCTCTGCCGCCAGGCCTCGATGTACTCGAGGGCCTCGGCCACGTAGAAATCCTCCAGGGTGTCGTAAAACACGACCCGGAACCCGGGTCGCTCCAGTTGCTGGATGTCCCGGGCCGACAGGCGGGATACGTCATTCAGCAGATCCGAAGGCAGTGTCGTGTAGTCCCACCACCCCGGTGCGATTTTGCTGACGGGTCGCGGCATGGTCGATTTCCTCGCTTTCAGGTCGTTCCGACGGTTCTGTGCACGCCGGGAGCCCAACATACGCCCGTCAGGAACGCATCGCAACCGCGACGCGGAAGAGCTGCGGACCCTCGATTCAACGGCACACCAACCGGGCCGGTTTTAGTGCCACTTGACCTCGCGGTGCACATCGGTTTCAGTATGAACGTAAGAAACGGGCGCTATTCCCGCTTCCGGCGGACTACAATAGTGACATAAGTTGAACCTGAGGTTAACGATCGCAGAGAAGAAACGCCATGGCAGTCAGACATCACGTTAAAGTGTTGGTGGTCGACGACGACCCGCAGGTGTGCAAAACGGTCAGCATGATCCTGCAGGAACACGGCTACCACGTCCAGTCCTATAACCAGCCGCGACAGGCGCTTCAGGCGGTGCGCAAGGCGCCGTTCGACATCGCGCTCGTCGACATCAAGATGCCCGAGTTGAACGGACTGGAGCTGATCGACAAGATCCGGGCGGAGGACCCGCGGGTGGCGGCGCTCATCATGACCGCCTACCCCGACGTCCAGACGGCCGCCGAGACCATGCGGCTCGGGGCGCGCGATTACATCACCAAGCCGTTTCGCGAGGAACAACTGCTCGGCGCCGTCGAACGCGTTGCGCACGACCTCGGCCTGATTTACACGAACGAGCAGGAGCTCAATCGCCTGATCGGGCAGCGGATCCGGCAGGAACGCCTGAAACAGAGCCTCACCCTCCGGCAGCTCTCCGAGCGGTCGGAGCTGACGACCTCGCAGCTCTCGCAGGTGGAACTCGGCAAGAACGCCGCCAGCGTGTGGGCGCTCGCCCGAATCAGCGGTTCTCTCGGCAAACAGCTCTGCGAGTTGCTGGCCGGCCTGTGACCGTAGGCTCGCCTTTTGCCCCTGGATACAATATCCCCGTGCAGCGGGAGCGGCCGCTATCGGTGCAGCCGTGTGGTGCGCTGCGGGAGGACACACTGACACGACGGAAGCAGGCAAAGCAGCAGGGCCCGACCATTGCGGGGGCCGAGTTCGCCCAGGAAGTCGCCCGGATCGCCGATGCGAACCGGGGCGAAGACGTGGTCATCCTCGACCTGCGCGGCATCTCGTCGGTCGCCGATTTTTTCGTGATCGCGACCGCCACGTCCGACCGCCAGATGCGGGCGATCATCGACCAGGTCGAGGAGTACGGGTTGCGGGTCGGGCAGAACCGGTACGGCCTGAGTGGCTACGACTCGTCCACCTGGATGCTGGCCGACTACGTCGACGTGGTCATCCATCTGTTTGACCCCGCCCGGCGACGTTACTACGACCTCGAACTCCTCTGGGGCGATGCCCCGCGCCTTGAATGGGCCAGGCCGGCCACAGCCTGAACGCAGCCACACCCGACCGCCCTTCTTCGACCCCTGTTCCTGGTGTGGTTGCTGCTCAGTATCGGAAGCGCGCGGCAATCGGCATGCGGCGTCCAAAACCGAAGGCGCGGCTGGTAACCTTAAGGCCGGGAGCCGACTGCTTGCGTTTGTACTCGTTGACGTCGACCCAGCGGATGACCTTCCGGACGGTATCGGCATCGAAGCCGAGGGCGATGATCTCGTCGACGCTCTTTTCGTTTTCGACGTACTCCTCGAGAATCGCATCGAGCAGGGCGTACGGCGGCAGCGTGTCCTGGTCGGTCTGATCCGGACGCAGTTCGGCCGACGGCGGCTTGGTGAAGGTGCCTCGCGGGATCACGTCACGCCCGGCCTTCGCGTTGATGTACTCCGCCAGCGGGTAGATCTCGGTCTTGGGGATGTCGCTGATGACGGCCAGTCCTCCGGCCATGTCGCCGTAAAGGGTGCAGTAACCGACCGCCAACTCACTCTTGTTTCCAGTCGTCAGCAGCAGCCAGCCGAACTTGTTCGACAGCGCCATCAACGTGTTGCCCCGGATGCGGGCCTGTAGATTCTCTTCCGTGGTATCCGGGGCGCGCCCCTCAAAGTGCGGGCGGAGGTTCTCCTCGAACACCTCGTGCATCGCGCCGATCGGGATCATCTTGAAACGAATCCCGAGATTCCCGGCGAGGGTCCGCGCGTCGTCCTTGCTGTGCTGGCTGCTGTAGCGGGACGGCATGGCCACTCCGGTCACGTTTCCAGGCCCCACCGCGGCCGCGGCGATGGCGGCCGTCACCGCCGAATCAATTCCGCCCGAGAGCCCCAGCACCACGGCCTTGAACCCGCACTTCTGCACGTAATCGCGCGTTCCCAGGACCAATGCGTCGTGCAGCTGCGCGATGCCTGACGGGTACGCCTCGACACGGTTCCCGGCGGATGTCGTGGCATTCGGCTCGGCGGCAAAGGGCACGTCCGCGATGAGCAGGTCCTCCTCGAAGGCCTTCGCCTGCGCGATCACCCGCCCATCAGGGTCGAACACGGCGGATGCACCGTCGAACACGAGTTCGTCGTTCCCTCCGACCTGGTTGACGAATACCAGCGGCATGTGGTGTCGGCGGGCGTGTGAGCCGAACAGGCGCATGCGGAAGGCCTGCTTGTCCCAGGTGAACGGTGAGGCGCTGATGTTGATCATGATCTTCGCACCGGCTGCTGCCAGTTGCGCGGCAGGATCGACCTTGTACAGCTGGCGCCCGATCAGTTGCTCGTCATTCCAGAGGTCTTCGCAGATGCTGATCCCGATCGGCACCTGGCCGTGCGCGACGATCGAGATCTCCGGGCCGGGCTCGAAGTACCGGCGCTCATCGAACACGTCGTAAGTGGGCAGGAGCGACTTGTAACGGACCTGCTGAACCTTGCCGTCCGCACAGTAGGCGGCGGCATTGCGGAGCCGTCGCCCCACCGGGTCCACATTCGGCTCGACGTAGCCGATGATGGCGGCGATGCCCTGGCAGCTCTCGGCGATGCTCCGAACGGCGTCGGCATTCGCCTGCACGAAACGCGGCTTGAGCAACAGGTCCTTCGGCGGGTAGCCCGCCACCGTCAGTTCGGGGAAGACGACGAGAGACGCCCCCGCATCGCGGGCTTCGGCGATCCGGGCCCGCACTTTTTCGCTGTTTCCGACAACGTCTCCGACGACAGGATTGATCTGAGCCAGCGCGATCTTCATCAGTTACACCCGCTTTTGACGTCATTGTAATGCACCCCTGATGCCCCCCGCCAATTGCGTTGAGCCGTCCGAGCCTGCACAATACGGGCAGGGCCGAGTTCCAAGGTTCATGAGGGCGTCCACCGATGAAGATCCACGAGTACCAGTCGCGCAAGCTCCTTGCGGATGCCGGCGTTCCCGTTCCCCCGGCGGAGGTGATCGAATCCGTGGAACAGGCGGTGTCCGCATACGAGAAAATCGGCGGGCGCGTCGTGGTGAAGGCGCAGGTCTTCGCCGGCGGGCGCGGCAAGGCAGGCTTCGTCAAGCTCTGTGACAACGCCGAGGACGTCCGCAAAGCCGCGGAGTTCATGCTCTCCAACCGCATGGTCTCGAAGCAGACCGGCGCGGAAGGCATTCCGGTACGCAAACTGCTGATCGCGTCGGCCGTGGACATCGCGAAGGAATACTACGTCGGGATGGTGATTGACCGCGCGAAGCGCTGCCCGGTCATCATGGTGAGCCGCGAAGGCGGTGTGGAGATTGAGGAGGTCGCGGCCCGCAATCCCGAGGCGATCGTCAAGGAGTGGCTGCACCCGCACCTGGGGCTGCTGCCCTTCCAGGTGGGCGCGCTCATCCGCGCGCTCGGCTTCACGGAGAAGGAGCACGTCAAGGCGGCCACGGCCGTCTTCAAGGGTCTGGCGTCGGCCTTTTTCAAATACGACGCCTCGTTGGCCGAGGTGAACCCGCTCGTGCTCACGAGGGAGGGCAGGCTGCTGGCGATCGACGCCAAGTTCAACTTCGACGACAACGCGCTCTTCCGGCATCCCGACATCGAAGCGATGCACGACCCGACCGAGGAGAACCCGAACGAACTGCGAGCGAAGGCGGCCAATCTCTCGTACATCGCGCTGGACGGCAATATCGGCTGCCTGGTGAACGGCGCCGGCCTGGCGATGGCGACGATGGATTTGATCAAACTGCACGGCGGCGAACCGGCGAACTTCCTCGACGTCGGCGGCAGCGTGACCAAGGAGGGTGCGATCGAGGCGTTCCGCATCATCCTCGGCGACCCGCAGGTCAAGGGCGTGCTGGTGAACATCTTCGGCGGGATCGCCAAGTGCGACCTCATCGCGGAAGCCCTCGTGGCGGCCGCGAAGGAAGTCGGTTTCAAGGTGCCCGTCGTGGTCCGGCTGGAAGGGACGAACGTGCAGCGCGCCCGCGAGATCCTGCGCGACGCGAAGGTCCCCGGGCTGGCGACGGCGGATGACCTCACCGACGCCGCGAAGAAGGTCTGCGCCGCGGTGTGAGGGGCAGGGATTCGTATCTGGTCATTTGTCCTTCCCTTGCCCGTGTCAATCGACCCTTCCGATCCGGGAACATTCCGGTGCGAGAAAAGATTCTCGCACCCGGCATTCCTTGGCCGGGACTCTCTGCTGGTGCGAGAATCCTTTCTCGCACCCGGCATTCCTTGAGCGGGACTCTCGCACCGGCACGCCTCCGCAATCCGAAATCCGCAATCCGCAATTCAAATCGACAATCCCTGTATCCCTCTGCCTCCTGCCGCTAGAATGCCGCCTGTTTTTGATGAAAGGACGGCGCGGCATGCAACTCGAGACGGAATCTCTGACGACGGAGGCCCCTGCGCGGGTGCGGGCGGGCGGGATCCTGCTGGCGGCCGTGTTTCTCCTCTCAGCGTCAGGGCTGCTGTTCGAGCTGACGCTCACGCGGATCTTCTCGGCGACGATCTGGTACCACTACGCGTTCGTGGCGATCTCGGTGGCGCTGTTCGGCTGGGGACTGGGGGGATTCCTCGTCTACATCCTGCGGCTCTCGCGGTACGAGAAGCAGCTCGACCGGATCATCCCCGCGCTGGCGATGCTTCCGGCCCTGCTGATGCCGCTGTTCCTGGCGACGATCCTGCAGCTCCCGTTCACGCCGGACCGCCTGGTGCTCTACTTCGCGCTGAGCCTGCTGCCGTTCCTGGCGGGCGGGGCGACGCTGAGCCTGGTGTTCGAGGCGCACGGCGCGGATTCCAACCGGCTCTATTTTGCCGACCTGATCGGGGCGGCGTGCGGCGTGGCGCTGGTGCCGCTGATCATTCGCACGTTCGGAGCGGAGACCGCCGTCCTGGCGATCGCGGTCCTGCCGGCGATCGCGGCGGTGCTGCTGGCGCTGACGCACGGACGGCGGCGGCCGGTGCTCGGAGCGGCCAGCATCCTCGTGCTGCTGCTGGCGATCGGGCTGACGGCCTGGAACTACCGCACGGAGTCGCTCGCGATCCGCGACGCGCCGGGCAAGGGGCTCTACCAGCTTCTGGCCGCGAATCCGAACGCGCGGATCCTGAGCGACCGCTGGAACGCGTATTCGCGGATCACCGCCGTGAGCCACCCGCCGGAAGGGGCGCTGTCGCGCCTGTTCATCGACAGCGACGCGTGGACAAATGTGATGCGGTGGGACGGCCAGCCCGAGAGCATGGCGGCGGGTCGCGACTGGTTCCGGGCCTTCGCCTTCCGCTCGGTCAGCCAGCCGCACGTGATGGTTATCGGCCCCGGCGGCGGAACGGACGTGGTCCTGGCGATCGCGGCCGGAGCGCGGCAGGTGACCGGCGTGGAGATGAACCCGCTCATCGTCCACTGTGTCCGCGAGTTCGGCGCTCAGGCGGGGAACTTGTACGACCACTCGAAGTTCAAGCTGGTGATGCAGGAGGGCCGCAATTTCATCGAGCGCACCGACGCGCGGTTCGACATCATCATGCTCGGGTTCGTGGATTCCTTCGCGGCGGTCAGCAGCGGCGGACTGTCACTGACTGAGAACTACCTCTATACGCGGGATGCGCTGGAGGCGTACTACAACCACCTGACGGACGCCGGCTCGCTGGTGATCATCCGGTGGCCCGGCGACGTACCGCGCCTGGTCGCCAATGCGTATTCGTTCCTGACGCAGCGGGGCATGAGCGCGGAGGAAGCCGGGCGGCACATCCTGGCGGTCTCGTCGCGCGAACCCAGAGCCGACGAACCGGTCGAGACAGTGTTCATGCTGAGCCGCTCGCCCATGTCGCGAGAGCAGGTAGACCGCTACCTGGCAGGCCACGCGGACGTGTACCTGCACCACAGCCCGGACGGGCGCGGACTCGAACAGTACCAGAAGCTCTTCAACGGCGGCTACACCCTCGCCGAGTACTCTCAGGCGTTCGACAAGCTCGCCACGCCCGTGTTCGACGATCGTCCGTTCTACTTCGCGACGGACAAGCCCTTCGGGATGCCGCGATTCGTGATGCGCCTGTTCTCGATACCGGTGGCGGCCGTACTGCTCTTTACGGTGCTGCTGCTGGCGGGTGGTCGTGTCGTCGGTTTCCAGCCGCCGTCCGGTCGGACCGTCACGTACTTCGGCGCGCTCGGGATCGGGTTCATCGTCTGTGAAATAGCGCTGATGCAGCGGTTGATCCTGTTGCTGGGACACCCGATCTACACGCTGGTCGTGATCCTGTTCGCGATTCTGCTGGCGAGCAGCCTGGGGAGCCTGTACGCGCGCCGGTTTGCGCCGGAGGACATCCACGCGCGGCTGGGACGGATCCTGCTGCTGGTCGTGCTGCTGATCGCGCTGGGCGCGGTGCTTCTCCCGGGGATCGTGCGGCTCGCCCTGCCGCTCGCGTTGCCGGTACGGATCGCGCTGGCGGGGGCGATCGCCGTGCCGTTCGGGTTCCTGATGGGCATGCCGTTCCCGCTGGGCCTGCGCCGGCTGGCCACGACGCCCGGGGCGACCCCGGTCTCGGCACTCTGGGGAATCAACGGCGTTGCGTCCGTCGTGGGCTCGATCAGCGCCGTCGTGCTGGCGGTCATCGGCGGATTCACGTGGGTTTTCGTGGCCGCGGGCATATGCTATGTAGCGGCGTGGTACACGCGTCCGCAGTAACTCACGACCGATGGCCCTATACCATGGGCCGCCTGGTCGGTTCGTGCCGTCCGTGTCACTTGCCACCCGGAGTGAGTCATGCGCGTCGGGTTTTTGAGCCGGTTTGACCGCGAACGCATTGGTTTCATGAAGCAGTACGGGTTCGGCAGCGTCGAGCTGCTCGTGAAGCCCGAGGACCCGTTCCTGCCCGGCGCCGACGGCTGGAAGAGTCGCGCGTCGGAGGTGCTGGGCGCGTACGATGCGGTCGGGATCCGGATCAGCTGTATCGGAGGCTTCTACGTCAATCACATGGAGGCCGACGAGCCGACCGCGCGACGCCACCACACGCACGTTCGCAACGTGATTGAGCTGGCCGGCGCGATCGGCGTGTCGACGGTCGCGGGGTTCGCGGGGCGGCTGGTGGACCGGCCGCTGGAGGACTCGCTGCCGCGGTTCCGCGAACTCTGGACCGAGCACGCCAGGTTCGCCGCGGACCACGGTGTCCGCATCGCGTTCGAGCACTGCCCGATGGGCGCGTTTCACACGCCGTTCGGCGGGATCAACTGTATCTGCACGCCGGCGATGTGGGAAAAGTGCTTTGACGCGCTGCCCGCCGAAAACGTCGGGCTCGAATGGGACGCGTCGCACCTGATCTGCATGGGCATCGACCCGGTCGCCAACATCCGGCGGTACGGGCGGAAGATTCTGCACGTGCACGCCAAGGACGCGAAGGTGTATCGGGATGTTGTGGACCGTTACGGGTGGTTCCACAAGGGGGCAATCGAGCACTGCTTCGTCGGGCTCGGCGATGCGAACTGGTCGGTGCTTGTGAAGGAGCTGGTGCGGGCGGGCTACGCGGGTGATCTCAACATCGAGGGCTGGCACGACCAGGTGTATCGAGACCACGAGAACGGCCCGAAACTCGAGGACCTGGGGCTGCTCATTTCGCACCGGCACCTGTCGCAGTTTGTTGACGGAGCCTGAACGAGCGAACACGAGAGAGAAAACGCGACGCCGGCGACAGAGAGTGCCGCCGGCGTCGATCACAGAGGTGGACCTGGTTCTGTCGGGCTACTTTGTCTTGAACTCGACCTGAGCGGTCTCGCTCTTGTCGGCTTTCACCGTCAGAACCAGCTTGTACTTCTTCCCGGGCTGGAGCTTGACACCTTCAACGGTCTTCTGCTCGAGATTGGTGACCGTGAACGTTCCGGGGCTGCCGAGGTCATACTCGACGCCGGGTTTCATCTGCGCGTCGGCCTCGTTGCTGCGGCTGAAGACGGTGTACTCCGCCTGGTGCGAGTAATCAGCCTCGAACTGCTGGAACACGGCCACGTTGACCATGGTGATCCGCCCCAGCTTCTCAGGGTCCTTGATTTCGAACTTGAGCTTCGGGGTCGTCGAGACCGGCTCGCCAACCTTCCACTCCGAGTAGCCCATGGCCGCCTTCTTGGCGAGATTCTGCTCAGCTTTCTGGCCGTCCAGCCAGATCCGCAGGTGGGTGTCCGACTTCATCAGGTTCATGGCGACGTTGCCCGTCGTGGAAATCGCGCTGCCCGCACTGCATCCGACGAGAGACGCCACAACTCCCAGCAGCACCCATCCGGCTACCATCCGACCGCCCATGTCCGGCTCCTATGAATGAGACATCCCGTGGTGCGTAGCCCGCCGACGCACCGTCGCATGACGCGGCATAATACACCGCAGCGCTTCGGCGCCAACCGATGTCTGCGCGGATCAGAGGCGATGCACCGGCCGCTGGTCCTTCATCGGCTGTGCACGGACGCCGATTCGTGTTATTCGTGGTGGGAGACGGTTTTTGGGTCGCCGGCGGGTTTGTTTCATACACCGCAATCCGCTGCGGCGCCACGCGGCAGACGGGATCCCGGCATATGGCTGGCGTCTCGCTGCCGCCATGCGTCTGCACGTGAAGACGGTCAGGTTTGAGAGGAAGCCAAACGTTGCGTACGTCGCGAACCATTCGCGTGGTCGGTGTTCAACCCTCGCTGCGATGGCAGCCGCCCTCCGGGGGCATGCCCAACATGCACCTCCTGCGACAGATGCTGGAGAAGCACCTGGCGACGTCGCCGGCGGACCTGGTGGTGCTGCCGGAGGTGTTCAATGGCATCTGCGATGACGACCCGCTGGCAGGCGGCATCGCCCGAAAGTTCCTTTCCACGTTGGCACGGGCTCTGAACGCCGCCGTGATCGGCGGTATCGACATGCAGGGGGAGGACCTCGCGCGGCGGAACAATGCGTATCTCGTCAGCGCCTCGGGTGAAGAGGTCGGCGTCTACTGCAAGCGGGTGATGTTCGGACGCGAGATCGGGTCGCGGCGGCCGGGGTCCTCCGCATGCGTGGCAGAGGTGGCGGGCGTGCGAGTGGGCGTCCTGATCTGCGGCGACGTGTGGCGGGCGGAACTTGTCGCAGAGCTGCGCGACCAGGTGGACCTGGTGTGCGTCTGCACCAAGACGACGGTGCCCGATGCCGCGCATCTGGAATACGCGCGCCGGCTCTGGTGGAACCTGGCGCTCACGCGCGCGATGGAGAACGGGCTGCCGATCGTGGTCAGCGACTGGGCCGAGGGTCGCCACGAGAGCACCGCACTGGCCGACGGGCAACGGGTTCGCAGCGTGCATTACACGAGCGGCGGCGCAAGCATCACCGATCCGGGACGCCGGCCGGACTTCGACGCGCTGCAGAAGACCCTCCCCCGCGGCGAGCCGGGCATCCTGGCCGCCACGATCGATCTTGACGCGGTGACCCGTTTCCGGGACTATCGCCGGTCAATCGGGCTCTTGTCGTAAGCGAACAGCGAACCACTGCCACGGGAGAGGGAAGCGCAGGGCCGCGCAGATTTGCCCTCCGAAACGGTTTCGGCACAGGCAACAACTGACCACCGCACAACGGATCGAACAATGAGCATTCTCGTCAACCGCGACACCAGGGTGATCTGCCAGGGCATCACGGGCAAGGCCGGGGCGTTCCACACGCAGCAGTGCCTGGAGTATGGCACGAAGATGGTCGGCGGCGTCACCCCCGGCAAGGGCGGCACGAACAGCGAGCACGGGCTGCCGATCTTCGACTCGTGCCACGCGGCGGTGAAGGCGACGGGGGCGGACGCGACGATGATCTTCGTTCCGGCGCCGTTTGCTGCGGATGCCGCCATGGAGGCCGCCGACGCCGGGATCCGGCTGGTCGTGCTGATCACCGAGGGTGTGCCGACGATCGACATGACCCGAGCCCGCAAGTACCTCGACGACAAGGGTGTCCGGCTGATCGGGCCGAACTGCCCGGGCATCATCACGCCGGGTGAGTGCAAGATCGGGATCATGCCGGGCTACATTCACCGCCCGACGAAGCCGGGTTCGCCGGGGGTCGGGATCATCTCGCGCAGCGGCACGCTGACGTACGAGGCGGTCTGGCAGTGCACGACACGCGAGATCAGCCAGTCCACATGCGTGGGCATCGGCGGCGACCCGGTCAAGGGGCTCAACTTCAACGAGCTGTTGCAGCTGTTCCAGGATGACCCCGACACGCAGGGGATCATCATGATCGGCGAGATCGGCGGGACGGACGAGGAGCAGGCGGCAGCCTACGTGCAGCAGCATGTCAAGAAGCCGGTGGCGGCATTCATCGCGGGACGCACCGCCCCGCCGGGACGCCGGATGGGCCACGCGGGAGCGATCATCTCCGGCGGCGAAGGCACCGCGGAGAGCAAGATCGCGGCGCTCCGGGCGGCCGGGATCGCGGTGGCCGACAGCCCCGCCACCATCGGCGAGACGCTGGCGGGACTTCTGAAGTGAGGCCGCTCCGCGGCACAATCGCACACTCCCGTTGCATACTGTCATGATCGGCGAGCGGACTCTGTGGCCGCCTCGTAACGCAGCGGACTCCTCGGCGGGGTCGGCCAGAGGCGGCGCCTCGTCCGTGCCGGCGTCGATCGCTGTCGCAGCAGGTAGTCCGACGGTGTCCATTCTGCGACAACACCGGGGCAGATGGTAAACAGTTATCATCAGGCAGCCGGGCGGGGCTCAGCGCTGACCGAGAGCGGGTGTTCCCTCACGATCGAGCAGCGCCGGGCCGCCACCATGTTCCACAAGGGCCTGAATTGCCCCTGTCAAGCCTGCCCGCGATGCGAGGTGCAGCGGTGTTCGCCCCCTCCAGTCTCGCGCATTCGGATCAGCTCCACGCTCGAGGAGCACTTGGACGGCCTCGACGCTATGTGAGGCAGCGGTGTGCAGAGGTGTGGACCTTTCGTCGTGCGTCACGGCACTCAGATTGGTACCGTGATCGAGTAGCCATTTCACGAGGCTTGGATTGCCGCCCCATACCGAGGCATGCAGTGGCGTCACACCACCACCAGCAGGCTTGTTGATATGAGCGCCGTAACATTCAGATCAAGAGATAATGCTTGTGCCCGCACAGCCGCGGGATCCCCCAGATCGATAGCCGACCGAAGCCGCTGCCAGCGCAACGTGCCGAACCACACTGCAATGGGTAAGCTGGACAATACGACAGTCGTTAGAAGAACCAACGACAGGCGCTTCAAGTTCTTGCTCATCACCGCCCCCGCTCGCGATCAAGATCCTCCCAGTCGGTAGTGGACGCACGAAACACAAGGCGGACAATACACACGGGACAGGTTCCGGGACACCATCGACTGTTTCAGCCTCCCGCCTCGTTTCCGCGTTCATTTCGCAGCCAGGCGCGGGCCACGGAATGGTGCAAGCTGCGCTGTGGTCCAGTCAACCCCAGCGTTGCATAATTCTGCGCCTCAGGCGGCGGAACGCACGGCTTTGAGG
>CAZJTF010000060.1:0-24745 GCA_964548565.1 uncultured Planctomycetales bacterium | reverse complement strand
ATTGCGTATTCGGCTACAAGGACCAGGTCTGCATCGCCGAGAGCGTGCGGATCCACCCGTTCGTGTGCATCGACACGCACAACGGCCCGGTCACGATTGAAGAGGGCTGCGAGATCCACCCGTTCACGCGGATCGAGGGGCCCGCCTGGATCGGGCCGAAGACGATCATCCTCGGGGCGAAGGTCCGCGAGGGCTGCAGTATCGGCCCCATGTGCCGCGTCGGCGGCGAGGTCGAAGAGAGCATCATTCACGGGTACTCCAACAAGTACCACGACGGCTTCCTGGGGCACGCCTACGTCGGCGAGTGGGTGAATCTCGGCGCGCTCACCAGCAACAGCGATCTGAAGAACGACTACACCACGGTCAGCGTAATGATGGGTCACGACACCATCGACACGGGCTCGACCAAAGTCGGGGCGATGATCGGCGACCACGTCAAGACGAGCATCGGGACGCTCCTGAACACCGGGGCATTCGTCGGAACAGGGTCCGTGCTCGTTGCCACGGGCGCCCCCCTGCCCAAGTACATTCCGCCGTTCGCGTGGTTCCTCAACGGCTTCATCGGCAAGGGTTTCGGGCTCAACGCTCTCATCTCGACGGCGCGGACCGCCATGTCCCGCCGGAAGGTCGAGATGACGGCCGACGACGAAGCGCTGCTGCGGAGAATCTTCGAACTGACGGCGGAAGATCGCCTGAAATACGTGGCACGCGGTCGCCGGGCGATGCTCGGCAAGTGAACGTGCTGGCGGAGGTCGTCGCGATGGCGCGACAGTGAGTTCAACCGCGATCGATTCGCGGCAGCAGGGATTCGGTGTTGAGTCGCATGACGGGACGGAGGGGATCTTGCTTCTGTACCGGGCGCGTTGTATCGTTCGCGAGACGATTGTTCCGCACACAGCATCAGGGCCGGTCTCGGGAATCGGTGCATGTCGGGTTCCTTCCACGGCGGCTGGGGCTGCCGGTGGGTGATGCTGTTCGTTCACTTCCCTGACGTGAGGCACAGACAGGAGACCGGACCCATGAAGCGCACGTACACTCTTCAGCACACGCCCGAGCCGAACCTGCTGGAAGACACCTTTCCCTATACATTGCCGCCCCTGATCCGGTTTGCCGGAACGTGGGAGGAGGAGATCGAAGGCCGGCGCGTCATCCTGGACCCGGCGGCCCGGGCCGCGGCGGACATCCACGTCACGGACACCACGTTTCGCGACGGCCAGCAGGCCCGTCCCCCCTACACCGTCGAACAGCAGGTGAAGCTGTACGAGATGCTGTCGGCGCTCGGTGGCCCGAACGGGGTCATCCGGCAAACCGAGTTCTTCCTGTACACGCGGAATGACCGGGAAGCGCTGGACCGTTGCCGCGAACTGGGTCTGACGTACCCGGAGATCACCGGCTGGATCCGCGCGGTGAAGGGCGACTTTCGGCTGGTCAAGGAGGCAGGCCTGAAGGAATCGGGCATGCTGACCAGCAGCAGCGACTACCACATCTTCTACAAACAGAAGCAGACGCGCCAGCAGGCGATGGACCAGTACATCGAGGTGGTGGAGGCCGCGATCGAGACGGGCGTGCGTCCCCGATGCCACCTGGAGGATGTGACACGGGCAGACTGCGCGGGGTTTGTCTTCCCGTTCGTGCAGAAACTGGCCCGAATCAGCGAGCAGGTACCCGAGCACCTCAAGGTGAAGGTGCGTCTGTGTGACACAATGGGATTCGGCCTGAGCTACTCGAACGTCCCCCTGCCGCGGTCGATCCCCAAGCTGTGCTGGTACATGAACAACGAGTGCGGCATCCCGCCGGAGCGGCTGGAGTGGCACGGGCACAACGATTTCCACAAGGTGCACATCAACGGCACGACGGCCTGGCTGTGCGGATGCAACGCGCTGAACGGCACGCTCTTCGGATATGGCGAGCGGTGCGGGAACCCGCCGCTTGAAAGCGCACTGATGGAGTACATCGCACTCAAGGGCGATCTCTGCGGAATCGAAACCACGATGATCACCGAGCTCGCGCACTACATGCAGAGCATCGGGCTGCCCATCGCGGAGAATTACCCGTTCGTGGGGAAGCACTTCAACACGACGCGGGCGGGGATCCACGCGGGCGGTCTGCGGCGCGACGAGCGGATCTACAACATCATGGACACCGAGGCGCTGCTCAACCGCCCGCCGAAGGTGGCGATTACCGACAAGACCGGCACCGACGGCATCGCGGTGTGGGTCAATGACTTCCTGGGCGTGAAGGGCACGCCCGACGAGGTCAAGCTGACCCGGATCGTCGAGATCCAGAAATGGGTCATGGACCAGTACAACGTGCACGGGCGTCTCTCGTCGATCACGGACGAGGAACTCGAGCACCAGGTGCAGCTGCACCTGCCGGAGTTGTACGCGAAGTACAGGAATATCCCGTATCGTGCGGCCGGCGGGTTCCAGGCGGGCTGAGCGGCAGCAGATCTTCCGGCGTACGGCGGCAGCCTCACTACACAAAGCGGCCGCGTCGTGCACGGTCCGGTTGAAAACGGCCCGTCCTGAAGTAAACTGCCGGTCAATACGTACGCTGGCTATTCATTCGATCTGCACCCGTCGAGAACAGGAAGACCAGCATGACCACGTCGCCCGCCAGTGATCTGGACCCCATTTTCCGCCCTCGCTCGATCGCCGTGCTCGGAGTGACCAACACCCCCGGAACGGTTCCGCATGACATTTTCGCGAACCTGCTGGCAGGCAGGTTCAACGGGACGGTGTATCCCGTGGCGCCCCGGCGACGAAGCATTTCCGGCGTGCGCGCGTACGACTACGTGCTCGACATCCCTGACCCGGTGGACCTTGCGGTACTGGTGTTTCCAGGAGCGGTCTGCGAGCAGGCCCTCGAACAGTGCGGCCAGAAAGGCATCAAAGCGGCTATCATCATCTCCGCGGGATTCAAGGAGACCGGCCCGAAGGGGCTCGAGCGCGAGCAGCGGATCAAGGCGATCGCCGCGAAGTACAAGATGCGGATGATCGGGCCGAACTGCCTCGGGGTGATCAACACCGAGCCGGACGTGCTGCTGAATGCCAGCTTCGCCCGGTCGATGCCGGACGCCGGGAAGATCGGGTTCCTTTCCCAGAGCGGTGCGCTCTGCACGGCGGTCCTCGACTATGCGGCCGCCAAGCATATCGGGTTTTCGAAGTTCGTGAGCGTGGGCAACAAGGCGGACGTCGGCGAAGTCGACCTGCTGCGGTACATGGCAGAGGACCCGCAGACATCGGTGATTCTCGTCTACCTCGAGGAGATTTCGGGCGGGCCGGAGCTGATCCACCTGGCGCGGTCGATCACACACGGCGAGAATCCGAAGCCAATCCTGGCCATCAAGAGCGGTCGCACGGCCGCCGGGGCCGCCGCAGCCGCCTCGCACACAGGGTCGCTGGCCGCGTCGGACGTCGTCTGCCAGGGGGCGTTCAAGCAGGCGGGCATCATCCGGTGCCAGTCCATCGAGGAGATGTTCAACACGGCGCAGTTGCTGGCGTACCAGCCGCTGCCTCGAACGAACCGCATCGCCATTGTGACGAACGCGGGCGGGCCGGGCGTCATGGCAACAGATGCGGCCATCGCACGCGGACTCGAACTCGCGCGGTTCTCACCGGAAACGACCGCCAAGCTGAAGAAAGCGCTCCCTGCGGCCGCCAACATGAAAAACCCGATCGACGTGATCGGCGACGCCCGCGAGGACCGCTACATTGCCGCGCTCGAGGCGATGTACACCGACGACCACGTGCAGCAGATTCTCGTGATCCTGACGCCGCAGTCGATGACAAACATCGAGCGCATCGCGCAGGCGATCTGCGAGCTGCGGGCCAAGCACGCGAGCAGCGACAAGACGCTCGCCTGCTCGTTCATGGGCGCCAAGGACGTGGCGCCGGGCATCGATATCCTTCAACGGGCGCAGATCCCGCACTACATCCTGCCGGAATTCGCCTGCGACGCGCTCCGCGACGCCGTGCAGTACCGCACGTGGCGCGATTCCGGCCGCAGCCGGGTCAAGCTGTACGACGTGGACAAGGCGGCCGCGGCGGCGGTGATCGACAAGGCTTCGGAGGGCTACCTGATCGAGCCGCTCGCATTGCGGGTGCTGGCGGCGTACGGGCTACCGGTGGTTTCGTCGGAGCTGACGATGACACCCGACGAAGCGGTGGCCGCCGGGGATCGTGTCGGCTATCCGGTGGTGCTGCGGATCGTCTCACCGAGCATCGTGCACAAGTTCGACGTCAAGGGCGTCATTCTCAACCTGAAGAACGCGAAGGAGCTCCGGTCGGCGTGCGTGGAGATGCGGGAGGCGATCCTGCAGCGCTACACCGAGAGCGACATCGCCGGGTTCCTGGTCCGCAAGATGATCCCGGCGGGCAAGGAAGTGATCCTCGGCCTCAACCGTGACGAGGCTTTCGGGCACGTCCTGATGTTCGGCCTGGGTGGCATCTACGTGGAGGCACTCAAGGACGTGACCTTCCGCGTCGTGCCGGTGGACGAGGCCACGGTGGAAGGCATGCTCGGCGACCTGCGGGCGGCGGCGGTGCTGCAGGGTCTCCGCGGCGAGGCGCCCAGCGATACGGCGGCGATCGCAGACGCGATCAAGAGGCTCTCTCAGCTGGCCGCCGACTTCCCGCGGATTGCCGAACTCGACATCAACCCGCTTATCGTGCATCCGGCCGGACAGGGGTGCCACGTGGCGGATGTGCGTATCCGGCTCGGTAACAAGTAAACAGCCCGCGCGACCGGGCGCCGATCTTTTCAGAACCTGGAGGCCTTTCGATGGCAGACAAAGACGTATTGCAGCGTGTGATCAACGTGACCGCCAAGGTTCTCTCGCTCGATCCCGCCACGATCAAGCCGGGCGACAACTTCGTGTTCGACCTCGGCGCCGAATCGGTGCAGAGCGTCCAGCTGGTCGCCGCGTTCGAAGAGGAATTCGGCATCGAGATGGACGAGGACGCGGCGCTCGCGGTCTCCACGGTGGACGGCGCGGCCGAGTTCATCGGGAAGTACGTCTCGAAGTCGCGGTAGATCGCGTCGATGCCGCCCTGGCGGTCCGGCTGCGGCACCGGCGATGGGTGGCTTTATCTCAGTCGATCCATTCGACGACGGATACCACGGCGTTTGAGCCCTTCCGGGCGTTCTCGATGCGGATGAGGATCTGGCCGTCGCCGTTCTCGTCCGCGGGAATGACTTTGTCGACCCATCGCCCTTCCATGAACTTCTCAAAGACGCCGAGATCGGAGCCGGCGACCTTCACGCGCTGGCGTCGACCGCCTTCGAACGTGTCCGGATCGATGATGTAGAGGCGGAGCATGCCCGCTTTCCATCGCGGCGTCGTCACGCGAAGTTCGATGGCCTCGTGATCCGCCCGCGTGTGGTAGACCGGCGGGGTCCAGCCGGTGAAGCTGTAGCCGCGCGTCACTTCGGCGGCGTAGCCCGGCTCGGCGTGGATGACTTCCTTGCCGGAACGGCCGCACATCATGTGCAGGCGGACGTTGCGGGCCTTCAGGTCTTCCGCGGATGGCACTTCCTCCTTCCCGGGCCAGAACGGGTTGTCATCGGGCGCGGGGGCGCGATCGGCGGCAGGCGGCATCTTCGGCAGCGACGCGTGCGGCTCGACCTGGTACCAGTAGCATGTGCTCGAAAGCTGCAGCGTGCTGCCTGGCCTGCTGAACTCGCGACGGAACATCGGATCTTCTTTCTCCCCGAAGCCGATCATGACCCGCAGTGATTCTTCGAAGCTGATGGCGTCATTCACAAACCAGCGGTATGCGGCCGCGCCCTTGAGAAACGGGAACCAGCCGGTCAGTGGGAACATGCTTTCCGTTTCGGGGAAGCCCCAGCTGAACCCGAACGAGTCTTCGATGCCCTGCATCTCGATGGAGGGCTCCTTTTCGCCGTCGATGTAGAACTTCTCGTTCATATCGACGGGGCCGGCGCCGCGCCCGGGGGCCCGCACTGTGACGTTCCAACCCACAAACTTGCCCTTGCCCTTCGCCTCCAGGGCAAAGTAGTCCTGCTTGCCCAGGAGCAGGCCCTCCTGCCGCCAGCACGCGTGAAAGTACCCGCTGTCCGCGGGGACGCTTTCCATGGTGCGGTAGAAGACATAGCTGTAGCAGGGCATGAGTCGCCAGAGTTCCTCGCCGGGGCTGGCCGGGCCATCGTAGACGAGCTCCACCTTCGCCGACTTGCGGAACGGCATCGGAAAGTAGCAGTTGAAGCCGCGCCGCTTGTTGACCAGCTCCGTGTTGACGTTCTCCCGGTACCCGCCGGGATCGCAGAAGAAATCGACCAGCGGGCAGTCGACGCTCGGGGTCTCCTCGCCGTCCCAGTACATGCGGATCAGCAGGTCGCGGTCGAGCATCCGGATCGGCGCCCCAAAGTGGCTGTGCGGGACGGCGAAATGGATCATCGTTATCTGCGCGGGGCCCTGGATATCGGCGACAACGACGCTTTTGCCCGAGTTGAACCGTCGCTCAAGCGGCGTCTCGATCCAGAGCCCGTTCTGGGCCGCGGTTTTTCCAGGCGTGAGCCGCGCCAGGTCGGCGACGTCGTGCGCCTCGGCACGCAGAGCCCAGAGTGAGGCCAGCCACAGCGCGCACGCACGGACCGTGATAATCCGGTTCATGATAGTTCTCCGAGGTGTCACCAAAGGGGCTGCTCACAGGATGATCTGCTGTTTCTCGCGGTCAAACCGCGCGACCTTCCCCGCGTCCCAGCCCTGCATCGCCATCTGCAGGACGGTCTGCACGTGGTACGCCAGTTCCGCCGAGCTGACGGGCTGCTTCCGTGTGCGGATGCACTCGAGGAACGTGCGGTAGTACCGCTCCTGGTTCCAGCCCGCGTCGATGGGCACCGTGCGCTGCGGTTTCTTCTCGTCGCCTGGAATGACGACCACCTGGTTGCCGCGGAAGGTCAGCGACGCGTCCCAGCCGCGGATCACCGGCGCGGTGGCCGGACCATAGCAGTTGGGGCCACCGTAGTTGCTGCCCTGCGTGCCGGTCATGACCAGCGTGAGGTTTTCCGGGTAATCGGCCACGAGGCTGAAGCTGTCCGGCACTTCACGCTCTTCGTAGCGCAGCTTTCCGCCGCTGCCAACGACGCGGTCGGGCAGCGTGACGCCAAGCATGTAAACGACCTGCGTCAGAAAGTGTGGATACAGGTCAGTCGAGGGGCCGCCGGAGTAATCGCGGTACATCCGCCAACGGAAAAAGCGGCTGACATCGAATGGGCGCTTCGGGGCGTCGCCGAGGAAGGCCTCCCAATCGAGATCGGGGCCGGGTTTCGCATTCGCATCGTCGATCGGCATGCCCCGCTCGCCCCAGTCACCGAGGCGGAAGTAGGCACACTCGGCATGGATCGGCTTTCCAATCGCACCCTCTTCGATGAGGCGGCGAGCGATCGCCCATGCACCATCGGACATGTACTGCGAACCCAGCATGAATACGCGGTCGGAGGCGCGCACCGTCTCCGCGAGCTTTTTCGTGACCTCGAACTGCCGCCAGTGTGTCACCGGCTTCTCGCAGTAGACGTCCTTGCCGGCCCGAACGGCATCGATCGCCTGCTGGCCGTGGTGGTGGTCGGGCGTGGAGATGAAGACGGCGTCGATGTCCTTGTCCTGCAGCAGCTCCTGGTAGGTACGGTACGGGCGGAGCTTGTACTTCTCCGACCGGGACCGCAGCCGGGGGCCGTAGACGTCGCAGCCGGCAACAAGCTGAATCTTCTCGCCCGCATTCATGAGGGCCGTCATACCGTCCATGTGGTTCGTCGCGCGCCCGCCGCAGCCTATGAATCCGATATGGATGCGGTCGTTGGCACCCGGCGGACGGCCGATCGCCACCCGGGGTACAACGGCGCCGAGGGACAGGGCGGCCGCGGCGGTCGCCGTGCCGCGCATCATTTCGCGTCGGGTCGTGGTGTGGTCTGCGTGCCTCGATTGTGCTGGCTGGGACATGCTGCCTGCTCCTGATGCTGCTTCGCGGGACTGATGTCGCGGTCGGCATCCCGGGCGACCGGAGTGACGAACCACCGGCACGAATACGGGTGTGCCGCTGGATTGTCAAGCGGCAGGTGCGGCCGGTCGGGCAAAGGTATCGGGCGGCTCGACCGAGATGAAATCTCATTCATCCTGAGCGGAAAAAATGGCCGATAACTGCGGTGCGGCGTCTGTCCCGGTGCGCCGGGCGGCACCTCTACGGCCTCTCCACATCCGGAGCGGCCTCGAACAGATGTGCACCTTGATCAGGAGCAAACGATGCGCGTTTTTCCACTTCTCCTGTCGTGTTCGATCCTCATCTTCCTGCCAGCCGCTCTCGGGCAGGATACCCAGCCGTCACAGCCGACGGCCGAGGAGATCGCCAGCAGCGAGACCGACTGGCTCCATGGCAAGACCATGACCGGCGACTGGGGAGGTCACCGGAAGGAGTTGGCAGACAATGGCATCAACATCAAGGTCGGGGTGACCAACATCGTGCAGGGCAACGCCCACGGCGGCGCGCAGACGAACAACGGCCTGCGGTACTCCGGTTCGGGCGATCTGACCATTACGCTCGACACCTGCAAGATGGGCCTGTGGGAGGGCGGCATGCTCCTCCTGAATGCCGAACCGAAGTGGGGTGACGGCATCCTGGGCAAGGTCGGCTCCCTCATTCCGGTGAATCTCGACGCGGTGAAGCCGGGCGCGGACGAAGGCTGCATGATGACGCTGTCGGAGTGGATTTACTTCCAGACGCTCATGGAAGGCAAGTTGACGCTCATTGGCGGCAAGCTCGACGGCTCGCGGGCGTTCGACACAAACGTCTTCGCCAATGACGAGCGGACGCAGTTCATGAACGCGGCGCTCCGCAACAACATGATCATCCCCTCCTTCCTGCCGTACACCAACCTGGGCGCCGGCTTCATCGTGCGACCGACCGACTGGCTCTCCATCGTCACGGCGGTGGCGGATTCGGAGGGCCGCGCAAAGACCACGGGCTTCGAGACGACGTTCCACGGGCCGACGCACACGACGGTGATCCACGAGTGGGATTTCAAGATCAAGCCTTTTGACAAGCCGGGTAATCAGCGGATCGGCTTCACTTGGAGTTCGAAGGAATTCGAACATCTGCAGCCGCCATCGCCCTTCCGCGAGACCGGGCCGCTCGTGATCTCGCTGCTCGGACCGAAGATGGCGAACAAGGTCGTGCGGATGCTCACGAAGTATGACACGAGCCCGGACAACGTGGGGATCTACTACAACTTCGATCAGTATCTCTATACCGAGGAATGCGATCCGACGCAGGGCGTGGGCATCTTCGGGCGATTCGGCTGGGCCCGCAGCGACGTCAACCCGATCAACTACTTCTACAGTTGGGGCGTCGGCGGCAAGGGCATCATTCCGGATCGCGACAACGACACGTTCGGCGTCGGCTGGTACTACCTGAACCTGGCGAACGGCCTGCCCGACCCGTTCAACCAGGAGTCCGGCATGGAGGCCTACTACAACATCGAGATCACGCCGTGGCTGCACATTTCTCCCGATCTGCAGGTCATCTGCGATCCCGGCGGCGGATTCGGCAATCTCGACACGTCGCTGGTCTACGGTCTGCGGATGCAGGTGGACCTGTGAGAAGTCACAAGTGAGAAGCTAATCCGCTGACATCTTCTGAGACCGCATGAGCAGCCGGGGCGAGCCAGGACTCGTCCCGGCTTTTTTGTGGTCCGCGAAGTGGCTGAACCTGCGGCACGACGACTCACTTCTCGCCTTGCACTTTCCACTTGCCGCGTCGGGCTTTGCCCATGCCGCTCCGTGCGCACTACAGTAAGGGCGTCTGTGTACGGAGGATGAGCCATGGAGCATCGCCAACTCGGCACGAGCGATCTGCAGCTCCCGGTCGTGACCTACGGCGCGTGGGTCATCGGCGGGCTGTTCTGGGGCGGCAGCGAGGACCGGGACGCGGTCGAGGCCATCCGCGCTTCAATCGATCACGGCGTGGACGCCATCGACACCGCTCCGATTTACGGCTGCGGGCACAGTGAGCGTCTCGTCGGCGAGGCGATCCAGGGCCGGCGCGACAAGGTGAAGATCCTCACCAAGTGCGGGATCCGCTGGGACGCGCCGGAGGGCGAGTTTCACTTCAAGCTCCCGGCGCCGGGCGGCGGGGAAGTGACGGCTCACCGGATCCTGACGGCCCCATGGATCATGCGCGAATGCGAGGAGAGCCTGCAGCGGCTCGGGACCGATCACGTTGACCTCTACCAGGTACACGCACCCAGTAGCGTCGCGCCGGCCGAGGAGAGCATGGGCGCGCTCGTCAAGCTCAAGGAGCAGGGTAAGATTCGCGCGATCGGCGTCTCCAACTACAGCAGCGCCCAGATGGCGGAGGCGTTGCGGTACGCACCCGTCGTGTCGAACCAGATCAAGTACAGTCTGCTCGACCGTGACATCGAGGCGGACCAGGTCCCCTTCTGCCGCAAGCACGACATCGGGGTGATCGTGTACAGCCCGATGGCGATGGGGCTGCTCACGGGCAAGGTCACGATGGACCGCACCTTTCCGGAAACCGATCTTCGCAGCCGGCGACCCTGGTACCAACCGCAGAACCGCCGGCGTGTTCTCGAAGCCCTCGATAAGATCCGACCCATCGCAGAGAAGCACGGCGCGACCCTCGGGCAAATCGCGGTCGCCTGGACGTTCCACCAGCCCGGCATCACGACCGCCCTGGTGGGCGCCCGAACAGCGGCCCAGGCGGCGGAAAACGCGGGGGCGGCGCGGGTCCGGCTGTCAACCGAGGAGCTTGGCGCGATCCGATCGACGTTCGAGGCCCTCGGTACGCCACTCCCCTGAAACAGGCCTGCAGCCCGGGGCCCGCGGCTCTTGTACCAGACGGGAGTGGCGGTTTGACGTGCACCACGCCCGGTAACATGATGGACTGGGAGAATCCCCCACGCGGGGAACCGGAACCCCGGCCCGTCCGTGAGCGTCTAAGATGGCACAGGAGCACCCGGCTGCAGCGACCGCACCGATCGAGGATGCGGTCTGGGTCGAGCAGGCCCGCACCGGCGACATGAGCGCCCTGGCCCGGCTTGTGACCAAGTACCAGGACCGCGTGCTCAACACGTGCTGGCGGATCTGCGGCGATCGCGACCAGGCGGAGGATCTGGCCCAGGATGTGTTCCTCCGGGCGATCGAATCGCTCGGCGGGTTTCGGCAGAAGGCCCAGTTCTACACCTGGCTCTTCCGCATCGCCGTGAATGTCGCGATCTCGCACCGGCGGAAGGCGGCCCGGGCCGTGAAGCTGTCACTGCATGGACGCGACGGCGAGGACCTCGGCGACCACCAGGCGATGCGTCTGGTCGGACGTGTCTCGCCGGAACCCGAGAGTCCGCCGGCGCGACTCTCGGCCCGGGAGACGCAGCGGCGGATCATGGAGGGGCTCGATCAACTCGACGAGGAGCACCGGGCGGTCGTGGTGTTGCGCGACATCGAGGGTTTCGACTACCAGCAGATGGCTGAAATCCTCGAGCTGCCGGTCGGGACTGTAAAGTCCCGGCTCCACCGGGCCCGGCTCGAACTGCGTGACTGGCTCCGCCCCGTGGTGGAATTCGAGAGTTGAGCGTGGACAGGTATCGAGAGGTTTGAGTCAGGGAAGGTCATGGATCCGAAGCGGCGCACGTTCCTGGAGTCACAGCTTTCCGCCTACATGGACGGAGAGCTCTCTCCGCGCGAACGCGCCGAGATCGATGCCTTCCTCGCCTCCGACATGGGTGCCCGGAACCTCCTAAAAGAACTCCAGGCAACCGCCGAGGCAGTCTCGCAACTGCCCAGGGCCCGGGCATCCGACGACCTGATGGACGGCATCCGTTCGCGGCTGGAACGACGGGCGCTCCTGAGCGAGCCGACTCCGGCCGAGGAGTCGCGATCCCCGCTTCGCTTCGTGCGGTGGGTGTCGATGGCCGCCGGCGTAGCGTTGCTGGTCACCGGCAGTTATCTGCTGTGGCCGGAGCTGCGCGAACCCGCGAGCCCGCCTGTCCATGAGCGATTCGCGATGGAGAACGGCAGGGACGAGAAACAAGACGTCCTGCGCGATGCTCTCGCAGATCGCGACGGTGATTCGATCGAGGACGCGCGTCGGCAATCCGGGATCGAGGGTGAGAGGGACGAGGGGATTGCACACAGGCTCAACGAGGCTCGCACGGCGGGCAAACTGGACAGCACGGCCGCTGCCCAACAGGAAACGGCGGCCGGGCGACGGTTCGGCGTTTTCAAGGGAGGCCAGCAGAAAGAGCAGGTGGCGGAAGCACCCGCCGCTGCTCCGTCCTTTTCCGCGGGCGCGACGATCGCGACAGCCGCACCTCCGACAGACCTTGACAGCCTCTACGCGGATGCGATGGCGCCCACGATGGGCGACCCCGCGAATCGAGTCGTCTTCGATCTCAGTTATCAGGACAGCGCCTCGCGCGACCGGGCCTGGAACGATATCGCCAACTATGAGTTGCACGCGCCCGATTTGGCGAGCACTCAGAAACCGGAGGCCGAGAAGGCTTTTGGAATCAGAGCGTTCGGCAGAGCGGGGGGAGTCGGCGGAAGTTACGGGCTCGGACAAGCCGCGGGCCAGGAACACGACGCGCGAGAACTCACGCTGACTGTCACGGACGCAGACGAGGCGATCGAGACCGCACGGGCATTCGAGTCGCAGACCGGGGCTGTCGGGATGCGTCAGGTGCCGGCAAGCCAGCCAGTCGAGTCCGGCGACCAGTACACGCGTGCCGGCGCCCGGGGCCGCCATTATTTCGACTGGAAGGACAGTTCAACGGCAAGCCACCTGGGTTTCGGCGCGGAATCCAAGGGAACAAGGCGGGGAGTCATCGCCAGCCTCCCCGCAGCAGAAGCCGCGGGTGTCCCCGAACGCACGCATCGAGCCGATGCCCCGGCGGACGTCGAGGGGCGGGCGAATCGCGCCGTCTCCGTCCCCCCCACGACTCAGCCAGCCACCAGTTCGGCTCCGGCGGAGCAGTCCAACCGGATCCGGCTGGTCTTCGAGATTTCCCCTCCCCCGCCGGCAGTGGAACCCGCCAGCGCACCCACGTCGCAGCCATGAAAACCGCACCGCTGCATCCTGGGCGCGCCTGAGCGGTAGATTCTCACAGAAACTCGTAAACGTCCGGTCTTACCCAGCAGTCCAACAAGGTAGAAGCAGCCGCGTGATGCCCTGCGCCCATATCGAAAAGGAGCCCTTCATGCAGTCCGTACGTCGGTCGCTCGTTCTTGTTGCTTTTCTGCTCTCGGCAGTAACGCTTTCGGCGGCAAACGAGCCCGCCCGGCGAGGACCGTCCGCCTCTCCCGGCGTGCCGCCGTTCATGCCTCCACTCCCGCCTGGTACACAGCCGGCGGAGGTACCCACCGTCGTGAAGCGATACGAGCTCAAGTATGCAGAGGCCGAGAACGTGGCAGTCATCGTGCAGAAGTTGTTCGGCGAGTACACACGCGTCGTGACGCAGGGAGGCGCCCTGGTTGTCAGGGCGCCGCTCGACGCGATTGATCGCGTCGAAAAGGTGATCGTGGAGGCGGATCAGCCGGTGAGCGCTCCGCGCCTGAAGATCCAGGTCTTCAAGTTGGAGTATGCCCGGCCGCAAACGGTCTGTCAGCTCCTGAATGAACTGCGGCAGCCGAACGTTCGCTGCCAACCGGACGAGCGGACGGGAAGCATCGTGCTGAGTGGATCGGATCAGGCGATGCAGGAGGCGGCGGTTCTCATCCAGAAACTCGACCAGGGGGAACGCAGCGCACCGGAGGGCCCTCCACCCCGCGCGGTGCAGATTCGGATCGTCTGGTTGATCACGGGCGAAAAGGACGCCCCTTCGCCGCCCGATGACCTGGCGGGCGTCGTCGGCGACCTGGCGAGGATGGGGATCAGCGAGCTGCACCTGGCGGCCCAGACGATGGTCTCGGCCATTGCGGCAGCTCCTCCACCGCGGCCGCCTTCACCGGCACGGCCGGGGCCGGTCCCCCCTTCGCCTTCGGGGGGGTTCACGATCAGCGCGGCGCCGCGGTACGGCACACTTTCGATCACGGGATCGTTTCTGGACACGCAGCAATCCGAGCAGCCTCGACTGCAGCTGTCACTCGAGGCATCGGCGCCGCTCGAGCCGGCGGCTCCGGGAACTCCGCCGGCGCCGTGCCAGCAGACGCGGCGACTCTGCTCAATCAGCACGGCAATGGCGACCCCGCTCGGCGAAGCGGTCGTGCTCGGGGCGGTGCCGACGGGTGAGAACAAGACGTCCGTCTTCATTCTCCAGGTCCTGGCCCGCTGAACGGCGCGGTTGGTGACGCGGGCCGCCGCTCTGCTCCGCCGGTTGGCAGCGGCAGGCCACGCGTCGTAGGATGCCTCCCGTGCACGGACCCGCACGGGAGGCATTTCAATGCGCGCCATTCTGCTCACTGTCGTCAGTCTTCTCATCGCAACTGCGGTGGCGTCCGAACGTCCGGCGCGGGATGCAGGGCGTGAGAAGGCCGACGGATTTGTTCCGCTGTTCGACGGTCGCACGCTGGACGGCTGGGTGCCGTACACGGAGGAGGGCAAGCAGGTTCCGCCGGACAACAGCGCTTTCTCCGTTCGGGACGGGATGATCTACTGCTCGGGCAAGGGCGACGACTACTGGATCGCCACGCGCGAGAAGTACGGGGATTGCGAGCTTCGCCTCGAATTCAAGATCGCGCCCGATGCCAACAGCGGCGTTTTCTTCCGGGCCCCGCCGGATCGCCCGGCGTTCAAGGGTTTTGAAATCCAGATCATCGACGATGCCGGCAAAGACCCGGACAAGCACACGACGGGGGCGGTTTATGACGTCCTCACGCCGATGCGCAACATGTCGAACCCTCCCGGTGAGTGGAACAAGATGGAGGTGACGGTGCGCGGTCTGAACGTCGTCGTGGCGGTCAACGGGTTCAAGGTGATCGACACCGATTTCGCGCAGCTCACGAAGCCCATCGGCAAGTTTGACTTCCCCTATGCGCGTATGCCGCGGACCGGGCATATCGGCCTGCAGAACCACGGGGGCGAGATCTGGTTCCGCAACGTCCGGGTCAAGCCACTCCGTCCAGCAGCGTGAGGGACGGCGGCGCGTCATCGAGACCCATGCCCGGAACATCCGATAGAGGATGCGGACCCGGGCCGCGCGCTACCTTGTTGGCATGCCGGTTTTCGGCTAATCTTCGCGATCTTGACCCGGCGAAGGAGGAACGGATTTCCGTCAGGGAGGACCACCATGGACGGACTTGCGCAAAGGACTGCCGGAGCAGGAGTTGTATTTGGCCGGGGGCGAAGCGGGAAGGCCGGCTGGCTGCCGATGGGGGCAGTCCTGCTGGTCGCGGCGCTGGCCGGTTGCGGAGATAAGAGTTCCGGAGGCGTGCAGCGGCTCAGCCCGCGTGGCACCCCCTACCTCGATGGCGTGCCGGTTCCCGCGAACTTCAGGCTCATCGAAAAGATGACGGAAGATTACGAATCGGGGGCCCAGCGAACAGCCCGGCACGAGTATCGCGGCTTCGCCAACGCCCAGGCGGTTCGGAATTTCTACCGCGAACAGATGCCGCTTGTGGGGTGGACGCGGGTAAGCGATCAGAACGTCAAAGGAGTCGTCAGTCTCCGATTCGAGAAGCGTAACGAAGCCTGCACTGTGCAGATCGAGCCCGGGTGGTTTAACTACACGACGATCCGGGCGATCGTGAATCCATTCAACCGAACCGCACCGTCGGAGCCGCCGAAAAGGCCTGTCCCATGAAGCAGACGAGACGAAAAGAACTCAAAACCAACGACCTGAGCGTATACCTGCACCAGATGCAGGAGTGGACCCAGCAGAACGCGACGTATCTGCTCGTGGGGGTAGCGGCGGTCGTCCTGATCCTTGTGATTGCGCTCGTCATCAAGCGGAATCGCTACCAGGAGATGCAGCTCGCCTGGACGGAATACAACGACCTTCGCCAGACGGACCCCGCCGAGAAGCCGGAGACGCTGGAGAAGATCCGGAACCTCGCGGCTCAACAGATCGACAATGCCGACCTTGGCCCGTTGGCGGTTCAACTGCATGGTGACGCCGCCTACCGCATCGCGCTGACCCTGACCGATCCAAAGGACCAGGCCAGGCGCGCCGAGCTGATGGCGGAGGCGAAGAAGGCCTACCAGACAGCGCTGGACCGCTACGGCTCGCGGCAGGATGTCAGGGCCCGGGCGCGATTGAGCCTGGGATCTGTCGAGGAGAACCTGGTTGTGGCCGGCACGGGTTCGGTCGAGGCCGCCCGCAAATACTACGAGCAGGTGATCTCGGACGTGGTCGACGGGCGTCCGAGTGTGTATGAACCGCTCGCCCGCGAGAAACTGATGGACCTCGAGGAGCGTCTCGCGAAGCTGGAGATCATCGCCACACGGCCGGCCGAAACCGCACCGGCGACGGCGCCGGCCCTGGCACCTGCCACGGCCCCGGCGATTGCACCGGGCACCGCGCCTGCGGCCGAGGCGGCTCCGGCGACCTCACCGGGCTGATCCGGCGGCGCCTGCCGGCGTGCCCGACGACCTGAGCAACCGGAGCCCGATGATCCAGCCGCCCGCCTCCCCTGCGGGGCTGGCTCCCAAAGCGTGCCCTGTCCCGCGTATAATCTCCCACGTCCGGTCGTAGAACTCGGGCCCGGAGGCTGTGATGACTGATACCACACTCGAGCAGAAGCTCGAGAAGATGAAAGAGATTCTGCGTTCGCTGAAGCGGGTGGCCGTGGCGTTTTCCGCCGGGGTCGATTCCACGTTCGTGCTGAAGGTCGCCGTCGACACACTCGGGTCGACGAACGTCGTGGCGGTGACGGGGCGGAGTGACAGCCTGGCCGAGGGCGAGTTCGAAGCATCTGTCGATCTGGCGCTCTCCATGGGGGCTGAGCACGTCGTGCTCGAGACCCGGGAAATGGACGACCCTCACTACGCGTCGAACCCCGAGAACCGCTGCTACTACTGCAAATCCGAGTTGTACACCCGGTTGGAAGCGTTTATTGCCGAACGCGGATTCGCGGCCGTCGTGAACGGCGTCAACGCGGACGACCTGCACGACTGGCGACCGGGAATCCAGGCGGCCAGCGAGCACACCGTCCGACAGCCGTGCGCGGAGGCGGGGCTGACGAAGAAGGACATCCGGGTACTCAGCGAGCGATTTGGCCTGCCGACGTTCGAGAAGCCGGCCAGCCCGTGCCTGTCCAGCCGAATCCAGTACGGCGAGACGATCACGCCGAAAAAGCTGAAGCGGATCGAGCGGTCGGAGGCACTGCTGCACGCGCTGGGGTTCCGCGAGTGCCGCGTCCGGCACCACGACAACCTCGCCCGAATCGAACTCCCCGCCGCCGAGATCCAGCGGGCCTGCGAGCCCGAGATCCGCGCCCGCATCGAATCGGGGCTGCGGGAGTTTGGCTACAACTACGTGACCATCGATCTGCGTGGTTTCCGCAGCGGCAGCATGAACGAAGTGATCGCCTTCGGACGCAAACAGCCGACGTTCTGAGCCCCCTGCTTCCCGGCCAGCTGTCGTCTCGCCCCACGGAAGACCGCCGCACCCCTCCATTTGCGGCAAATTCCCCATCATGCCGTGCGCGCCGGAAGACCGAAGAAAGAGAGATACTCGGAAGATAAGCCATCCTGGCCGCCAATTCACGACCCCCGACCGGCTGCCAGGATGGCATCTTTTTGCGCGCGGACGAACCTCCTCGGAGAGCTCTCAACCGCTTCAGGATCATCGGGCAGAAACGGCGTGGGTCAGGCGAGCGCCTGCTGTATCGTCGGCGACGCAGGGGCTCGGCCGTACAGGATGAATGCGGCGACCAGAAGGCCGCCGGCCATGCCGAGCAGCAGCGTGCGATTCGGGCCGGGGCCGAACATCTGGCGATAGGGCCACGCGGGCAGCCAGCGCCCGAGGGTAGTGACCCAGGGCGGCTCGGGCTCGAGGGTGACCTGCAGCTCCGGGCCGCCGATCTCCGCAGGGAGGCGGAGTTGCTGAAGCTCCTCCGGGGTGATCTGGATCAGCTGCTCGGTCTCGGGACGGTAGTTCAGCTCGCGCCGGACCATGCGTTCGTTGACCAGCGGGTCGGAGCTGAGGGCGTGGATACGGCTGCGGTTCCGTTCGATGCGGTATTCGAGCCCGGCAACCTGCTCGGCAGCCGCCCGCTCGTAGGCCCGGATCTCCTGCGTCTCCAGGGCGATCGGGACCAGCACGCACGGCGCGAACACCGCCAGGGCCATGGCCGTGAGGACCCAGAACATGATGGGGTGGGCGGCGGCGCCGGGTGGCGTTTCGATCATGTGGCGAACTCCGGCGTGCCGTTAGCGATGGAGCGATAGAGCGATGGAGCGACAGAGGGAGAGCTCACAATGTCCAGTCCTCCGCATGGACCGACATATCGACGAGCATGCCGATGACCGCGTGGTACTCTTCATATAGATCGGCAGCCACGTCACGGGAAATGTAGCCGCATTTCACGCTGAACTCGAGCCAGGTCTGGGTCTCGCCGGCCTCCCCTTCGCTGTCCTTGAGCTTGGTGACAAACGCGGCTTTGTACTGCCGCTTTCGCCAGACCTCCGCAATATTGGAGCAGACGGACCGGGACGCACTCCGAATCTGTGACGTCAGCGCGTACCGCTCCTCCGGCGGAAATTGTCGGGTCAGTTCGAAGATGCGCATGGCCGCACGAAAAGCTCTCTGGTAAACCTCCAGGTCGGTATGGCGGCGAACCAGACTCTTGCGGGCGCGACGCTCCATCTCTCCATCGCTCCATCGCTCACACGCTGGAACGATCCCGTTCCGTTCACTTGTTCCAGAATCTGCCCCCGTAGACGGCCTCATCGCCGAGGTGCTCTTCGATGCGGAGGAGCTGGTTGTACTTGGCGATTCGGTCGGTACGGCTGGCGCTGCCGGTCTTGATCTGGCCGGCGTTGGTGGCGACAGCAATGTCGGCGATGGTCGTGTCCTCGGTCTCGCCGCTGCGATGACTGATGACGGCCGTGTAGCCATTGCGCATGGCGAGGTTGACGGAGTTGAACGTCTCCGTGAGTGAGCCGATCTGGTTGACTTTCACGAGGATGCTGTTGGCGGTCCGCTCCTTCAGGCCGCGCTCCAGTCGGGTGACGTTGGTAACAAACAGGTCATCCCCCACGAGCTGGACCTTGCTTCCGAGCTTCGCGGTCAGCTTGGCCCAGCCCGCCCAGTCGTCTTCCGCGAGCCCGTCCTCGATGCTGCGGACCGGCCACTTGGAGCAGACGCCGACCCAGTAGTCGATCATCTCGTCGGAGCTGGCGATGCGATCCGGGTTGGACTTGAAGAAGCAGTAGCCTTCCTTGCCCTTCTCCTTCGCCTCGTTGTACAGCTCGCTCGTGGCGGGATCGAGGGCGAAGAAGACCTGCTCGCCCAGCTTGTAGCCGGCTTCCTGGACGGCCTGGGCGATCAGCTCGAAGGCTTCGTCATTGCTCTTGAGACTCGGCGCAAAGCCGCCCTCGTCACCGACGGCGGTGTTGTAGCCCTTCTTCTTCAGCACGTTCTTGAGGCTGTGGAAGATTTCCGTGCCCCAGCGGAGGCCTTCTTTGAAGGACGGGGCGCCCCACGGCTGGACCATGAACTCCTGGAAGTCCACCGTGCTGTCGGCGTGCTTGCCGCCGTTGAGGATGTTCATCATGGGTACCGGCAGGACGTGGGCGCCGGCCCCGCCGAGATAGCGAAAGAGCGGGAGCTGGCAGCTCTGGGCGGCGGCCCGGGCTGTGGCCATGGAGACCGCCAGGATGGCGTTTGCCCCGAGCTTGCCTTTGTTGGGCGTGCCGTCGAGCTCGAGCATCGTCTTGTCGATCGCTTCCTGGTCCGTCGCGTCGAGGTCGCTCACGGCCGGAGCGATCTTCTCGTTCACGTTCTTGACGGCCTTCAGGACGCCCTTCCCCAGGTAACGGTTTTTGTCGCCGTCGCGGAGTTCGACCGCCTCATGCTCGCCGGTGGAGGCCCCGGAAGGGACGGCCGCCTGGCCGAAACTGCCGTCTTCGAGGACCACGGTCGCCTCGACCGTCGGATTGCCACGCGAATCGAGAATTTCCCGGCCGCTCACGTGAATAATGGTGGTTGACATGGTTGCTCTCACCTGTGGATCAGGAACACCCGCTTGACGGGGACCGCGCCCCGTGAAAACCGGGCCAAAATACAGAAGATGCGCCGCCTGGGCAAGCTGACGGAGTGCCGGGTGCTGAGAACTCCCGCATAGCCCACAGCACACATGCGTGGGGGGCGCTGGCACGCGACGGTGTCGGCCGGCTGCGGGCTCAACGGTTTGAACAAGTGCGCGCGTCACTCAGAACAGGAGCGGGATCCTGCCGCTCACTCCCCGCAGGGCGGCTCGTAGTCCCAGGGCTGATCGGGGCAGCCGTCGACGCTGTCGCACATCGCGTCGTTGTCGCGATCGCCCTCGGGGGATCGCCTCAGGCTGAGCGTGAACTGTTCGATCAGCTGGTCCGAGTCGCTGCAGGTGCACTGGCTGTTCATGCCCGGGCAGCCGGGAACGGTGATCGGGCCGGTGTCGCGCGACGCCTCGAGTGTGTCGTTGCCGTTCGGATCGATGTGGTAGGTCCCGTGGAGGACCGCGATAAACGCGGATGCGCTGTTCTGTGTCACCGCGTGCTTGTCCGTCGTCTCCGTCGCGGGCCCCGGCCAGCAGTCGTCGTTCCCCACGTGGGTGGAAGAGTAGTTTCCCGTCCCGTTGGCGGGATCGCTCACGTGGATCGTGACCAGCACCGGGTAATCCGTCCGGCACGGGCGTTCGCTCAGCAGGTCCTGTCCTTCCGTGTAGGTGGGCGTATCGATCTCGACGTAAATCGTCACGTCCTCATGCTCGACCGTGAAGGCGTAAGTCTCTTCGCCGCCATCATGCGTGTACTTGTTGCACTTGGGGTCGTAGTCCTCGTTGTCCGTCCAGGTGCGCCGGTAGTTCACCCTGCCGTCGGTGACTAGCGGCCGGCCGCTCGCCGCCCGGAAGCAGGGCCCGCCGTACGGATCGGCCGACCACCGATCGTCCATCAGCAGGGTAAACCCGGTGTCGATCCGCTTCTCTTCGCTTCGCACGATGACTGTGTCGCCGCAGGTGGCGTTGAGGGTGCTGATCTCGCGGCGGAGGCCCGTGAGCGTACCCGCCCAGACCCCACAGGTCCCGCGCGGCGTGAGTGGAGCGAGCGGGTCCTGGTCGTCGGGGACGAGCGGGGCCAGGGCGTCGTCGTCATTGCCCGGGTCACCTGTCCTGGTCACTCCGCAGGCCTGGCCGAGCAGGAAGACGCTGAGGAAGCTCAGGATTGCGAGCGAAATCAGTCGCGTGCGGCGCATCATACACCACCTCCCGACACAGGGTGCAGACTCGAGTTGCTACGGGATGCACGGCGAAACACATGCGCGGCCGGCACACCACCGGCCGGAGCCGCGGCCATTGTAGCGGAGCGCCTGCATTGCGGGGAGGTGGCGCGTCGGTCAGTAAGCTTGACAGGGCATCCGCCCCGGCGCGCAGGCGCGCACGGAGCGGACGGACCTGCCGTCTGACGACGACCGAGTCGGGGCCGGCTCACTCGCGTCGTGGTCGGGTCGCCGGGGAACGCCGGAGGCGCTTGAAGGCCCGCTCGCCGAACCGCTCCGAGACGCCCGCCAGCCGATGGCGACGCAGGTCGAGCGTGCGGTGGGTGCCGTCCGGCTGCTCGACGAGCACGAACGGGACGCAGACCTCGACGACGCGCAGGGGCGTGCCCGCCTCTTCCGCCAGGCAGAACAGGCGGACGGGTTCGGGCTCCCGGAAGGTCGCCTCCTCCAGGCACCAGAACGGGATGTACTCGTGCATCACGTGCATGATGCAGACGAACTGCCCGGACCGGAGGTCCTCGGGGGCCACCGGCCTGGCCAGGTGTGTTGTTGCTGTTTCCTTGTCGCTCATGATCTCATGTGCCGCCGCAAAGGGCGGTCTTCCTGCTCAGAAGTCCCGGAGCGCAGAGGCGCGTCAGCGCACGCATACGTCCAACCGATTCACAGAAAACGCGGGAAACGGCCAGCGCGGCCGCGTGAGGGGATCAGGAGTCGCGCGACGGCACCGCAGCCGCACCCGGGAGGGTCGGCAGTGGATTCTGACTGTGCAGCAGCCGTCGCATGACATCGCTCCTGGACGATCCGGCCGGACTGCGCCGGCACCGGAGGTCTATTCGGAGGCATTGTACTCGGATCCGCCGCGAGGTCAAGGCCGCGGTCCATCCCGTTATGCAGCTTGCAGTCCAGAAGTCCAACGGCGACGTGGCTCGGGACACGCTGCCGCCTGCGTTGAGCGTTCTCATCGCGGGGGCGCGAACGCGAAGCGGAGCAAAAGCACCCGGCTGTTCTTCCGCTCTTTCGGCTGCTTACGGCTTCGCGATCTGCCCTCTGCTGTTCTTCTGGCCAGGGAGGTGTTCGCTAAACGCTCGCAAGCCGCTCCAAAACGGCCAGGAGGCCCTCGGCGGCACGGAGGGAGGAGGGCACTCTTGCGGTCAACACACAGTGCTGTATTCTGTCGACAATCTTGATAACAGGAGGACGGTACCCATGCGACTCATCGGACACGCGGCTCTGCTGGCGGCACTGGTCACCAGCGCGCTACACGGCGCACCGCAGTTGAAGGAACTCAGCCCCGCGGACGTCGAGCACTGGTCGTGGCATCTCGTGCCGCTCCCGCGGCAGATCGACATGACGCAATCCGTCGTGCTCGCGCCGTCGGAGGTAGCGCTGGAGGTGCCAAACGGCGCCCCGGTGCTGCTCACGCAGGCGGCGCGTGAGTTGCGCGAGGCGCTCGGCGGCACCGAGCCCACGCCAGACGCCGCCGGCTTCCGGCTGACACTGCGGATCGACGCGGCCGACCAGGAACTCGCGTCCCTGCAGAACCGCGACCAGGCGTACCGTATCGCTCCCGCGCCGGGCGGAGCGGGCCTCCTCCTCATCGGCGGCGGCGAGCGCGGGGCGTACTACGCCGCCAAGACGATGCAGCAGTTCATCACGGCCAGGCGGAACGGAGGGGCATCTGCCGGGACAAAGAACACCAGCAGGGCGCCGGTGCCGCACGACGAAGCGAAGGTGCAGATCCCGCTGGTGAGGATCACGGACTGGCCGGACCTCGAGGTGCGGGGCCTGTGGGGCAGCGACAGCGCGACGCAGGTGCGGTGGATGTCGGACCGCAAGATGAACTACGACGAGCAGATCTCGTACACGGGCGTCGACCGCGAGAAACGGGCGGACGTGCGCCTCGCCGGCGCGAAGCAGCGGATGATCGACGAGGGGCCGGCGGTCGCGGTCGAGCCGGTGCCCGTGATTCTGCACCTGGAGCAGGTGGCGCGTGACGGTTTCTTCGATGCGTTTCCGAACCTGAAGGCAAGGGGAGGTAAACCGGGGTCGATCTGCTACTCGGACGGCGGATTCACGGACGTGCTGGCGGACTGGCTCGTGGCGTGGCGGGAGAAACCGGGCGTGCGATCGGTGGACGTCTGGATGGCGGAGAACATGGCCGGCCAGACGGGCTGCCAGTGCGAAAAGTGCGCGAAGGAGAACCGCAGCGTGCTTGAAGCCCGCACGATCGTCGCGGCCTACCGGAAGGCGAAGGCAAAGCAGCCGGACCTGCGGCTGTACGTGCTCACCAGTGAGGAAACGGAGCGGAGTAATCCGCAGGTCTTCGCCGAACTGCCGCGGGAGGTGCGGATCTGGTATTACCACAGCCTGTTTACATACAACTCGAGCGAGTCGCCGATGATCCGGCCGTACCTGGTGGATTTCATCAAGCAGGGACGCTGGATCGGCGTTTGCCCGAACCTCTGCGCGGGTGTCGGGTTCAACGAGCCGTTCACCGGGCCGCAGTTCATGCACGCACGCCTGAACGAGTTCGTGGACAAGGGGCTGTCGGGCATCATGGGGTACGCCACACCGCGGATCTGCGCCTGCATGTTCAACGTGGAGGCGGCCGCGGAGTGGGGCTGGAACGCGAAGGGACGTTCGCCGAGAGAATTCTCATACGCGTGGGCCGTCCGCCGGGGTCTCAAGGACCCGGAGACATTCGCCGAGTGGACGGAGACGCTCGGGCCCGTCTCGTGGGACGTGTACGGCAGCGAGTGGCCGATGGGCCAGAAGCGCAAGCGGCCCGGACGGATCGCGACGCTGCTGAAGGAGGGGAACCTGCCGGAACTGGGCACCTCGATCAGCGAAGGCGCGTTCCGGATCCCGTGGTACGACATCAAGTCGCCGGAACAGCTGGAGAAGGACGTCGCGGGCGCCGAGCGGGCGGTGGAACTCGCACGGCGGATGGGCAACGAGAGTTTCCTGCAGGAAAGCCTGGCGGTGCAGGGCTACATCTACTCGCTCAAGGCGCTGTGGGAGCTCAAGCAGATCGTGCGGGGCGGCGCGGTGGCAGAATCTGACCGTCCGGCCGCACGAAAGTGGTTCAAGATGTACATCGACGGACTTGCGCAGGCGGACAAGGCGGTGCGGGCATGGGAAGCGTCCGTTGAAGAGTGCGATGGGCGGCATTACGGCTCGCGCGGCGGTCCGCTGCTGCCGGGGATGATAGAGGAGATGAAAGTTGTGGCGGCGGACCTCGGCTGTGCGCCGTGAGTCTGCTGCGGCAGATGCGGACGGGGCTGATGCAGTCTGGAGTGCATGATGAGGCGAGTTGCGTGTATCGGCATCGGGATCGGGCTGTGCGTGACGGCTTCGGCCG
>CAZJTF010000059.1:0-24839 GCA_964548565.1 uncultured Planctomycetales bacterium | reverse complement strand
TCTGTGCCGGCAGCACCGCGACGTTCACACTCGTTGCCAGCAGCCCCTGTGCACTCACCTACAAGTGGCAACGCCTCGTCAATGGGATCTGGACGGACGTGACGACCGGCACAGGCGCGACAACAGCCAGCTACACGACCGACGCCACGACTGCTGGTGACGACGGAGCCCAATATCGCGCCATCGTGGCCAATACGTACGGTTCAACGACGTCGAGCGTGGCGACGATCGCGCTCGACTCCGTGACTCCCGCCGACCGGCAGGTGGTGATTGCCGCGGTTTACCCGGTCGGAGGCAATTCCGGCGCGGTCTATAACACGGATTACGTGCAGCTCTATCACCGCGGGACGACCGCCGTCGACCTCACGGGCTGGTCGCTCCAGTATGCGGCCGCCACCGGGACCAACTGGGGTCAGAAGGTAAACCTGTCCGGTACGCTCTACCCCGGCGGCCTGTACCTGATTGCTTTCCAGCCGGGCACGAACGGCGACCCGCTTCCGGTCACGCCAAACGTGGCCAGCACCAGCTTCAGCCTCGGTTCCAGCGGCGGCAAACTCGCCCTGCTCAAAACGACGGTCGCTCTACCGAATGAGAAGTGCCCGTCCGACTGCCGCATTGTGGATCTCGTCGGCTACGGCACGGCAGACTGCTATGAAGGTGATGCCGCCGCACCGGTCGATTCACTCCAGGCGATCGTCCGGTCCGACCGGTGTGTTGACACCGACCAGAACGGAACCGACTTCGTCCTCGCGGCCCCGGCGCCGGCAACCAGCGGTGGTTCTGCGATTGCGGCGGACTTCGACAATGACGGGAAAGTCAACGCGGCAGATTTCGACATCTTCAAAGTGTGTGTCACCGGCGCGGCCGTGCCGTACGACCCGCTGCACCTGCCGGCTGGATGTACGGTCGCCGTCAAGTGCGGCAACAAGGCCGCTCCTGACTTCGACAAGGATGGTGACATCGATATCAACGACTTCGGCTTCTTCCAGCGGTGTATCAGCGGGGACCAGCCGGCCGATCCGGCCTGCGCCGAGTGACAACTCCGTCTGACCCCTGAACGGCATGCCCGCGGGCCCGGTGAGACCATCGCCGGGCCCGCCGTTGTTGGCGACGTTCATCGTCTGTCCTTGATCGCCTCTGCGCCCCACGACTCATCTGTTCACCGCGGGCCAGATCGACTAACATCGCGGCTCCACCCGGATGGAGCGTGTGATGTCCCGTAGATTCCTCGAGAAGCGTCTCGCGTGGCTCGCCTGTGTGGCGACCGTTTCCTTCCCGCTGATCAGTCTTGCCGCGGAGGACCTGAGGATTGGCGGCAAGGTTCCGGCAGATTGGCCGGACAAGCTGGCGGCTCCCGTGGTCATCCCTGTTCCGGACGCTGCGAAACTGCCGCCCGCATTGAACGCCCGCCTGCAGGTGGAAGGCGGCTCCACGCTGGAGACGCCAGCCCGGTTCGAGCCTGCCGACCCTCAGTCTGCAACAACGTCGCGCGTCTGGCTGACGTGCCGACTCCCCGCCGCGGATCGTGGCAAGCCGGTGATTGTGAGGCTGTCACCGGCCCGCACGGGTGCGGTGCCCGCGTACCGTAGCAAGGATGCACGTCCGCTGCTGAACATCAGCGATTGGGACGGCAAGCCGATCCTCAGCTACTACTACGGCGAGCCGGACCCCGGGTGGAAGCTCCCGCTCACCAGTTTCATCCATCCCTTGATCGGCCTCGACGGCGAAACGCTCACCGACCTGATCCCGGCTGATCACCTTCACCACCGCGGCGTCTTCTGGGCCTGGGTGCGCCACCAACGTGGTGAGCAGTCCGTCGGGGACTGGTGGCATCCGACGGAAATGCGCGCGGTGGACGGTACGTGCACCGCCGATGACGGCCCCGTCTTCACCCGCCTCACGGCCCGTTCGCGCTGGGTGCACGAGAAGAAGGGCGGATCGCCGCTGCCGATCATGCGCGAGTACGTCGTTTCCCGCGTGTTTGCGACGACGCCGGAGGGGCGGGCCATCGACATCGACATCGCGTTGACCGCGCTCGTGGACGACTTCCGCTTCGGCGGGACCACCGAAAAGGGCAAGGGCTATGGCGGACTGACATTCCGCTACGCTCCGGCAACCGATATCCGCATCGACGCCGATGGTAAGCACATCGAGAAGGATCTGAACCAGCTCCGCGCCGCCTGGGCCGACTGGTCCGGGCGCTTCAAGGACGCGAGCGGCAAACCGCGCACCGATCGCAGCGGCGTCGCCATCCTGGTACACCCGTTGCATCCCGATTTCCCGCCGGAGTGGATCACGCGCTACTACGGCGTGCTGAACGTGTCCTACCCGGGCCTCCGGATGCTCGAACTGCCGCAGGATCGCCCGCTCCACCTGCGTTACCGCCTCTGGATCCACCGCGGAGACGCGGCGGCCGGTAAAGTGGACGAGCAGCAGAAGGCCCTGGGCGCCGACTGGCAGTGGAAAGCGCAGCACAACTGAGCTTTTGAGGAGTCAGCGTTCGTGTCGACTCGAAAACGCACCGGGCACTACGTCGTCAGCACGCACTGGGACCGTGAGTGGTACCAGTCGTTCCAGGATTACCGCTTCCGGCTCGTCGCGATGCTCGACGAAGTGCTCGACACGATGGAGCGCGACCCCGGGTTCCGCTACTTTCAGATGGACGGCCAGTCCATTCCGATCGAGGATTATCTGGAGGTCCGTCCCGAGCGCGAGGAGCAGATCCGCGCAATGGCCCGCGCCGGCCGCCTGCGTCTCGGCCCGTGGTACGTCCTGCCGGACGAGTTCCTTGTCAGCGGCGAGTCGCTTGTCCGAAACCTGCAGGCGGGCCTCGCCGTCGCATCGAAATACGGGCAGCCCTCGCGCGTCGGTTTCATCTGCGACCTCTTCGGACACATCTCGCAGCTCCCGCAGATTCTGCGCGGCTTCGGCATCGACAGCGCATTCCTCTGGCGCGGCGCCAACGAGCCGACGCACGGCGCCATCTGGCGCTGGCAGAGCCCCGATGGCAGCGAGGTGCTCGCCTATCGGTTCAGCCCGATTGGCGGGTACTGCACCTACGCCTTCAAGGTCCGTAAGGGCGCGATCCCGGATGAGCCGCTCGAACTCGAGTCGGCCCTGGACGGCCTGCGCGAGTTGGTCGAGCACGAGACGCAGCGATGCCCGACGCCGTCGTTTCTCCTGTTCGACGGCGGCGACCACATGGAGATCGAGCCGCTGACGTCGGAGATCCTGAAACGAGGAGGCAAAGCGATCCCGGGCGTCGAGCTGATTCACTCACACCTGGATGGGTTTGTTGAGGATCTGCGCGAGCAACGGGACACAATCAGCAGGGTTGTCAGCGGGGAGCTGCGCGATCCGGGTATGATGGGCGAGGAAGGCTGGCTCATCCCCGGCGTCCTCAGCAGCCGCATCCATCTCAAGCAGGCGAACGCGCGCTGTGAAAACGAGCTGTGCCTGTGGGCCGAGCCGTTCAGCACGTTTGCGGCTGCGCTCGGAGCGGAGTACCCGCAGGGCTACCTGGCCGTCGCGTGGCGACACCTGCTGCAGAACCACCCGCACGATTCCATCTGCGGTTGCAGCATCGATGCCGTGCACAAAGACATGGAATACCGCTTTGACCAGTGCCACGCTGTCGCATCACGCCTGTCGCAGCGCGCGATGCGGGCGATCGCCGACCGCGTCCAACTGCCCGATCTGGAGGAGAAGGACCAGGTTCTGTTTGTATTCAACGCATCATCCGAACCGGTCCGGGGTCTCGTTGATCTCACCGTTCGATTCCCGACTGACACGGAGACATTCCAGGAGTTCTTCGGCTTCGAGAAAAAGGCTGCGTTCCGGCTGCTCGATGCCCACGGCACGGAGGTGCCGTATCAACTCGTCGCCCAGCGATGGGACCGCCTCGGATTCCACCGCGTGCCGCGCAAATTCCCGATTCCTGATCCGCACCATGAGGTCGACATCACGGCCGCCCTGGAGATTCCGGCTTACGGCTACACGACGTTGACGGTTCGCAGCGTCAAAGGGCCGACGCGGTATCTCGGCTCGATGCATGTCGATGACCACACGATCGAGAACGACAGCCTGCGGGTGAAGGTCGCCCCGAACGGGACCATCACGCTCACTGATAAGGGAGCCGGACAGGATTACCCGGGACTGTTGACGCTCGAGGACCGCGCGGATATCGGCGACGGCTGGTACCATGGCATCGCGGTGAACGATGCCATCCAGTCCTCGGCGGTCTGTTCGGCCGACGTGGCGCTCGTGGCTGACGGCATCAACAAGGCTACGCTGCGGATCCGCGTCACGATGGACGTGCCGGAGGAGTTCGTCTTCGACCGCATGGTCCGCAGCGACGTCCGAAAGCCGTTCATCGTGACGCACGATGTCACCTTGCGCCGCGGGGGCGACTGCGTCGAGGTGCAGACGACTGTCGAAAACACCATCCGCGACCACCGGCTGCGCGTGCTGCTGCCGTCGGGCGTGCGGGCGGCGACATACCTGTCAGACTCGGCATTCGATGTCGTCGAACGTCCCATCGCGCTCCGCCCTGACAACGCGCAGTACAAGGAGCTCGAGGTCGAAACCCGCCCCCAGCGGACTTGGACGGCCGTGCATGATACCCAGCGCGGACTCGCGCTCGTGGCCAATGGCCTGCCGGAGTCGGCCGTGCTGGACCGCCCCGATCGGGCGATTGCGCTGACGCTCCTGCGGGCCTTTCGCCGGGCGGTGTTCACGAACGGCAACGAGGGCGGGCAGATCCAGGGCCGCCATGTGTTCGACTATCGCATCGTGCCGCTGCAGGGACCGCCGGACGTCGTCGGGTTGTCGCGGGCGGGGCAGAAACTGTCGGCCGCCCCGCGCGCCGTCCAGCTGGCGCACCGCGATCTTGTCCTGCCGGGTCCGAAACGGGAACTGCCGCGGACGCACAGTTTCCTGGGGGTCGAATCATCGGGCGTCGTCGTCACGGCCATCCACCGGCGCCCGGAAACCGACGCGGTGACGCTGCGGATGTACAATCCGACTGCCGAGCAGGCCAACGTGACGGTGCGGTTCGAGGGCACCGGCAAGAACGCGCACCTGACGGACTTGGAGGGCCGCCCGGGCGACCCGGTCCCCATCCGCAAAGGTGTTGCCGAACTGATCGTGAAGCCCAGGCAGATCGTGACCATCGCGTTCGCATGAAGCGACGAGCTCCGGGCGCACGAGCGCCCGACGCGTAGCGCCCCGGTTGTCCGGACCGGGGGCGACACATCACCAGGAGCGGTGCACATGAAGACGCACAGCGGCCTTGTCCTGCTGCCTGCCATCGCCGCCATGCTCGCCGGGTGCGAGCGGCAGGAACCGGTCCAGAACCTCCCAGAAGTGGCCGAGCTCGTCGTGATCACTCCGCATGCCGCGGGGATCCGCGATGCCTTTGGCCAGCGCTTCAGCATCTGGCACGAAGACAAGTACGGGCACCCCGTGAGCATCCGCTGGGTCTACCGCGGGACGGTCGAGGCGCAGCGCTTCATCTACGACAAGTTCGAGCAGTATCCCGAGGCCGGAGGGGCGCGGCAGATCGGAGTCGACGTGTTCTTCGGCGGGGGATTGCCGATCCACCAGGACGTGGCCGCCCGCGGGTACGCCCAGCCGGTCAAGGTGCCCGCCGAGGTGCTTCACGGGATCCCGAAGGAGCTGAACGGCCAGCCGCTGTACTCACCGGAGGGGCTCTGGCACGGCACGGCGCTCGGCGGTTTCGGGATCCTGTTCAATCGCGCCGCCGCCGAGTCCCGGGGAATCCCCGCCCCGGCTGACTGGGCCGATCTCGCAGGGCCCGCGTGGGCCGGCTGGGTGGCGGCCGCGGATCCTTCGTTATCCGGCAGCACTGCAGAGATCCTGGTACTGGTTCTTCTGAGGCACGGGTGGGAGGAAGGCTGGGGCGTTGCCACAGGAATGCTCGCGAACTGCAACGGTCTCCTGCCCTCCAGCGGCCTCATCGCCCCGAATGTCACGGCCGGCGTGGCCGTCGCGGGGCTGCAGGCCGAATTCGTTGCCCGGATGGCAGTCGCGGCGGCCTCGGAGACGCTGGCGTACGTGAATCCGCCGCAGACGGTCATCACGCCGGACCCAGTCACGGTGCTGCGCGGGGCGCCGCACACACAGGCAGCCACCCGGTTCGTGGAGTTCATCCTCTCACCGGAGGGGCAGGTGCTCTGGGCCCTGCCGGCGGACCAGGGTGGACCTGTGGGCGAGGCGCTCTATCGCTACCCCATCCGGCCGGAGATCTACACGCAGTATGCCGACAAGCTGGTGGTGAAAGGCAGCCCGTTCGACGCCGGCGTGGCCATGAAGATCGACCCGGAGGCCGAATCGGCTTACACGAAGCTGCTGCCGCATCTCCTGAAGGCTGCGTGCGGCAGTAATCACCTGTTGCTCCAGAAGGCGTGGCGGCTGGCCCTGCAGAAGGGACCCGGCTCACCGGAGATGGTGGGATTGCGCGAGCCGCCGTTCCCCAGTGATCAGGCGTACGCGCTGGCGGACGAGTGCGCCAGGGATCCCCGCCGCGGCGCGGAACTCGAGGCCGAGTGGACGCAGTTCTTCCGGGCGCGCTACGCGAAAGTCCTGGGCATTGCCGCGTCTGCCCCGGCCGAAAAGTAAGGCGTGCGAACTGCCCATCGCACTTCCTCCGTGTCGGCGATCCTACCGGGGTAAAGCCGCCTCAAGCGGACATTCCACGTTTGACACCCATGTGACCAGGTCCTTCAGGTATGGCTCCGGATTCGGCTCGAATTCGAGCGTATGCTCGGCCTCGGGATACTCGATGATGTGTCGTTCGGGCCAGTCAAGCCGGCGCACGAAGTCCTTGGTTGCCGCGTTCCGGATGATGCGGTCACGTCCGGCGATCAACAGGCACAGGGGTGGGCCGGCGCGAACGCACGCGGCTTTCCTGGCCATTGCATCCAGTCGGCGTGACGCCAGCAGAAACGCGGCCGTGACCTGCCGGAGCGCGAGCGGGTCCTCGCGGATGTAGCGTTGGCGCTCCGGGTCGGCGGTGAACAGTGCGGGATCGTCGAGAGGGATCGGAAACCTCCGGCGGCGCGCCACAAGTGCCGCCCAGGCGACCCTCAGCTTGTCGCGGAAGGGCAGATCAACCTGTGGGAACAGCCCGGGCGCGACCAGCGTGATGCTCGCCACGCTCCGTCTGGCTTGTCGCGCCAGCGCGAGTGCCAGTTTGCCGCCCCAGCTCACTCCGACGATGTGAGTGGCCGCGAAACCCGGGAACGACGGTCCGCCGGGAATCTGGCCCGTTCTCAGCACGTCCAGCCACCCGCGACAGTCCCGCAGCAGGCGACGGGCAGATGGCGCGTGGCCGCGGTCTCGCTCGTTACGTCCGCTGCCGCGCCGGTCAGGCAGGAGCACGATGTACCCCGCCTCCGCCAGTCGACGGGCCGACGACAGAAACCAGCCGCCGTGCGACTGGATCCCGTGCAGGTAAAGCAACGCACCGCGCGCGGCGGCGGGGATCCACAGCCGCGCGAATGCCTCATAGCCGTCAGACAGCCGAAGCGTGATGGGCACGGGCTCAGACATGCTGCGAATCGTACTTCGCCGGGTTGAAGTTGCCAGTCGCCATGGCGATTACCGTCTGCTAATCGTGTTCATCGTCAAGCTGGCCGCGACTCACTGGCTTCCACAGAAGGGTGCTCCTTGTGAGAGCCGGGCGTTACAGGAGGCAAGGAAGCGCGGACAAGAAATGGCCCGAGAGGGAGAAAGCTGACGAAAAGTTGATCAACCCTGCCGCTACACAGATGAAACTCCGGCACCGGAAGTGGTTTGCAGCCAGCCTGCAGAGGTGGTACTGTTCCGGAATGCTACTGGCCGGGTGGTCAAATAATGGAGGGATGAATGAGGGTTGGCAAAGCCGAGCGTACTTCGGCGCCTTATGTGGAGGCCGTACTCAAAGATTTCTATCCCTCGGAACATGTGCGGCGTAGTTGCTGCCGCGTCTTTGCGGATGTTGTGCGGTTTGCCCACGCACGCCATCCCTCCTGCTGGGGGATTACGCTGCGGTCTGGTCTCATCCGACTGAATGTGGGGCTTGGCGAAGTATGCATTCTTCGTCACAACTCAGTTTATCTCGTGTTGGATAAGGACGTTCTCACAAAGGAGGCGCTCAAGCAGGTCGCGGCCTTCCGCCGCCGAGGGGCTCGACAGACGTATCGCAGCGTCTCCTGCCCCCAACTGCTCTGCGATGTTCCTGCGACCCGACTGAAGGAGATTTACCCGTCCGTTCGCGAGGCTCACCGCTCGTTCATACGGCAGGCGGCGGTACGCATGCTTGCTGGACCGTGCCGAACGAGCTTTTCATTCGGTGTGGTCAGGTGCCTTGAGTTGATGGGTGAGGCAGACCTGCCTGTCCCCGCATTTTGGCGAATGCAGGCCTCCCAGGAAAGACTGTTCCCAAACGAAATCGATCCCGGGGGGTGTATCGAAGGAGCGAGGCGCCAGGTTTTCGTCAACGCCTATGAGCGGAACCAGGCGGCGCGCGATAAATGCATCGCACACCACGGTTGCCGCTGCGTAGTGTGTGAGTTCGACTTTGCATTGGAGTTCGGAGAACCCGGGCAGGGGCTGATTCACGTGCATCACCTCAAGCCGCTCTCGCAGATCGGAAAGGCGTACCAGGTCGACCCGATCAAGGATCTCTGTCCGATCTGCCCGAACTGCCACACCATGGCCCATCGAAAAGACCCGCCGTTCACGCTGGGGGAGTTGAAGGCAATGCGCAACCAAGCGCGGCAGAAAAGGGTCTGATAGAGCGACGGAGCAGAAAGGGGTCCAGGTGCGGCGAACGTGGGGGCTCTCCCTGAAACGACGTGGCCGCGAAGACTCGCCAGTCAGCCTGGTGAGAGAAGGGAACGCGCAGACGAAGTTGGGGCGCTCCGATGGGGCGCTGCGGCGCGAAGGACCGTGCGATTTGCGGACGAGTCGGACATACTGTAAACAATGGGAGCTTTTTACGCCTTTAGAGGAGACTGACGCATGTCCGAACACACATTGAATCGTCGCCAGTTGATGACGGCCGCGGCCGCCGGCGTGGGCGCGAGCCTGGTCGGGGGAGTGGCCACCCGCGCGGCACGGGCACAGGGCGTGCTCGGCGCCAACGAGAAGGTCGTGATGGGGATCATCGGGTCCGGCGGCATGGGCCGGCACCACATGAACGGCTTCAAGAAGCAGGGTGTCGAGTGGGCGGCCGTCTGTGACGTCTACGAGCCCAACCTGAACGAAGGCCTCAAGCTCGCGGGCGAAAAGGCGAAGGGATACCTCGAGTACGAGAAACTGCTCGAGCGGAAGGACCTGGACGCCGTCCTGATTGCATCGCCCGAGCACTGGCACCACGATCACCTCATCGCCGCACTGAAAGCCGGAAAGGATGCCTACTGCGAAAAGCCCATGTGCTGGTCGATCGAGCAGGGCGCCGACATGGTCAAGGCGGTCCGCGCGAGCGACCGGATCGTGCAGATCGGCATGCAGCGCCGCAGCTCGCCGGCGATCCTCGAGATGAAGAAGCTCTTCGAGGAAAAAGTGCTCGGCGACATCCGGCTCGTGCAGGCGGAATGGTTCTGGGACGTCGGTGTCAATCCGGACCCGGATCTGCCCGGCAAGCTGGACTGGGAGCGGTTCTGCGGGCCGGCCGGCAAGCAGGAGTTCAAGCCGATCAAGTTCCGCGCGTGGCGCCTGTTCTGGCCGTTCTCCGGCGGCAACGAGACGGACCAGGGCACGCACTTGATGGACGTCGTGCAGTGGATGATGGGTGCCGAGAAGCCGATCGCGGCCCTCCAGTTCGGTGACGTTTACCGCACCAGGGGCACGCAGACCCCCGACACGTTTGCCTGCACGTTCGAGTACCCGGGCTTCATGGCGACCTGGACGCTGACCTACACCAGCAATAAGTTCCGCAACGGCTGGTCGATCACCTTCCACGGCGAAAAGGCGGCCCTGATGTTGACCGAGGCGGGCTACCGGGTGTTCGACCAGGTCAACGGCTGGGAGAAGGGTCTGCCCAAGGCGAAGCTCGAGAACCTGCCGGGCAACGTCACGTCCACGGACCCGCACACCGCGAATTTCCTCGAGTGCATCAAGACGCGCAAGCAGCCGAACGCAACGGTGGAAATCGGCCACCGGGCGGTCCGGCCGCTGCACCTGGCGAACGCGGCGCTCAAGAACCGCACGCGGGCGGTCCTCGGCGAGGATGGCATCACGATCAAGGTGTGACGCAGCCGCTCCGCATCGTGTGTGCTGAAAACAGACGGGCTGTCCCCGCGGGGGCAGCCCGTTTTTATTGACGACTATCGCGCAGCCGGAGAGGTCGCCGGCTGTTCGCGCATCTCCGCAAAGAATCGCTCCAGAGCGCTCACCACGGCAAGTGCCTGCTGACGTTGGTAGACCGGGTCCACCAGTCGGGCCTCGTCGCCCGGGTGCGACATGAACGCCTGCTCGATGAGGATCCCCGGCGTGCGGGTATTGCGCAGGGGCGCGTAGGAGAAGTTGCCCACCACGCCGAACTCGCCCCAGCCCAGTTTCAGGAGCTCTTCGTAAATGAGGGCGGCGGCGCGCTGGCAGTGGATCCCGTGATAGTAGGTGCTCGTGCCGGACGTGCGGAGGAAGCCCCGCGTGTTGCCTGCGGCATTGGCGTGAATCGAGACGAAGAAGTCGGCGCCGGCCTGGTTCGCGCGGGCGGCGCGCTCGGACAGGCTGGGCTCCTCGTCGTGCCGGCGCACCTGCACCACGCGTGCCCCGCGTCCTTCGAGCTCCTGCTGCAGCTTCAACGCGGCCTCGAGGTTGACGGTTTTCTCCTGTGTGCCGAACAGCCCCATCGCCCCGGTGCCGGAACCGCCGTGGCCCGCTTCGATCGCGATCGTGAGTCCTTTGAGCGGCGAATCGGGGGCGGCGGCGATGGCGGGAGCACGCCGAACGTACAACGTGAACACGCCATCCTTCAGCTCAGTCCAGTAGCCCCAGATTTGCCGGGTGCCGACCGGAACTGTGAGGCGAACCCGGTCTGTTTCGATCTGCTCAGCCGTCACGGGACCCAGAATGCGGGCCGTGGATTTGTGGCTGATCCAGGTCATCGCGTCGTGCGTGTTGAACAAGTCGAGGATCAGCCGGTTCGTCGGCGTCACTTCCGGCCGGACCGTCACGACAATGGGCGCCAGGAGTCGAACCGTCACCGTCTCGACGTCGTCTCGCCCGGACACTTCGCACGATGTCGAGTAGTTGTGCGGCACAGACGTGCCGGCGGGCAGCAGATCGATCTGACGCGCGGAGATCCACCCCGAGAGCGAGCCGGACAGTTGTACGCGATAGAAGTTGCCGCGCTGGCCGCTCACCTCGAAGCGCGTCCCGCGAGGTACCCACCCGAGCCACGGTCCTCCGAGGCGGACTTCGTGCAGCCCGGTGAGGATGCCGGCTTCCTCAGAGGTGACTTCGGCGACCCGCACGCCCGCCGGCAGCGCGACGTCGCGTTCGGGCTCACTGGTGCGGGGCGCGGTCGCGATCGTGGGTTGCGTCGGGGGAGCCGGCGTGCGCGTCACCGTGAGGATGCGCGTCGCGGCTCGATCCCCTTCCGTCGAAACGATCTCGATTCGATTGTCGCCTGGCTCGAGGGCAATACCGTCGCGCGCGAACGCCCCGTTGCTGTAGACTTCAACCGCCTGGCCGGCGACGGTCACCCGCGCCCCGGGGGCTGCGCGCCCGAGCAGATGCACGACGCTTTCGGAGGTCGTATGGCCCGCGCGCGGCTGAAGAATCGTCAGCCATGGTTTGTCACGGAGGTCGCGCCCGCCGGGGATCGTGAGCTGAACCCGCGCTATCTCGCCTGCGCGGACCTCGATGGGGTCACTCGTGATCGCGGGCAAGCCTTCGTACTCCGCCACAACCTGCATTCGGCCCGGCGGCAGGTTCAGGAATGCGAACCGCCCGTCCTCGCCGCTTGTCCAACCGGTGCTGGAGCGTCTGCGCCCCCTTGGCGGGGCATCCGTCTTGATCGACACCCACGCATCAACCAGCGGTTGGCCGTCCTCGGCTTGAATCGTCCCCAGAATGCCGCCGCGCTCCGGGCGGGTATGCCGCGGCAGCACCGGCAGGGGGGCTTTCTCCTTGTAGAGCCCGGTCGAGAGAGCGTCGAGCACGCCGCGCCGCTGGGCGGATCGGAAGTTGTAGAGCACCGTACCGAGAGAGCCGGTTTCGCGCGTGATTTCGATCTGCCGGACGTTTTCTTCCGGGCTGAAAACGCTCTGGCCGCCGACCAGGTGATCCGGTCCGACGCCGCGGACGAAATCACGGAGCAGTTCATCGTAGTTGGGCTTGGGTTCGGAAAGGTTCCAGTAGATCATCGGCATCAGGACGTCCATCGCGCCGATGCGGCACCAGTTCCACGTGTCCTGGTAGTAATCGTGGTAGCCGCTGCTGAAGTCGGTGTAGCCGTCGATGTGGTGGCGGTTGTAGATGCCCCAGGCTGCGCACGACAGGACGACCCGCGGTTTCTCCGCGCGGATCTCGGCCGCCAGGTCGTTGATGAACTTGTCGAGCTGGCTGCGCTGCCAGTCCGCCCAGTCCATGAGGGACGGGTTGCCCCGGCCCAGAAAGCGCCGCCGGGTGATCGGATCGTGGCTGTACTCGGGGCCCGGGAAACGAATGCGGTCCAGGTGGATGCCGTCCACTTCGTAGCGACGGACCACATCCATGATGACGGAGCGAAGATAAGCGTGCACGGCGGGAATTCCGGCGGCCAGGTAGTAGTACTGCGTCCGCGCGGGGTTGCCGTCCCGATCCACACACACCCAGGGTTCGGCTGATCCGGGGCCGTGCGTGTTGAAGAGGTGAGCAGGGTCTTGCGGAAGCTGGCCCCGGCTCTCCGCGAGCGGCATCGGGTTGATGTACGCGTGGAACGACAGCCCGTGCCGTCGGGCCTCCTGGATCGCGAACGCGACCGGGTCGAATCCGGGATCCTTGCCGCCGATCAGAGGCGACCAGGGTTCGAGCGTGCTCGGGTAGAGCGTCTCGGCGCAGCCACGGATCTGGAACACGACGGCGTTGAAGTTCGCCTTCGCGAGGCTCTCGAGGGTGTTGGTGATGTCGGCCTTGCACTGGGCGGTGTCAGGCGAGACCCACTCGAAGCGCGTCACCCATGCGGCGCGGAATTCCGGCGGGGCATCACCCAGGGCCGTCACGCAGGACGCGAGGAAACAGATCACGAGATGGATGCGAGCGCGGATCATGCGGCGACTCCTCCGGAGATGACGAGAGGCCGCCAGCGTAGCTGGAACAGGCATCGATCGTCAAAGCCCGGCCAGGCGGCGGACCGAACCGGAGAAAGGAACGGAGTGGCCGTCGGAGGAGAGTCGTGTGTTACTCCCGCTCGAGCGGCTGGCCCAGGGCGGCGGGGGAGCGGGATCGCCCCATCATTCCCGCGAGCACGACCAGGCTGAGCAGGTACGGAGCCATCTGCAGAATCTGTGCGGCGGCCACGCCGCGCAAAGGCGAGACCTCCAGGTAGTAGCCAAAGGCATACACGTATCCGAAGAACAGCCCCCCGAGCAGCAGGCCGGCGGGGTTCCAGCGCCCGAAGATCACCATGGCCAGTGCCAGGAAGCCCCGCCCGGCGGTCATGTTCTCGGTGAACTGGTGCGTGAACATGATCGAAAGGTACGAGCCCGCCACACCTGCGGTGACGCCGCCGAAGAGGATGCAGAGCGTGCGCCTGGCGCGAACGCGGATGCCCGCAGCCTGCGCGGCCACCGGGTGTTCACCGAGGGACCGCAACTCGACGCCCCACCGCGAGCGGAGCACCAGCACGTGCACCGCTGCGGCAAGAATCAGCACCGCGTAAAACACGCCGAACTGGTCCAGGGCCGCCAGCGGCAGAAATGGTGGGTGCATCGGCTCGAAAAAGGTGGCGGCTCGGGAGGCGAATCCCTCCTGTATGCATAAGCGGTAGCCCACCCCCGTGCCACCGACCGCGATCAGGTTGATCGCGGTGCCGGCGACCACCTGGTCAGCGTCGAAGACAATCGTGACGAGGGCGAACAGGGCGGCCATCGCGAGACCGGCGCCGGCGGCCGCGAGAAGCCCCAGCCACGGTGATCCCGTGGCGACGGTGACGGTCCAGCCTGCGAGGGCTCCCACGAGCATCATGCCTTCGACGCCGATATTGATGACGCCGCTGCGCTCGACGACCAGCTCACCCAGCCCCGCAAGCCAGAGTGGCACCGCAAACCGCAGCGTGTCCTGCGTGAGGAGGTCGAAGGAGAGGCTCACGGAGTCCTCCCTTCGACAGCCGCGGAAAGGGGTACGGGGGCCCGCGCGCCGGACCGGCGGAACAGCCCGCGCGTCCTCCGGCCGATCCGCTCGCCTCCAAGCACCAGGACGGCAAGGATCACGAAGCCCTTGATCACGTTCGCCAGATCCGCGGGGATCGCCAGCGCGGGCTGTCGCTCCACGTGCGCAGCGCCGATATCCAGGAGTCCGAGCGAGATGGCCGCCAATATCACGCCGATCGGATGAAGCCGCCCGAGCAGGGCGACGGCGATGCCGACGTAGCCGAACCCTTCAGACGCCTGGATATTGAGGAGGCGCTGGACCCCGGCGATCTGAATGCCGCCCGCCAACCCTCCCAGCGCGCCGGATATCGCCATGACGCCGACCTTCACCCGGGCGACACGAATCCCGGTCCACTCGGCGGCCGTCGGGTTTGCGCCGGCGATACGCATGGCGAACCCGGCCGTGCTGCTGCGGAGCATCAGCCAGGCCAGCAGGCAAATGACGACAGCGGCAACGAATCCCCAGTGCAGGTCTGTCTGCGGGACGAGCACGGGCAGCCACGCGTCAGATGGGATCGGGTCTGACTGGGCGGCGGAGGGGTCGGAACCACGCAGCGGCCCCTGGGTCAGGTATTCCACAAATCCGCGGGCGACAAAGTTGATCAAGATCGTGCTGAGAACGATCGGGACGCCCCGGAGTGTCTCGAGGAGCGCGGCAGGGACCGCGATCAGCGCGCCGGCGAGCCCCGCGCCCGCCATCATCGCCGGGATAAGCGCGTAGCCGGGCAGCGCGGCGCTAGAGAGTCCGACCGCCGTTGCGGCGATCGCCCCGGCAAGGTACTGGCCTTCGACACCGATATTCCATGCCTGCGCTCGAAACGCAATTGCGACCGCCAGGCCGCAGAGCATGAGCGGGCATGAACGGGCGAGCGCCTCGGCGAAGCGGTAGCCGTCGGAGAACGGAGCGGTCGCCAGTGACGTCAGCACCGCCACCGGGCTCCTCCCGAGCGCCGCTGTGATGATCGCCGCGACAAGTGTGGCGGCCAGGGCGGCGAGGACCGACTGGGCGGTGCCGACGAGAATCCGGTGCCAGACATCGCACTTCATCGCCGGCCTCCGAGCATGCGGCGACCGATTTCGGCGCGATCGCACTGCGGCCAGGTCGTCATCTCGCAGGATCCGTCCACCATGACGCCCACGCGATCCGCCACCGCGAGCAGCTCGTCGAGGTCGCTGTGGATGAGCAGGACGGCGGCTCCGCGGGCGCGACACTCCAGCAATTCGGAAAAGACAAACTGCGTCGCGGCGACATCGAGGCCGCGGACGGGGTTGTGAGCGAGCACGAGAGCGGGGGCGCGGCCGAGTTCGCGCGCCAGGACCACCTTCTGCTGATTCCCGCCGGAGAGCGTGCGCACCTCCGACCCTATGGCCGCCGTCCGAATGTCGAAGTCTCGTGCACGCTGAACGGCGTGAGCGGTGATCGTATGCCGCCGCAGAACCCCGGCACGCGAGAACGGCGATGCGTCAAAGCCCTTCAGGACGAGGTTTTCCGCGACCGACATGGTCGGGACGAGCGCGTGGTGGAGCCGGTCTTCGGGGATGTGGGCGAGGCCGGCGCGGGCGCGAGTCCGCACGCTCGCCCCCGTGATGTCCAACCCGTCCAGTAGAATTCTGCCGGCCGACGGGCGAACGGTCCCCACGATGGCCGCGGCAAGCAGGCTTTGTCCGTTGCCCTCGACGCCGGCGATCCCGAGGATCTCTCCGGCCCGGATCTCGAGCGAGAGATCGCGGATGCGTCGACCTGTGCCGGGGTCGTGCGCCGACACATGCGCCATCGTGAGCACGACGCGTTGACCCGTCAACGGAGCAGGTCGCGCGGGCAGAGGCGGGGGGCTCGCCCCCACCATGTGCTCGGCCATCTGTTCGATCGTCAGGTCCGTTGCCGGGCCGTGATATACCGCTATGCCCTTCCTCAGGATGGTGAGCTCATCGCAGATCCGCGTGACCTCGTGCAACTTGTGGCTGATGAAGACCACGGCCAGTCCTTCCGCGCGGAGGCGTGCGATCGCGGCGAACAGCTGCTCGACTTCGGCCGGTGTCAGGACGGCGGTCGGTTCGTCCAGGACCAGAACGCGGCTTTTGCGGCTCAGGGCGCGGATGATCTCGACCCGCTGCTGCTCGCCCGTGCTGAGAGACTCGACACGGGCGTCCGGGTCGATCTGCAGGCCGACCCGTGCCGCGAGCGACACGATGCTCGACCGGAATGCCGCGCGCGAGCCGAACTGCGGCAGATCCCGCCGCCCGATCAGGCAGTTTTCAAGCACCGTCAGCGGGGGCACGAGCATGAAGTGCTGGTGCACCATCGCGATCCCCGCGGCGGCTGATGCCGTGGGCGAGGCAGGCGGTATCTCACGCCCGCGGACGAGAATCCTGCCCTCATCAGGGCGGAGCAGCCCTGCGGCGATGCGCATCAGCGTGCTCTTTCCGGCCCCGTTTTCGCCAAGCAGCCCATGGACCGTCCCCGCGCGGACAGTGGTCGAGACGCCGCGAAGGGCGAGCAGTCCATCGAAGGCCTTCGAGATGTCTTCGAGGGTGAGCAAGAGTCGCTCTCGCGAATCGTGCCGCGTCAACCGGAAACAGGCGTCTCAGCGTAAGGATCCGCCTTGCCCGCCAGCAGGGCCTCCCGTGCCGTGGCCAGGGCTTCTCTGCAAGACGCGGCAGTCCTCTCGTCGAGCAGGATCGACAGCCGCGGGTTCAGCACACAGTCGATGACACCGCTGCGCACCGTCTCGGACTCGACATGCGGCTTGTACGCACCGTCCCGGACCTGCTTTGCCGCTCGCAGAAATGCTTCGTCGACGCGGATGACGGCGGAAGCGAGGACCTTGTCGGTTGCCGTGTTCGTATTCTGATCGCGGTTGCACCCGAAGACGAAGATGCGACCGTCGTGCTCCTGGACGGCTTCGAAGATGCCGCGGCTGGCGGCGTCGGCGTTCTGGAACAGCGCGTCGACCGGAGCGGGATCCCTGACCCGCAGCAGGGCCTGCGTCTTAATCTTCGCCGCCGCCGAGTCCTCCCACGGGCGATTGCCTTCGATGTACAGGGCCGGGCGGACTGTGCCGTCCGGCCGATACCGCGAGAAGCCGGCACGAAAACCACGGTAGCACAGCTCCACCGGCGGAACCTGCTGGGCGGCGATGAAGCCCACGACGCCCGTGCGCGACACGCGTGCGGCAATCGCTCCGCAGAGGAACGCCGCTTCGCCCAGCTGGTAGACGATGCTGCCGAAGCGCGGATCAGGCTGATCGTAGCCGCTGATGATGAACGCCGTGCGGGGGAACTCGCCGGCGATCTCCTTGACGACCTGGTTGAACTCGTAGCCGTGGCAGAAAACGAGACTGTAGCCGTCGCGCCCGTAATCGCGGAGAACCGCCTTCCGGCGCGACGCCTCGACGTTTTCGACGAAGCTGACGGGCTCGGCAGGGCCCAGTTCTTTCTCGACACGGTCCGCCGCTTCGCGTGCGCTGTAGTTCCAGCCATGATCAGCAGTGGATCCCGGCACGACGACAGCCACGCGAAAACCCGCTCCGGCAGGCGCGGAGGCGCTTTGAATCCTCGTCTCGCGGCCGCAGGCGCTGATCAGCGGCAGCGCGGATGCACAGCCGGCGGCCAGCAGCCCGCGTCGGGAGAGGACCGCGTCGGTCTCAAATGGCGCCACTGGCCCCTCCGAGCAGCGTCATTACCTCGCTGCGCGTCCGGGCATCCGATTTGCACCGGCCGCGGAGAGCGGACGTGACCATCAGGCTGCCCGCCTTGTGCACGCCGCGGCAGGTCATGCAGGTGTGCGTTGCCTTGAGCACCACGGCCACGCCCTTGGCGGCCAGGTACTCGATCAGGATGTCAGCAATCTGGTTGGTCAGGCGTTCCTGCACCTGAGGGCGGTGTGCGAATGCATCGACCACGCGGGCGAGCTTCGAGATGCCCGCGATCTTGCCGTCGGGCAGATACGCCACGTGGGCGATGCCCTCGAAGGGCATCAGGTGGTGCTCGCACGTCGAGTGGAAGGTGATATCGCGAAGCACGACGAGTTCGTCATACTCCTCGGTGAAGGCAGTCCTGAGGTGCTCCGCCGGATCCTGCCGCAGGCCTGAGAAGACCTCCTGGTACATCCGGGCGACCCGCATCGGGGTCTCGCGGAGCCCCTCGCGGTCGGGATCTTCGCCCACAGCGGCCAGAATCTCGCGCACCGCCGTCGCGACGCGCTCCAAATCCACGGGTTTGTTCGGATCTGCGGTACTCGGCACCATGTCCTCCGGATGAACTGCACAGCTGCCCGAATGGCCAGATTATAGTAATGGGGGCCGCCAAGGCGAGCCTGAACCCGGGCCGGGTGCGCAACCGCGACGTGGAGGAGCACACCGGGAGCGTGTGGACGCTCACTGCGGTGCGGCGGGCTGTGTGGCGGTGAACGGGCGTTGAATCGCGTCGAGGATAGCCGCTTCGGTCTTGCGATCCCGCCCCAGATTGACCCACTCCTCGCGGCGGGGCGTCGTAGTGTTGCCCGTGCGGTCGATGGGCCTCTCGGATGGGCGGTCGTCTCCGCGTGTGCCGGCGAAGGCTGCCCGTTCGACGGTGTCGAGCCGCTGGGTCTGAATGCGGCACAGGGCAACCACGCCCTGACCGTCCTGTCGCAGCCGAAGCTCCGCGATCCGGCGTTGACGGCTGGGGGAGATCGTCAGCGCGTCACGAACGCTCCGGCCCTCTCCCCGGCCCTCCAGTTCTTCGGGATACGAGACGATGGAGACCGCTGTGGAGGCGGCGGGGTCAACGCGGAAGTACTGCCGGAACACGCGCTCGGCCTCCGGGCGGACGTCGCTCAGGGAGGCGTCGGCGATCCGGCGGGTCGCGAAGTCTCCCGCCGCCCGCGCCGGTCCTGTGGCGGTGGTCTCGGCGCATCCGGCAGCCAGGAGCGGCAGGAGCGTGAGCGCGAGTGCGGGGGCGGTGCGAGACGTCATGTCGTGTCTCCTGGTTGAAGTGCATCGCCGCAAGTGGCGACGCTGGCGCATTATGGTTGAGCCGTGATTCCCGTCAAGGACTCCGGTGCCGCATGACACGGTCGCTCCTGTAATTCGGCCGCGTCTGAGACGGGTCACCGCCCATGCAAGGCCCCGCGGGGGGTGAGCGGAAGCGTCGCGGTGTTCCCGCCGATATACGGTGGGGAAAGCGCGTCCGTCGGCGCGGCACCGGATTCCTTGAAGGCGGTATGCCGCAGTGCTAGAATTCTCCGCGTCGTGACGGGCCTGCCCTCGATTTTCTCGGACGAAGCAAGTTGTGGTTGCGAGGGGCGGGCCATCGCCGCCGTGGAGAGACACTACCCCATCCGACGCAGCGGAGGATCCGCTGGCCTGCGCAGCGCAGGCGAGCCGGCCGTCCTCGGTTAGGAGAGCGTAATGTTTGAACGGTTTACGGATCGCGCTCGCAAGGTGATGGCCCTGGCAAACCAGGAAGCGCAGCGCTTCAACCATGAGTACATCGGCACCGAGCACATCCTCCTCGGACTCGTCAAGGAGGGCTCCGGGGTTGGCGCCAATGTTCTGAAGAATCTCGACGTCGACCTGCGCAAGGTGCGGCTCGAGGTCGAGAAGCTCGTCAAGAGCGGGCCGGACATGGTCACCATGGGCAAGCTGCCGCAGACGCCGCGCGCCAAGAAGGTCATCGAATATGCGATTGAGGAGGCGCGCAGCCTCAATCACAACTACGTGGGTACCGAGCATCTGCTGCTCGGCCTGTTGCGTGAGCAGGACGGGGTGGCCGCACAGGTTCTCATGAACCTCGGCCTGAAGCTTGAAGACGTTCGTGAAGAAGTACTCAACCTGCTGGGGGCAGTCGTGGAAAACGAAGAGGCATCGAGCCATCCGACGGGTGAGCAGAAGAAGGGCAAGAGCAAAACACCTGCCCTCGACTCATTCGGTCGCGACCTGACGGAAATGGCACGTGAGGGAAAACTGGATCCGGTCATCGGACGGCAGCGCGAGATCGATCGCGTAATCCAGATCCTCTGCCGCAGACAGAAGAACAATCCGGTCCTCCTTGGGGAGGCAGGTGTTGGAAAAACGGCGATCGTGGAGGGTCTGGCCCAGAAGATCGTCAGCGGCGAGATTCCGGAGATTCTGGCTGACCGCCGGATCGTGGTGCTCGACCTGGCGATGATGGTCGCCGGCACCAAGTACCGCGGTCAGTTCGAAGAGCGCATCAAGGCCGTGATGAACGAGGTCACCCGCGCGCGGAACGTCATCCTGTTCATCGATGAGCTGCACACGCTTGTCGGGGCGGGCGGCGCGGAAGGTGCGATTGACGCGTCGAACGTGCTCAAGCCCGCGCTTTCCCGCGGCGAGATCCAGTGCATCGGCGCCACGACGCTTGACGAGTACCGCAAGTACATCGAGAAGGACGGCGCGCTCGAACGCCGCTTCCAGCAGATCATCGTCGAGCAGCCGAGCAAGGACGAGACGATCCAGATCCTCCAGGGTCTGCGTGACCGTTATGAGGCGCACCACCGCGTGCAGATCACCGACGCCGCGTTGCAGCAGGCCGTCGAGCTCTCCAACCGCTACATCACCGGGCGCGTCCAGCCGGATAAGGCGATCGACGTCATCGACGAGGCCGGTGCCTGCATCCGCCTTAAGACCATGACGAAACCGCCGAATCTCGCCGAGATCGAGCGCGAAATCGAAAAGCTCCTCATGGAGAAGGACGAGGCGGTCAAGAATGCCGACTATGAGCGGGCCGCCGAGCTCCGGGACAAGGCGGAGGTCGCCCGCGCCAAGAAAGAGGAGATGCAGCGCGAGTGGCGCGACCGGGCGAAAGAGGTCGACGGTGTCGTCGATGACGAGATCATCGCCGAGGTCGTGTCCGGCATGACCGGCATTCCGCTCACGCGGCTCGAGAAGGACGAGGTCGAGCGCCTGCTCAAGCTCGAAGAGGCGCTGCACAAGCGCGTCATCAGCCAGGACGAGGCGATCCGCGCCGTAGCCCGGGCCGTCCGTCGGTCGCGCAGCGGCCTGAAGGACCCGAACCGACCGATGGGCAGCTTCATCTTCATCGGGCCGTCGGGCGTGGGCAAGACGTACCTGGCCAAATGCCTCGCCGAGTTCATGTTCGGCAACGAGGACGCGCTGGTGATCCTCGACATGTCCGAGTTCATGGAGAAACACAACGTCAGCCGCCTGATCGGCGCGCCTCCGGGCTATGTCGGCTACGAAGAGGGCGGGCAGCTCACCGAGCGCATCCGGCGGCGCCCGTACTCCGTCGTGCTTCTCGACGAAATCGAAAAGGCACATCCGGATGTGTTTAACATGCTGCTGCAGATCATGGAGGAGGGTCGCCTGACCGACTCCTTCGGGCGGCACGTGGACTTCAAGAACACGATTCTGATCATGACGTCGAACATCGGCGCCGACCGCATCACGAACCAGGCCGAGTTCGGGTTTGGCAAGCGTGACGAGAACGTCAGCTACGAGAAGATGAAGAACATGCTCCAGGGCGAGGTGGAACGCTACTTCCGCCCGGAATTCATCAACCGCGTGGACGAGCTGGTTGTCTTCCACAAGCTGACCCACGAGGACCTGCTGCACATCGTGGAACTCGAGGCGGGCAAGGTGGCGAGGCGCGTGGCGGAGCAGGGCTTCACGCTCGAGCTCGACCAGGCCGCCAAGGACTTCCTGATCGAGCAGGGGACCGATGAAAAGTTCGGCGCGCGTCCGCTGCGTCGCGCGATTGAAAACAAGCTCGAGGACCCGCTCAGCGAGGCGATCCTCCGCGGGGAGTACAAGGGCAAGCACCGGATCCTGGTGACGGTCAAGAAGGAGGAGGAAGGCGAGTCGAAGCTGGTCTTCGAAGCGCAGTCCGAGACGACCGACGCTCCGGCTCCGGTGGGCGCCGGCGACGGAACGTGACGGAATCGTCCCGAATTCGAGGGAAGAATCGACGCCCGCGGCTCAACACCGAGACGCGGGCGTTTTCCTGCGCGCTGCAGCGTGCAGATTCCGGATGTTGACAAGCGAATGGGACTTTCGCCCGGCGGCCCACGCGAATATCGGCGTCAGATCGGCGGCTTCGGTTGCAGAGCGGTCCGCACCTGCTCGAGTTGTGCCTGGCTGGGCGCGAAGGGCGGGATGTAGGTCGTGTGCGGGCGGTTGGCAGGGGCGTAGTACGCTATCTGGTGCTGATTCCAGCCCGCGAGGATGTCGCGCAGGGCAGTTGCGAGCTCCGTTTCTGCTTCCACCAGGTTCTGGCGCTCGCCGGGGTCGGTATTCAGGTCAAAGAGGTACGGCTGCACGTCTGTGAGATCGTAGATGTACTTCCAACCATTCAGGCAGATCGCCTCCTGCCATCGGGTGAGCTGCAGCACGGAAAAAATGGGGCGGTCGAGGCTGGTATACCCCTCGGCCAGAACGTCGACGCCCTGCCAGGCAGGATGCGGTCGGGTTCCGACAACGCCGGCCACCGTCGGGGCGATATCGACGGCCGAGACCGTCTCGCGGATCCGCGTGCCCGCGATCAGCGGACGCGATCCCTGCTGTCCCGCCGCCATCCCGGCACCGTCCCGCAGATGACTGCCCACGTAGAGAATAAACGGAATGTGGATCATCTCCTCCCAGAGGTGGACGCCATGGCGGGCGAGCCCGTGCTCCATGAACGCCTCGCCGTGGTCGGAGGTGATCACGATGATCGTGTTGTCGAGTCCGCCGGCGCTCGCGATGGTATCGCGGATCCGCCCGATCCAGTGGTCGGCGTAACGCATCGCGTTGTCATACTGGTTCCGCAGGAGCGGCAGCACGTCGGGCGGGATGCGGATGATCGCATCGCCGTTGCTGAACAGCGGCGGTACGGGCGTGTAGTGGCTCGCCCACGGCTCCGGCACCTCGTAGTTGAAGTGCGTCGATTGCAGGTAGAAGCTGCAGTAGAAGGGGCGTGAAGCGTCGCGGCCGGCCATCCACCGCTCGAACTCGCCGAACGCGTGCCGGTCGTCCATTCGCATGCAGTCCTTCTGGTCACGGATGCCGCTGGTATCGTGCGAGTAATAGCGGTCGAACTCCGAGGGCGGGTAGAAGTCGCTGATGTGATCGAAGCTTTCGTTGCCGCTGCTGAAGAGGGCGGTCTCGTAACCGGCCAGTTTGAGGGCCCGCGGCAGGCTCACGTGCGGGAACGAAGTATCCGTGAAGTGATCGTTGTGCTCGGCTCGCAGCATGTGGAGCGACGTCATGATCGAAACCAGTCCGTAGCTCGAGAAGGAAGCCGTCCCCCAGCAGTGTTCGAACAGAATGCCGCCGGCGGCCAGCGCGTCCATGTTGGGCGTCACGTCCGGACGCGGATAGCCGTAGCAGTGGAGAGACTTCGCGGAAACGGATTCGAGGACGATCAGCACGACATTCGGTGCAGGTCGCCGCGGGGCCCCGAGCGAAGCCTGGTACTCGGCGTCGCTCACCAGGGGGGCAGCGGCTGAGACCGGAACAGGCGTCGTGCTGACGAATTCCGCGCGAGCCACAACGCGCGTGAGGCTCAGGGCCTTGAGTGGAGGTGCGCTCCGAAGGACGGTCGTCAGGGCAGCGCTCGGTTTGGTCGAGATCTGCCAGGTCAGCAGCAGAGTGACGAGGATCAGCCCGCCGGTGAGTGAGCCGGTCAGAGTACGCCGGATCCTTGAGGACCCCGCCGGGCGGGCGAGTCTCCGCGCACTCCGGATACCGGCAACGTACAGGGCCCCGGCCGCCACGACGACCAGCACCCCCGCCAGGACCAGGTATCGCCCGCCCATCTCCCACGCTGCTTCGAACGTGGCGCCTGGATTGCTCCAGATCATGGCGAGCGTCTCGCGCCCGATCACCTCGGCGGTCTGGCTGTAGACGATCTCGTTCAAAATGAGCCAGCTCAGGATCGGCAGCAGGATGGCGGTCTCCAGGCCAACGAGCCCGTGCGGGCGGAACCGGACCGGAAGAAGCGACGCCAGCGCAGCCGGCAGCGCAACGATCAGCGCACCCAGGACTGCTCCGCCGGCCGTGAAGATCGCGACGGTCCAGAGCCCGGAACTCAGGCGCAGGCCGGGGCTCAGGCCCGACGGAGCGTGCGCGAACACTACCCACAGCGCGTAGAGGGCGAAAAGAATCGCCCCGCGCAACATGCGGCGCTGCACGAGCGTGACCAGGCCAGCAGACATCGACATTCCTTCCGGCATTCCGTACCTCATCTTATCAGAGGCGCAGCGCGCAGTCTTGCGGTGTCGGCCTGTGACGCCATGTTTGGCGCGGACATGCGCCGCCGGGTAAGCTGTTCGGCTCGACGGGAGGATACGGAATGCGTCAAACGTGGGTCATCGCGGCGGTTTTCTCGGTTGTTTTCGCCTGTTTCCGGCCGGCCCTGGCCGGGGATGCCCCTGCGGCTGCAGTCCCGGAACTCCGCTGGTACCGGGGCAACACACATACGCACACCTGGTGGAGCGACGGAGACAGCCCGCCCGAGACGGTCGTCCAGTGGTACAAG
>CAZJTF010000058.1:0-24915 GCA_964548565.1 uncultured Planctomycetales bacterium | reverse complement strand
GCGTCAGCAGAGACCAGGACGGCGGTGAGAGCCTCAGGAAGATGCGATTGCCCTGTTCAAGCCGGACAGGTTCGATTCTCGTCAAGGTACCCGGGCCGGGAGCGCTACTTGAAAGGGACGTCCCGCGGACAGGGCGGACCGGAACCGCGCGCGGGCAGCACGTGATGTCCGCGAGCGCTGGCAATTCAAAAGGGATCGGTGAGACTTGCTCCGCGACCGGTCATCCGCGATCTGCGACCGGCGTCAGTGGCCCGGCTCTCCCGCGGGGACGTAGAAGAACGCGATGCCGAGGATGGCGTAGAGGGCCAGGAGCAGCACGCCCTCGAACCAGTTCGTTTTGCCGTTCAGGCCGAGGACCACGACGATTCCGACCGTGAGCAAAACAGAGACGACCTCCATCGGCGTGAAGAGCAGGTCCATCATGTGCGCCTGCCCGAGCTGCAGGTGGCCCATCAGCGCGCTCGTGAACACGATCAGCGGCACCACGAACAGCGCGATCTGCAGGCTGCTCTGAAACGTGATGGTCATCGCGGTGTCCATGTCATTGCGGTGGGCCATCAGGATCGCCGTGGAGTGTTCGGCCGCGTTGCCGATGATCGCCAGCAGGATGACTCCGACGAAGACGTGGTTCCATCCCAGGCGCGCGGCCACGCTCTCGGCCGACCCGACGAGCAGTTCCGCGACGATGCCGATCCCGGCCGCCGCGAGCAGCAGCAGGCCGACGCTCTTCCGTGTGGACCAGACGGGGCCGTGCCCGTGGCCTTCCGGTGCGGGCGCGGCGGTCGCGTGCGGGGTCGCCGAGTAGATATGGCTGTGCGTCTTGAGCGTGAAGAGCAGTCCCAGCCCGTACGTGACCAGCAGAATGATACTGGTGCCGATCGAGACGCTGTGTTCGTGCTGGACGAGCTGCGGATCGTGCATGCGTTCGGCGGTGAAGTGGAAGATCGCCGGGAACAGCATGGCCGCGACGGACAGGGCGAGCATGCCGGCGTTCGTCTCGGCCGCGAAGGGGTTGAAAACCTGCTCCTTGCGGCGCCAGCCGCCGACGATCATCGCCAGGCCGCCGACAAGCAGCAGGTTGCCGAGGATCGATCCGGTCAGGCTCGCTTTGACCACCTCGTTGAGCCCCTTGTGCAGGGCGATCACCGCGATGATCAGCTCGGCGGCGTTGCCGAAGCTCGCGTTGAGCAGTCCGCCCAGCGTCGGGCCGGCTCGCTCGGCGAGGTGCTCGGTCGACTCGCCCATGAGCGCCGCCAGGGGGATGATACCCGCTCCCGCAAGCAGGAATGTCGCAATCGGCTCCCACTCCGCGCCGCGGGCGAGATAATGCAGGAGGAATGCGACGGGAATGGCCACGTATCCGGCGTAGTGGACGTACCGCATGGCGGAGGATTGTTTGCTGCGGCTGCAAGCGAGTCAACAGCAGTCAAGACGGTGCCGGGTGCAACCCCGGGGGGCGCTGCGGATCGATCTCAGGCGCGGGTATCGTCCATGCTTTCGCCCATCAGCTCGTGGATGGTCTCGGGCAGGGATTCCAGCATCCGGGTGAAATCGTCATTATCAGCCAAAGCCAGGTGGATCGCCGCCGGGGTGCTGAGCAGGTCGTACGCGACCGCGGGCCCGTGCCCGAGCAGGGCCACCGTCGCGTCGGTGAGCTGCAGCAGCGCACGGACGCCCGCATCGGGCTGGCCCGGTTCGATCGGGCCGTGGTGATTGCGGATGCTGCCGCCGATCTCCTCGGGCAGGCGCCAGTGGTCCACGATCATCTCGCCCATCATCTCGTGGAACTCCTGGCAGAGGTATTCGAATGTCGCCGCGTCGATGGTGCCGCCGCGCGAGCGTTCGGCGTCGCTGCAGGCCCGCAAGACGACCACTTTGCCGATGTCGTGCATCAACCCCAGCAGGAGCGGCTCTCCGAAACGCAGATCCAGCTGCTGCGCGTACGCCTCCATGACGTAGCCGGCCGCCAGCGACTCGCGCCAGATCGCGGCGCCCCGCGACTTGCCGCCGCCCGTGACCGTGAGGTGCTTGAGGCTCTCGGCAATTACGGCCGAACGAATGCCGCGCGTTCCGAGGCGCAGAAGGGCCGCCTCCAGCGTGGTGACCCTGGTCGCCCCGCGAAGGGCGGCCGAGTTCGCCCGCCGGAGCAGGGCGGCCGCCATCACCTGGTCCTGCGCGGCCACACGCGCAATCTGGGCCATGCCGGCGGTGTCCTGCCGCAAAACTGCGAGGACCTGCTGCGGGACGTGCGGCAGATGGGGCAGTTCGACGTTGGGGTCGTTCAGCATGCCCTCCAGCGCGGTGAGTACGGCCGATTCCAGGCTCGCGGGGTCAGCGGTGCGGGCAGGGGCGGGATAGCGCGGCGGCTGCGTCACCAGCGGCCCGTCCGGACGCCACCAGGGTTGTATGTTCTCGCGTAAGGTGCGGTAGTCCTCGGGCTCTGACGGCGGATCGAGGAGGGCGACCGACGTCCCCGCGTCGGGATAAGCCGATATCGTGGAGCGACTCGTGCTTTGGCTTCGTCGCACGACCCGTGAAGGCGGGTCGCGGAGTGCAGGGTCTTCGGCGGAGTCCACCCCGAGCCACGTCATGAATTGCGTCCAGAACCCCATTGCTGATGCACTTTCTGATGCCGGACGTCACGCCACACGAGCCACTGAAGCAGCACGCCGGCCGGACGTCCGGGAATGTCACTCTTACCGCGCACCCCAGAGGCGCGGAAATCGCGCGCTGCCTACCCTCCATCGGCCAGATGTGGAGCTGAGGTAATCTTTACGCAGGTTGTGTGCCGGGTTGGTCGATTGAGAGCGGAGAAGAGTGCGCCTGGAGGCTGTCCGCATGGAATTCCGCGTCAACGTCACGGTCGAGGTGGATCACGTCAGCGGCGACCTGGCCATGAAGACCCCCGTGCCGCTGCAGCTCGTCTACCAGGGCGGGCAGTGGTGTGCCCAGTCGGAGTCGCCGCCCGTCTACACCGTGATGTACGACAGCATGGAGGAGGCGGTGATCGCGGGGGCCAAGGAGGCATCCGCCGAACTCCGCGCCTGCTCCGCCGGGCCCGCTTGACCGGCGGCTGCTCTCATTCCATCGCGTTTCGCAGGCGGATCACCTCGCCCGGCGCCGTTTCCAGCTGGAGTTTCGGTCCTGTCAGGCGTTCCGTGCGTGACGATCGCACTGCTTCTACCCTGCCGGGCCACGGATTCAGGATCCGCAACCGCCCGCCGGCCTCTGACCGCACGTTGATCCACTGGACGCTCCCGCCGGACAGTTCGGCGCTCACGAGGAACGCCCCGGCGGCCCGCAGGTCCTGAAACGCGGCGTCCCGATCCAGCGGCCAGTTCGGGAACAGCCGCAACTCGCCTGTGTAGCCCTGCAGCAGGCACTCATTCACGACCAGAGGCAACGAGAAGTTCTCGAACCAGATTCCCATCCGCGCCATGAAGTCGAACCGCGTGCTGTCGCTGTACCGCCCGCCGGTCTGCAGCACCATATCCGCGCAGGTGCCGTTCGGGAGCAGGCAGTAACGGATCTGGCGCTTGAATTTCTCGAGATCGAGCACGCCCAGCCGCGCACCCTGCAGGTTGAGAAAGACGAGTTCGTTGCCGCCCTCGTTCTGCTGGTTGCGCCACGTGTTCAAGGCGATCTGCAGCACCTCCGGCGGAGAGTGCAGGCCGATGTCTTCGCCCGGGAACACCGGCATGAGCGGATTCGGCGTGTTGTAGACCTGTCCGGGGCTCTCGGCGGAAACGGACACGAAGACGGTGCCCCGCGCGCTCTTCGCCGTCGGATATGCCGGGAAGTGGTCGAGGATTTCGCGTACGTCGCGGCACAGATCCCCTTCCTGCTGCTGCAGCCCGAGCACCTCGGTCGCCTGCAGGTACGCCTTGAAAATGAACTTCGTGAGCGTCAGGTCGACGATGCAGTCCGCCGAGAAGCCGGGATCCGGCCGCAGCCCGTGCAACTCGGGCACCACGGTTGGGTAGATATGGAAGCGATCGTCCTTCCACTGCGGGCCGTGGGCGTCAGGGCGCCGCATGTAAGCGTTCAGGAACAGGACAGATTCGCGGATCGGGCCGAACCCGCGCTCGCGGAGGAACACCCGGTCCATCGAGTAGAGGTAATGCCACCACAGGCTCTGCACGACCCAGGGCGTCTCGCAGACCTCCGCTCCCCACGTGGGCACGGGGTACGGCATCATCGTCATCTCGACGGGATACGCCGAGTGCGGGAAGAACGCGCCGGGGAGCTTGTAGTGATCGCGGGCCCACGCCTGGCTGACCGGCAGCAGAAAGTGCACGAGGTCGACATACGGGATGTGCTTCTCGAGCTGATTCGATGAAAACGTGACCCAGAACGGCTGCTGCAGGTTGTAGTTCGTGTGGTAGTCGCCGTGCCAGGCGGTGCCGATGTCCTTCCAACTCCAGTTCGCGAACAGGCCGGGACAGGTCGATCCGGGACGCGCCGCGCGGTCGAGGAAGTACATGTTGTGGTACCAGATGCGCTCGAGAAAGGCATCCGAGAGCCGAACACCCGCGCGGCTCCAGTACCGCCGCCAGTGCGAGGCGGTTTCGGCGGCCGCGGTCGTGAATGCATGATCCGACGGCTCCGGCAGCACCGGATCAGCCTCGGCGACCGTGCCCGCCAGGCCGTGCTCGATCTGCACGCACGCGACGAACGGCTTTGACACCTGGAGGGAAGGGGCAGCCGTTCCGTTCACGCGCACGGACGTGCGGAGCGCCTTGTCCTTGGCGCGCGCATCGCCCAGCACCGGCAGGACCTGGCGGAACGAGAGCGCATCCGCGACCTTCCGCTCGGTCGTCACCATGCCGGTCTCCGGGATCAGTCGAAGGCGGTTGAACGGCGCGGCGACAGGTTCACCGTTGCGGTTGATCATCCGCATCCAGAGCCGGTCGGCGACCATATCGGGGACCAGTTCGAGGGTCGCGGGCTGACCGTCGATGAGGAAGCTCACTTCACACGTGCCGCGGTCGATCCGCACGCGGTGGCCGAGAAGTTCCGCCGCCCTCCGGTCGAAACCGAGGATCACCGACCCGCACGGCCACGGGCGCGGGTAGGGCTGGGCGTAGTTCTCGCGTGCCATGTCGCAGTATTCCTTGAACCACGTGCGGTCCTCCGGCTTATCCCGCTTGACGCGCGCCCAGATCTCCTCGAATGGCAGGAGCTTCTCGCGATTGTTCTCGGCGACGCGGATATCCCAGACGTCGTTGTGGCCGAAGTACAGCACAACCGCGTCCGGACGCGTGCAGACGACCACGCCCATGCCGCCGTTGCCGAGCAGGCCGCCCTCGAAGAAGTCCTGCGCGGGCTTCGGCATGTCAATGGGATGCAGAGCCGCCCGTTCGATCGGCTGGAATGCGGCATCCTGCGCGAGGGCCGTGGGCGCGAGTGTGAATGCCAGGCTCAACGGGAAAAGGATGTGAAATCGCATGGTGCTCTCCTGCAGGAATGTCGGGGCGACCCGGCGGTGCGCAGGCGATATCATGGCCCGCACGTCGAGCCCCGGCAAATGCGTCAAGCGCCGCAGTCGACCGTGAGGTGTCTCGCGACGTACTACCGTGAGGAGAGCGTGATGGTGCATCGTGTGTCTTCCGCAGGTCTGTCGTTCATGATGCTGGCCGCCGCCGTGTGCTGTACGCCGGTTTGCATGGGCGCGGAGGTCGAGCGTGGCGAGTTTTTTGGCGTGTGCCGGCAGGATCAGCCGTTCCCCGAGTTTATGCCCCTCTGGCGGGAGGGATGGAAGCAGTTCGACGCCGAGGGCCGGCGCATCCGGCATGCCCGCCCCGACATGCCGCTGGGCGCGTACCTGGAGATCCTCGTCCGGAACCCCGGCGAGAGCCCCTTCGACCTCCGCGATGTCTCGCTGGAGGGCGTGAGCCTGCAGCAGGCGATCGCCCCCGAAGGCGAGGGCCGCGGCAGACACGACCTCTTCGCGTCGAGCCTGCAGTTCTCGAACCTGCCACGGGCGCAAATCGAGATGCTGGAACGCCTCGGGGAGCCGGTCTGGTGGAGGGCGGACCCGTTTACGGTTCCAGCGCGCGGCTGGTCGCAAGTGATTGTCCGACTGCGCCGCGCGCCGCGCACGGAGCGGATCCGCGTGCGCGTGGAAGGCGAGGGCGTGACCGTTTCCGGCGAGATCGACCCGCGCCGTGCGGAGCCGCGCATCGTTGGCATCGGCTTCACGCCGGAGATGACGACGGCGTTCGTCTACGTGCAGCCAGGCCGGTCGGGCGCGGTGCCGAAGCGGATCCTGATCGACGGCCGGGATCGTTCGAACAATGCACGATTCAGCTCGGATCCGCGCCAGCCGGTGCTGCCGGTCACCGTCAAACTCGACAAGCCGATGGCCGAAGGAGAGTTCCACGCATTCGACATGGAATGCGACGACGGATTACGGGCGGCATTCGGGCTGCGCGTTCACCGTGCTGACTTCGTGTACGGGATGTGGGGCGGATTTGCGGCGGATAAGGATGCAGCCGGGGCTGGCCCGGGGTATCTGCAGGACCTCCACCGCCACACCATCAATACGATCATGTCCCAGTACGGGCAGGGTGTGCGGCAGTTCATCCGCAGCGATACCGGTCAGAAGATGTCTGCGGAACTGGGTATCCGCATCACGGACAACGCTCCCGGCGGCTATCCCAACCAGCGGTACACCTTTCTCCACGACGAGCCCGACGCAAAAGATGTGAACTCGCGCTCCATTGAGCCGATCGGACGCCGGCTGGGTTCCCGCGGACGATGGCTGGTGGAAATGGGCCGCGATTATCGCCGGCAGGCGCCGGACATGCTGCAGTTCCTGAATATCGACAACACGTTCAAGCCCGAGCAGTGGTACATGTACGCCCAGTTGCCGGACGTGCCGTGCGCGGATCCCTACTACCAGGAACAGCTCCGCAGCGTCTACCACACGAGCCCCGGCACACTGGGCGCCTACACGAAGCCGACGTACGTCTATGCCGCCGGCCGGATCTACCAGTCCGCCGGCGCCCCGCGTCCCATGCACCTGATCCTGCACACGTGCCGCTTCGACATGCCCGACAATCCCTTCCGCCCGCCCACGCCCGAGGAAAAGCGCGTGGAGATCTACTACTGCCTGGGCGCAGGCGCGCGGGGCATTTCGTTCTGGTGGTACACACCGTCGAGCCGCTACCACGGGCTCGGCAGCGATGCGCCCGTCATGCGCCGGCTGTTCGCAGAGATCGGGCTGGCCGGGACCGAGATCGGGGTGGCCGAGCCGCTCCTGGCCCGCAGCACGCCGACCGAACTCGCGATCGAGCGGTCAGACGATCTGTGGGCGCGTGCGCTGCTGGCCGGCGAAGATGCCGTCGTCCTGCTCGTCGTCAACGACAACATCGCTTCGGATCGCACCGGCACTGTGGTGCTCCCGCATGAACGGGCCCGGGTTCGACTCCGTCCGCCGGCGTGGCTAAAGGCGCGGGATGCCTTCGAGATCACCCCTGCGGGCGTGGCGGACGTCTCCTGGAAAGCGGCCGGCGAACAGGTGGAGTGCGACCTCGGGCCGCTGCGTCTGACCCGCATGGTTGTGCTCACGGCCGACCCGCAGCTCCGCGCCCATCTGCAGCAGCGGTACAAAACACGCTATGCCGAGCGGGCACGCAGCCTGCAGCAGGAGTCGGAGCAACTCGCACGCAGCCGTCCGGGGAACCCGCGGTAGAGTCCGTCAACCAAAACGCGAGAGATTTGTCGACCAATGAGGCCCGGCGTACCATAACGGCTCTTGGAATTCGGCTCTGCAAGGAGATCGTCATGCGTCAGATGTTGAGCACTGTGCTGATCGCCCTCTCCGTCTCGTACGCGTCGGCCGCGGAGGCCACGAGGAGCCTGAACGACCTCACCGGGTCGTGGCAACTCCTCGTCGATGACTACCTCGTCGCGGCGAAGGATGGCGTCGTGCGCACCTACCACGTTTTCGAGAAGCATCCCGCCAATCCGCTGATGAAGCCCGACAAGCCGTGGGAAGGAAACAACATCTACCTGTACGGGACGATCCTGCCGAACGAATCCGGGCCGGGCTACCGCATGTGGTACCACGCCCTGCCGGAGCAGAAGAATGACGACTACTACCGCCTGTTGTACGCGACGAGCCCCGACGGCCTGCGCTGGGACAAGCCGAATCTCGGGCTGTACGAGTACAAGGGATCCAAGGATAACAACATCTTCGTCCGGCGGGGAAAGCGCGACCACATCCAGTCCGTCATCCACACGCCCTGGGAGAACGATCCGCAGAAACGTTATCTGATGATCAACTTCGACGGTGAGGCGCCCGGCGGGGCGGGGTACATGGCCGCCTGGTCGCCGGACGGCATCCACTGGACGAACGCGGCCGACAAGGCGGTGTTCAACCAGGGCGGCGACGTCGGCCAGTTCCTGTATGACTTCCACCGCAGGGAGTACGTCGGCTACGTGAAGAACGGCGCGGAGGTCAGCGAAATGCGGCGCCGGGCGGTGGGGCGGATCGCGTCAAAGAACCCCGTCGAGTGGCCTGACCCTGAGCTGGTGCTCGCCCCCGACACCTTTGACGACCGCTGGGCAACAGGAATTCAGCGCACCAGCTTCTACGGCCTGTCGGCGTTCTGCTACGAGACGATGTACCTCGGCTTTCTCTGGGTGTTCCGCGCGACGGACCAGGAGGAAGGCTACTTCGACGGCCCGATTTTCTGCGAACTCGTGACCAGCCGCGACGGAGTCAACTGGCTCCGGCAGGAGGGTGACCGTCGGCCCGTGCTCGATGTCGGGCCGCCCAACGCCTGGGACGACGGCATGGTCTTCACTCCGACGCAGCCGCTGGTCGTCGGGGACAGAGTCTGGCTGTACTATGGTGGAATCGACGGCACGCATTCACCCAAGAAAGACGAACCCTGGCACAGCTGCATCGGCCTGGCCACCCTCCGCAAGGACGGCTTCGCTTCGCTCGATGCCGCCGACAAGCCCGGCACGATCACGACCAGGCGTTTCACGAAGGCGGCTGGCCCGCTCCGCGTGAACTACACGGCGAAAGGCTCGCTCCGCGTCGAGGTGCTCGACGACAGGGGCAACGTTATTCCCGGCTATGGCGCGGACGACTGCACGCCGCTCACCGGCGACAGTATCGACCAGGCTGTGACCTGGGGTCAGAAGCGGACGCTGCCGGGTCGCCCTGTGCGCCTGCGGTTCGTGCTGCACAACGCGTCGCTCTACGCCTTCCACGTCGGCGACAAGGCCGAAGCGATGGACGAGCCCGCGGCCCCTCCGCTGGGCGTGCTCCTGACGTTCGAAAACGGGTGGGAGGATTCTCTCGATGCGGACGGCCGGCAGCGGACCACGCGTCACGGCGACATGCGCGTCGAGGACGAGAAAGAGGGGGTGGCGTTCGGGACGCGCTCCGTCCGGGTCGGCTCGCCGTACTCACCGCTGCAGACGCTCGAGATCGACGGCACGCGCAACCTGGGCACCCAGTTCACGCTCGCGATGATGGCCCGGAGCAAGGACAACAAGGCCGCGCGGCTCCTGAGCTCCTACGAGGACCAGGGCTCCATTAAGACGAGCGAACTGGTGTTCGACTGCGATCCGAACGGCAAGTGCCTGAGCGGCCTGCGACTGATCTGCAAGGGAATCGAGCGGGTGTCCTCGCCGGTGGCATTTGCTGATGGCAAATACCATCATCTGGCGATCACCTACGACCAGGGTGACATCGTCTTCTACCTCGACGGCAAGGAGTGCGGTCGCGGACGCATACCCGGCGGCGAGCCCGTCCAGATGGACCGCAACCTGCGTCTCGGGGAAGATACGCGGCACGGCCACGAGCAGCAGTTCCGCGGCCACATGGATGACGTGCTCATCTTCGGTCGCGCCCTCACGCCCCAGCAGATCCGCCAGCTGGCCGCCCGCGGCGGCGAGGCGTTCTTCAAAGGCAACCCGGCGATCACCCGCGGCGGGCGGTGAGACCCCCGGTGGAGGTCATGCCCCTGAGTACTGCACGGCGGACCGAGTACCCGGCGGCGGTAGAGGCGACGCATTGGCTACCCGGGCCAGTGCAGGGCTTCTGGCGGGGCGGCGGCGAGGTTGGGAGCATGCCAGTCGGCGCCGGCGAGTTGCCCGGGTGAAAAGCTGGTTGTCAGCGCCAGGCACCGCGCGCCGGCGGCCTTGGCGGCCTGCACACCGTTCACCGCGTCCTCCACCACCAGGCAGTCATGCGGGTCGAGGCCGAGCTTCCGTGCGGCTGTCAGGAAGATCTCGGGATCCGGCTTCTTGTGCACCACGTCAAGCCCGGTGACGATCGCATCGAATGTCGACATCGGCAGGCGGATCTCGCAGAGGTTCCCCTCGGCCTTTACCGGGTCGGCGCTGGTCGCGAGGGCGATCTTTCGCCCCGTCCGCCGGCATGTCTCGATGAACGTGTGCACGCCGCGGAGCGGCTCGAGCTGCCCCTTGATGATCTCGAGATAGATCTCGTACGTACGGGCCTTCACCTCTTCGATATTCACCGGGAAGTTGTACTTTTCGGCCACACCGCCGACGTAGCGGTTCTCGCCGGCGCCCACGAACGGCAGGAAGTCCTCCGGTTTCACCTGCAGCCCGCGTTCCGCGAACATCATGCAGGCCGCCTTGCAGATGTACGGCTCCGAGTCGAGCAGAACGCCGTCCATGTCGAAAATGACGCCGTACGGACGCTGGATGGTGGTCATGGCCGCGAGTGTAGCGGCGCGACCCGGGCGCGGCCAGCACGCCCGCGGACCGGACCCGCACGTGCGGATTTCCGCCGGGAACTGCCCTACAATAGGCGTCACCCGGGGCGGAGCCCGGGCTTCGAGACCGGAGAGCTTCCTGTGATGACCATCACCGAGACGACCACCGTGCGCGATCTGTTGACGCGGCACCCCGAGACGTTCGACGTGTTCCTGCGCCACGGCATGTGCGAGGACTGCAAGGCCGACCCGCCGCCGGTGCCGTTGCAGCACTTTGCCCGCAAGCACTGCGGCGGCGACGTCGCCGGCCTGCTGCAGGAGATCCGCTCCGCCATGGGCGCGAAGTAGTTTCAGACGCCCGAGCCGCGCTCGCGTCGACTTACGCGAAGATTCCGACCAACCGCAGCACTTGCCAGACCACACCGGGCAGCGGGAGCAGTTCGGCCATGACGACCATGATCTGCACGGCCAGTGCGGTACTGCGCGGGTGATCGAACTGCAGGTAGTGCCGGATGGCCGCCGTGAAGCGCAGCCAGCTCAGGATCAGCCAGAGCACGATCGGCAGAATGAAAACCCGGTGCAGGAACACCGCCTCCATGAACGTCCATCGTGACCCGACGACGTCCGACAGCAGCACCGACGTACCGGCCGCCAGAACACACAACACCGCCAGGAGAGCCGGATCGAAGCTGTAAATCGCGCACCGCAGCAGATGCACGCGCCGGACGCGTGCCCGGCGCATCGACCACCGGAAAACCAGCAGCCCGAGAAACGTCAGCCAGGGCCAGCTCGGCGGCAGGATCACAAGCGAGGGTGCGACCAGCCGGAAGTACTCGCCCGGCAGCCACCCGTTGCGCCAGGCGGTGACGATCGTACGCCACGTGCTCGTCGGCGGAGCCATCCGATCAATGTTTCGCCGTTCCCATGTCACCTGTTGCTCGAACTGCGCGATGTAGTCCGCTGAATTCGGCAGGGCTCGCAGTTCCGCCAGTGCCCGCGCGGTCCGGCGTTCCAGCTCTTTCAGCAACTCCTGCCGGGCAGTGTTAATGCCCCGGGCATTGGTTGCACCCGAACTGACCACGAACGAAAGGCTGGCGGCAACGAGGATCACCGCGGACAGCAGCCAGTACAGCAGCAGGCGTGCCAGCCGCGAGGGCTGTGCCGGGTGAAGCGACGTCCAGAATCGCCGAGGCCGGAGCGCCCCGAGGGCCGTCCGCCGGAACGACCACAGGCCACGCTCCGGGTGGTGCTCGAACAGGTACGGGTGCTCCTGGCGCTTGGGATCGAGCACTTCCGCCCACTCGAACCGCCCGCCGCACTCCGGGCATCGCGGCTCCGGGAGCCCGCGCAGCTCATATCCGCACAGCGGGCAGGGCACGGGGCGGTCGATCGAGCCCCAGTCCGGCAGTTCCGGTGTGGCGGCGAACGGCGTATCGATCGTGTCCGTCGGGTCCGTGCACACGGCCGGACACCTCCTTCCTGCATCATCATACGTAAATGCGGAGAAGTCGCATCAGCTGGAATGTCGCACCCACGTCGGAGAGGAGCACGATGATTCCCACGATACACTGGCTCGTGATCACGGTTGCCCGCGGGTGGTCAAACTGGAGGTAGTACCGTACCGCCGTCCCGAATCGCAGCCAGCTCAGGATCAGCCACGCCAGCAGCGGAAACAGGCAGAGCTGATGCAGGAGCGCCGGCGGTGCGAAGACCCATCCGCGGGTCAGGTGCTCGATCGGCAGTGCGGCCGCGATGGGTGCCGCCACCAGGTAGAATACGGCCAGTGGGATCGGGTCGAAGCTGTAGATTGCGCACCGAAGCAGGTGCAGCCGTTTGAGGCGTCTGCGGCGCATCGTCCACCGGAAGATCCGCATCACCAGGTACGTGAGCCACGCCCACGCGAGAGGCAGGAGGACAGCGGAACCAAAGATCAGCGTGTAGCCGTTGAACAGCCAGCCGGCGGCATAGGCTCGTGCAAGCATCTTGAGGGTGTTTGTGCGCGGGTAGGACCGATTCACTTCGACCAGCCAGCTGTCATATTCCTGTTCCGCCTGATCGATACGCATCTCCTGATCCGGCCGGCCTTGCGCGGCCCGGATGGCCGCGTCGCGCCGTGTGGTGATCTTCGTCACGATCTCGGCGCGGGCATGATCCGTCAGACGCACCTTCAGGTGGGCGAGTGTGGCGAGAAACCCGAGCGGCGTCACCATCAGCAGCGTGGCGCCGATGAGCCAGTACAGTAAGAGTCGCCCCCGCCGTCCTTTCTGGGCCGGATGCAGCGACGTCCAGAATGCCCGGGGCCGGCACGCACCCCATGCCGTCCTTCGCAGCGACCACCAATTCCGCTCGGGGTGGTGTTCGAAAAGATACGGGTGTTCCTGCCGATGCGGGTCGACTACCTCGCTCCACTCGAACCGCCCGTCGCACTCCGGGCAGCGGGGCTCGCGAAGCCCCCGGAGGTCGTAGTCGCAGAGCGGGCACGGGACCGGGTGCTCGATGGCACTCCAGTCCGGCCCCGGAGCGGGTTCCCGCTCGTGAATGGTGGTCTGCATCGGTGCGCGCCTCGCCGGAAAAGGCCAACACTCCCTTTTGTCGCAGAGTCCGGGTCGGCTTACAGAGATCCGTCGGGGTTCCGCGCGTTCGACCGCCGCGCCGGATCACTCCCGGTGCTGCGGTGTCGCGTCCGTGCAGTTATCGCCGCATTTTGCAGCTGTCGAGGTGGCACCACTGGCAGGGGACGCCGTTTTCGACGACCTCTTCGCTGGGGCCGATCCCCATCAGGCCGGAGACGCTCTTGATGGGTTCCATGATGCAGGTGGGCCAGAGCTTCACCCCAATCGGGGAGGCGTCCACGATGGCAAAGAGCGTTTTCTGCTCCTCGAGGGCCATTCCGCAGTAGCCGGGGCTGAACGGCGGCGTCACCGCCTCGTCCTCAGCCGCTTCCACCTCGAGCAGGTGCTGCGTCAGGGCGTCCACCGCCATGTCCGCGGCCGCCGAGCCGACGGCGTCCCAGGTATACCCCTCGAGCAGGGCGCCGGTCTCCATGTGACAGCGCGCCCGCTTTTCGATGTTGTCGCCCAGCGTGATGACGAACGCCGCCACGCGCGTCGCCGGCCTCAGAAATCCTGCGATCGGTCCATGGAAGGGGGGGCAGCCGGCCAGATCGATCCGCGTATCCGTCATCCGCTCGACCTGGTGCACCGAGTAAGCGCATCGGGGGCGGAGCGACGCCTCCGCCTCCTCCAGCACCCGCTCCAGCATCGACTCGACCTCCGGCGCGATGCGCTTGCCGCGCCGGCAGCCCATCACGCGGAGGATGTCCCGGGGGTCCAGTTGGACGTCCAGCTCGATCACCTTCTGCGGTCGAATCATGTTGGAGAACCTTCTGCGGTCGCTCAGGCCAGCCTGCGAGCCCGCGCCGCGTCAATCATGGCCTTGACGTTGGCCGTCGGCGAAAAGGAATCGATTTCGCATCCGGGCATCACGCATGCAGTCGTGTGCGGCGTCGTCGCATCAATGAAATCGGTCACCATCCGGTGGATCTGCTCCGGTGTGCCATGGCAGGCGAGCTGCGTGGTGGGGGAGTTGGCCGCACACTGATGCCCCTTCAAAAGGCGGGCGACCTGCTCGAACCACGCAGGCCAGGTGATCTCCTGGCCGTAGTAGGGCATGTCGTACTGCATGGCCTTGATGCCGCCCCAGTCCCGCACCATCTTGAGCGCCTGCGGCAGGTTGTGTCCGCAGATATGCCAGAACAGGTACGGGAAGATCTTCCTCGCCTTTTCCACCCAGATCCGGTCGACGTCGCCGAACTTCTCGAGATGTTTCGGGCCCCAGGTCCTGGCCCCGCCGAACCCACAGCAGAACGCGCAGCCGTTCTTGGCCGCGAACTCGGCGTAGTAGTCGAGGGCCGCCAGACGCTCCTGCAGGCACAGGTTGAGGTAGTGCCGCACTTTCTGCTCGGGCTCGGTGACCATCCACTTGAGGAACCGCTGCACCTCGACGATCGTCTCGGCGTAGTTGGTCGGAGTGGCGATTCCCACGATCACCGGCACCTGCCGGTCCATCTTCTCCTGGAATTCCAGGAGCTGGAGCATATGGGGATGATAGTGCGTGACCGCGCGCGAGCCCTCAAGATATTTCTCGAATGCGCGCGTTTCGTACAGGGCGATGGCGTCGTCAAGGGTCTCGGCGATCGGTTTGAACATCAGGTAGTCGTTATCGCCCCGGTGAATGAAGTGCTCCGCCCGCTTTTCCGCCGGGATGAAGTTCTCAATCTGGTGTGCGATATCCACGTACATCCAGATCGCGTCCGTCCGCAGGTCCGCCCACGTCTTGATGCAGGCGTCCGTCGTCTTGTCGACGTCGTTGTAGATCTCCTTGTGGGTGTACCCCGCGTACGTGATCTGCCAGTAGTCGAGTTCCGGCGCGACCGGCACCATGTCCGTGCGCTGGAGATCGAAAGCGCCCGCCATGCGATCCCAGTGGGACATTTCCCCGACCGGCGCCAGCTTACCCTTCAGCCTTCCGACCCATTCATCGACGACTTTGCTCATGGTGGATATCTCGTCAGTTGTCAGTTGTCAGTTGTCCGTTGCCCGTTGTCCGCCGTTGCTCTGCGGTCTGAGCGGCCTGTCGTTGGGCACCCCGGAGAGAGGCGAGTAGCCCGAAGAGGCCGGACCAAAGCACTGACGCGAATACCAGACATACGAGCAGTGCTCTCAGGTTCTTCTTCACGCAGGCCGCAAGGCACGCGAAGGTGCAGAGGATGGCAGCGACAAACAAGAGTTTGAACACGGAGCATCATCCCTTGTCTTGGCGTCTTTGCATCCTCACGATTGCATTCATTTGTTCACGCCGAGCAGCGCCCTGATCTTCTCGACCGCCTTCCACGCGTCGTCGCTGGCGTCATCGGCGCCCATCTCACGGGCCGCCTCGGCAGTGACGGCGGGTCCGCCGCAGATGATCTTCACCTGGCCGCGCAGGCCTGCCTTCGTGATGGCCGCCACCGTTTCCTTCGTGTGCATGAAGGTGGAGGTCATGTAGGTGCCGAGACCGACGATGTCGGGCTTGTGCTCGCGGATCGCCTGGACGAAGTCGTCGTCGTTCTTGCTTTCGCCGAGATCGACGACGCGCAGGCCGCTCGCCTCGAAGACGGGGATGGCAACGTTCTTGCCAACGGTGTGGATGTCGCCGTGGATGTTGCCGAGCACCATGGTGCCGATCTGGTGGCTGGTATCGCCGGCCAGCAGCGGACGCACGACCTTGAGCCCCTCGAAGTACACGTCGCAGGCGACGAGCACCTCGGGCATGTACATGTCGCCGTCGTTGAAGGCCTTCCCGACGCGCCGCATGCCCTTCGACAATCCCTCGTTCAAAACGTCGGACGGCCGCAGCCCTGCGGCCAGCGCCTGCTCGACGAGCGGCGTCACTCCCTTCAGGTCGAGCTGCTCGATGGCAGTTGCGAGCCGGTCCAGAATCTCATTCGCCATGTTGCATCCTCACTGGTTTGCATGCGTGCGGCGACGCGACCCATGCAGAAAAGGCCCGGGGCGATCCGCATGCCGCGGGCCTGGTGGAGCCGCATTCTACACGAGTCAGCACTCTTCGACTATCTGGAAACCCGCAAAACGTGCGAGCCTGCGGGTATCCGCCACGTGGTTGCCGTAGAAGATCACCCGGTGCAGCCCGTACGACCACTGCTCGAACATCTTGCGTGCGTCGGCGACCTTCACCGCGATCTTCGTGCGGCAGCCGCGGTCGACATCCGGCACGCCGACGATGGTGCCCGTCGAGAGCAGCATCGTCCCGGTGGCCAGGCACTGCGGGGGGCTGGCGGCCAGTTGCGTCGGCATCTCGGTGCGCTTGCCTCCCACCAGCTTGGCCATCGTGACTTCCTGGCCGACGCGCATCTTGACCTGTAGCACCGCGCCGGCGTGGTCCTCGAGATGCGTGCGAATCACGTATGGGGCGGATTCCCCCGCCGGGCCGTCCATCTTCGTGGCCGAGACGCAGTGGGCGTGGATCACGGTGTCATTCGACGTATCGAAGACCGGGTCCGTCACGAAGCCGGGTTTCCCCGTCAGATGCAGGTAGAGCACCTGCGTCAGCGTGCTCGAAAGGTCGGCCTCGCAGACGCCGGTGAGCCCCAGGTCGTTCAGCCGCGCGAACCCGAAGCACGGATAGGCGGGAAGGGCCTTCTGCCCGAAAAGTCCCAGGCAGTTGATCGTGATCGCCTGCGCCCGCTCGTCGGCCAGCACCTTCTGCAGGGCCAGGCACATGCGCGCGGACTTGAGGATTTCCTCGCGGGGAGGCTCCTTGACGGCCTCCGCGTTGCGAACCCATCGCTCGCAGTCCGCCTTGGCCGCCTCGGGCTTGACCGCTTCATATGCGGCAACGAGCGCCTTGTGGTCGAAGGTGATGATTTCGGTGCCGAACTTCTTTTTCACCTCCTCCACGATACCCTCAGGCGCGGCGCGCCCGCCGCTGACGTAGAGGATGCGTGTTTCCCTCATCCGATGCAGCGCCCGGAACGGCCGGACCGCCACCGCGATGTCGGCGTAGTTGCTCGTCGGGATCGAGTCGATCTTCTTGCCTTTGGCCATCAGGTCCGGCACGATGCACCACTCGTGGCCGCTGTAGGGCGTCGCGAACTGGATCGTGGGGATCCCGGAGTCCGCCAGCAGGTTGAGCATACCGCTCGTCCCCAGCGCTACCTGCATCGCCAGCACGCCGTCCACGTCCTTGTGCTCGGCGAGTACCTTCTTGAGCGACTCGACGTCGCGCACGAGCACGTCGCCGACGAACGTGATGTCCTCGAGGCCCTTGACCTTCGCGGTTTCCGCCTTCATCGACTTGATTTCGGCGTCGAAGTCGAGGTCCGGGCTCGGCCACGCGGGATTCGCCCCAATGAAGACGCGCAAGACTTTCGTCGGCGTATAGCCGGTCGCCTGGCAGAGCCCCGCGGGCATCGCCGCCTCCTGCGCCCGCCCGATGGAAGCCGCGGCCGCAGTCGCCGCCGCCGCTCCCAGAAACTCCCGTCGATTCAGATGCGTGCTCATAGATGCTCCTCTGTTACTGGTCCTCTGCAGTTTGTCGATCCTCGGCCGTCGAGTTGTTTTCATGGAACGGCCATCACGTCACTTCACGTTCAGCTCCACCTCGGCGCCTTCGGAGTCTCCGAGCTGGACACTCGTTTGCGCCAGATCCTTCGAGTCCTTCTTCAGGACGAGCGTCCACTTGCCCGGCCAGAGGTTCTGGACGGTGCAATCCTTCCCGCCGTTCAGTCGGAACTCGGGGACGAACACCGCGATACCGTGTTCATCGACGGCGTACAGTTCGTCCGGCCTTTGCCCGTCGGGAGCAATATTCACCTTGACGAGGATGCTCTGCCCTGGCCGCAGGCGGTGTTCTCCCGTGTCCTGACTGGCGGCACCCACGTTGATTCCTGGGACGCGGCACCAACCGCCATCGCGGTGGTGTGCGTAAACCTCGTAAGTGGCCGGCCGAAGGAACGGGAATCGAAATCGCCCGCCCCTGTCCGCAAAGACCGCGGACAGAGCTCCGGGACGCGAGGTGTCGACGACGAAGCACTTGGTGTTACCCGGAGACCCCTTTGGCGGCACCACTCGGCCCGTCACCGAGCCGCTTGGCAACTGGATGGGGATCGGCGGCATGCCCGGAGTGAAATCGATCTCCGTTTTGTACAGGACCCGGTCGTCCCGACCATGAACGACCCGCAGGCTGTACTTTCCGGGGGCGACATCAGGCACGAACTGCCGTCGGCGCACGGCAAGGTCGATGTACTCGTTCACAGGATAGGAGAGCGTGTCATCATCGAGCGGGGTGACGCGCAACTCGACATCGGGTGCGTCGGAGAGGGGCCAATCGGCCGCCTCCTGTGTCGTCGCCGCCGCCCCGGACCTGAGCTGCTCGGGAGAACCGTCGCCGACAGTTACCTGGACCGGCATGTCCCACTCGCCGCCCGGATCGAAGAAGCGGACCTCGGTGCGCCGGCCTTCAAAAACCTTGGCCACCCGCGAGAACGAGTTGATGATGTCGGCGGAGGCCATGTAGGGGACAGAGACACTAACCTGCCCCGCGGGAACGCCGTCCACCCTGAACCGCCCCTTCTCGTCCGCCGTGAACCGAAGCGGGCGCAGGTGCTCCTGCTGATCGTTGCTCGAGAAGAGGACCTCGCCCTCCTTGAAACGCCACGGCTTTCCGGCATCCTCGCGCCAGTGTGGTGGAAAGAAAATGCGTCCGGCGATGCTTCCCGTGCCCTGGAGCGCCACCGCGGGAACCTGGAGTCCGGATGGGGGCACCTGCAGCGCGCGCTCGGCCGGCGAGACCGCCCGGCCAAAGAGGTGCAGAACATACCGCCCAGGCAGGACATGCTCGAATCGGAACGAGCCGGCGGCATCCGACTTTGCATCGAGTGTCGCCATCCTCTGGCGCACTGTCAGCTCGTTGTTGATACGGTCCCCGCCAGCGGAAACCATCTCGGGCACCAGGCGGGCCGTGATGATCGCGCGGGCGCTCTGCGGAGGTTTGGCCGAACCCGCAACGAACGTTCCCTCGCCGAGAGCGATCTTGACCGGTTCGTTCTTCTGACCGGCGATGATCCATGTCTCGGCGAATGCGCACCCGGGCGCTTTGACCCCGATCCAGGTTTTGCCCTCTTCGTTCACCGTCAGCGAGAACCGTCCCTGTGGATCGTCGATCTCCTTCTCGGAGCACTCGAAGTCCTGCGGCTCTTCGCCCGGCCCCGCGGCGACGCTGTAACTGCTCACCGGTTTGCCGGCCGCATCCACCACCTGCCCCATGAGTCGGGGAAGAGCCTTGAGTTCGACAGTGAGGCCTTCCGCGGGAACGATAGTAGGATGCAGCGTCTGCTCGACGTAACCCTCCTTCTCCACCGAGATGTAGTACGAAGGACCCGCATCCGTGGAGTACCACTTGTCGGGGCTCTGCAGCACGAACGTCCCGTCCGGTGCGGTGTAGACGGTCTTTCCCGCGCCGTCTTCGACTTTGACATCACCGACCGGCCGCCCCTGGGCGTCACGCACGATCCCGTGGAGGGTTTCGCCCGAAGTCAGCTCGACCTCGATGGTTCCCGTTCCGTCGGGCGTCATATTCCATACTTTTTCGTCGTAGCCGACGTTTGCGTCGTTGTAGGATGGATGGTGGACCTCGATCCCCATCGAACCGACGCCGCGGAGGACGAAACGCCCGTTTTCATCGGCCTGAACAGCTCTTCTTTCATCCGGTGTGAACAGCGGGGGCGTGAAGACGACAGGGTACACCATCGCTCCCGCGATCGCTTTCCCAGTCGCTGCGTCCCGGACAAGACCCCGGACCGTGTACCCCCGGGTCAGCTTGAGCGTCAAGCGGCGTGTCGTATCCCCGGAGAGCAGGTCGAAGCAGCTGGAGCCGGGGAAGCCGTGGTGATCGAGGTACTCAGGGGCTGTCAGCGAGATGCACAACTGGCACGAGCGGGGGGCCCGGAGTGTGATGCTCCCGTCCTCCGAATGTACCTTCGTCTCCTGCGGCTCGCAGGGCGGCGGCGTACCCGGCTCGATCCAGTAGTAATAGCTGAAGTCGCGGATCGGCCGGCCCGTTTCGGCATCCACGGCCACGATGGTGACGGGCAGGAGGTCGTCCGACGGGCTCGAGGATGTGGTTGCACCCAGCGCGCACGCCGCAGTGGCAATGGTGGCAATGGCTATGCATCGCTGCGTGTGACTCATGTTGACTGTCCTGAACGCGTCTGTTGCATGCGGTCTGTCATGCGTCCACGTGAATGCTCGCCCGCATGTTTGCTGCCCGCGCGGGAGCGCTACGCGGAACAATCAACACACGGCAGACCACCATCCGGGAAACGCCGACGATCCGTCCGGCGCTTCTCACTTCTCACTTCGCGCTTCTCACTTCAAGCCGAAATGTCCTCCCACGCGATGCCCAGGTGCTTGATCGCATACCCGACCTCGCGCCGGCAGTCGCCGTAGACCGTCATCCAGTGGAAACCGCGCATGTCTTCGAGCAGCTTGCCGCAGTCGCCATCGATCGTGATGTCCGTCTGTGACCGGCAGATCGGGTGGAACGGGTTCTCGATCACCTTGCCCTTGAAGCCGACGTATTTGACCGAGTTGAAGTCGGGGATCACGTTTGTGACCACCTGGTCTTTGCGCATCGCGACCTTCGGGGCCGCGCCATAGTCGCTCTCGAAATGCGTGTGGATCTCCACCGGCTCCAGTCGCTTGCCGTCGAGCTTGCGCGGGGCGGTGCAGTGCGCGATGGTGACGATGCCCTCGTGCGGGTACGTCGGGTCGTTCAAAAAGACGGGCAGGCCGGTGATGTTGTGCATCAGCATGCCCGCCGGGATCACCACGAAGTCAGACTCGCAGTACGCCTGCATCCCCTCGTCGTTAATCAGGCTCAGGCAGAGGCAGGCGGTGGTCTGCGAGATCGGCATGACCGTCCCCATACAGTGCTGGATCGTCATGGCCGTCGCGTCGTTCTCCTTCATCAGGTCCTTGAAGACGCGCGTGAGCAGGAACGCGTTATCCACGTATTTCCGGTCCGTCTTGAGCGTCACGCCGCCGCCCGCCAGGTACGCTTCCGCCTCTTTTGCCGCCTGGGCGACGGCCGCGCCGTCTGCGCGCAGCTTCTCGATCCGTTTGCCGAGCTCGGGATAGCCGACGTCGATGATGTCGAGGTGCCACTTGTCGCGGGCGATCGGCGGAGCGAGCCGATGGCCGTCTCCCCATCCGCCGGCCCCGCCGACGGCCACGATTTTCTGCCCGAGCGTCTTGCGCAGTCCGTGCAGCGCCTGCAGACGCCACCCGAGCTCGCCGTAGTTGTCGGTCACCACGTCGTGCACGTCGAGGCCCTTCACGCGGAACTCGTCCGAACCCTTGCGCATGAAGCGCGGGTGGATGATCTCGTAATAGAGCGAGATCGGCCCCGACTTGTGCCGCAGGAAGAACAGCGTGGGCCGCTCCGGCGCCATGAGCGCGGTGAGCACGTCCTCGCCCGAGTTGGCGGCGTAGACCAGCATCACGTCGCACGCGCCGGCAGCCACTTTCTTCGCTTCGTCGGGCGTCTGCACGGCCGCCACGGGGAGCATCCGCACGCCCGGCAGCATGGCCGCCAGGTTCGCGAGCTCGCGCCCGATCCGCTCTTTTTCCTGGTTCACGTCGGACTCGCTCATCAGCCCGCCCCACGGACGCCAGCTCGTCTGCTCGCGCCGCTGGAAGAGGTGGTACGCGAGCGCCGGCTGGACGACGAGCTCCTTTGAGGGCTTGATGGTCGTACCTTTCGCGGCGCTCTCCGGCTTCGGCTCTCCCGCGCTGGCGGCGCCGCCGGAGAGGGCCCATGCGCCTACCGCGCTGCCGAAGCCCGCGATCAGGCCGCGCCGGCTCACTGCCGTCCGTGCAAACGCCTCCTGTGCGAGCTTCAGGCCGGCCGAGCAGCAGGAGCAGTTGTGTGCGTGTTCGTGTGTCATAAGGTCAATCTCCTGGGTGTCTGCAAAAAAGGTCGCGATATCAGCATTCGCGCACGACATTGAGCTTCATCAGCGCCGCAAGGTCTTCCAGCGACGTCATGCGGTTCCCGTAAACGATCACGCGGTGGAGCCCGCCGCCGTACCCGTTCAGCACGGCCCGCGCGTCCGCCACTTTCGTGGTGATCTTCGTCCGGCAGCCGCGGTCGACATCGGGGTTGCCGGTAATCGTACCGGCGGAGATCAGAAGCGTGTCGAGATTCGTGATCTTCGCACATGTGATCTCCTGCCCGACGCGCATGAGCACCTGGAGCGACACGCCTTTGTTGTCTTCCAGGTGGCTGCGGATGATGTACGGGCAGGGCTTGCCGGCGGGGCCGTCCATCTTCGTGGCCGAGACGCAGTGGGCGTGGATCACCTCGTTCTTCGCGGTGTCGATGACCGGGTCACTGACGAATCCCGGCACGCCGAACGCGTACTGCAGCAGCATCTGCGTCAGCGTGCTGTCGAGATCCCCCTCGCACACGCCGCAGGAGCCGAGGTCATTGAGCCTGCAGTAGGCCAGGCACGGGTACGCCGGCAGGACCTTCCGCGCGAACAGCCCCAGGCAGTCAATCGTCACCGCGTCCGCCTGCTCCTCCTGCATGATCTTGCGAATTGCCAGGTACAGCCGCCCCGAATCGCGAACTTCGTTCTCTGAAGGCTCCACCACGCGCTGGGCCCCGCTGATCCACGCGCGTGCCTCGGCGGCTGCGTCCTCGGCCGGCACGCCCGCGTATTCCTGGTTCAGCCGCTCGGGCGACACGTGCACGACCGTCGTGCCGAAACGCTTGCGGATCGACTCCACGGTGGTTGCCGATGGCGGGCCGCTCGTGATGCAGATGATCCGCGCATCCCGCAGCCGGCGCACCGCGTCCACCAGACGGCAGGCACGCGTCAGCTCCGCGTAGTCGCTTGTGGCCAGCGTCAGCAGGCGCTCGCCGCGCTGCCGCAAGGCAGCGGTGTGCGACCAGTCGTGGCCGCTGAACGGCTGCGAGAAGAGCACGGTGGGCAGCCCGAGGGCCGCGATCTTCCCGATCATGTCCGCGACACCCGACGTGAGGTTGAACAGGATGAACCCGTCCGGCTGCTTCCAGGCATCCAGCGAGGCCGGCAACTCGCTTGCCCGGCGGTACACCTCGGGCCCCTCGATCTGCACGCTTCCCATGCCCTGGGTCGCCGCGAGCAATTCGGCGTGGCAGTGTTTCGCCTCCTCGGCGACGTCGAGGCTGGGCTTGGGCCAGCTGGGCACCGGCTTGGCGAGGTAGACCGCGCGAATCCGCGTGACACCGGTTTTGGGCGTCGGTCGGCCGGGTACGGCCGCAGAAACAGACTCGGAGGCGATCCCCGCGGTCACCGCGGCTCCGGCGGCCGCGCAGAGCAGTTCCCGACGGCTGATGTTGCAGCACATACTCCACCTCCGGTGCAGGGGTCTTCGTTGAAGGAAAGCGAAAGGTGATCAGCGTGCCGATCGAGGCCGGCTGGTGCGGCGGGAGCCGACGGGGAGAAAAGGGGCGCGTGGACCGACAGGAACATGCATGTCCCGTTTCTCCTCTCGGCCCGACAGGGCATTTTGACGGTTCGTCTGCGCGGGTGTCAAGCCAGGTCGGCACGCGGCGAGCCGGCGGAGTGCACGTTCTTGCAGACGTCGGCTACGGCTGCGGGCCTCACCCGGTCGGCGCGCCACGCTCGCGACACACTATCCGGCACCGATCCACGAGCTTCCCGCGGCGTCACTGGATGCATGTCGGATCCAGCGGTGAAATCCCGCTGATGCAGCGCTGGAACGCGCCGAAGTCGTCCTGGTCGACGTCCTCGTCGGCGTCGCGGTCGAACCGGGCGCAACCGACGGGCAGGTTCGTCGGGTAGGGGACCGACGGCCCCGCGGCGCAGCTGAAAAATGCGTCGAAGTCGGCCCCGTCCACCATGCCGTTGTCATCGGTGTCGTACGTGAACACGACAATCCCGTCCGACGTGCCGATCACGCTGACATTGCCCGCGTTGTCCGTCGCCCTCACCTCGAACACGTACGAAGCACCGATCGCGAGCGTCAGACCCGTGACGTTGACGTCCGTCGCGCTCGACGCGTCCGTCCAGTCGCGCACGATCGCGTCGCCGGGTCCCAGGATGCGGTATTCGTACTTCTGAATGCCGCTGCCGGCGTCGGATGACTCCCAGGTCGCGTGCAGGGAGGTCAGGCTGGGCGTGTAGACGCCGTCATCCATCACGGCGGGCTGCGCCGGCGGCGTCAGGTCGGCGTTCTTGAGCACGAACTTCGCGGCGTCCGCGCTGACCAGCGCCGTCGTGCCCGAGTGATTGCCGAGTTCGACGTAACCGGACGTCCCGGCCAGGAACGGGAGGTCCGGGCCGATCAGGTACCATCCGCCCAGGTCCGACGTCGTGGAGTACTGGTTCTGGATGCTGACCAGTTCGCCCCCGCTGTAGACCACTTTATAGGGGGCGCCGGCCGAACGATTCGTACCCTTCTGGTAGAAGACGTACACGTCGTAAACGCCGGTCGCGGGCAGGTTGGGCGTCCACCGGCACTTCCGCGTGGCCGCCTCCGCATTCGTGGACGTCACGCCCGCCGTGTACAGGTAATTCGTGCCGATCTTGGGGACCGCCGCCAGGTTGCCTGACGTCCAGGAACCGCTCGGAGAGGTATTA
>CAZJTF010000057.1:0-25007 GCA_964548565.1 uncultured Planctomycetales bacterium | reverse complement strand
AAGCTGCGGCAGGGCGCCCGGTTCGCGGGAGGACGCGAGTTCCGCCATCGTCAGGATCTGCTGGAGCGGGTATTGCGCTGCGTTGCGGCCGACCTCGTAGGGCGAAGCGCTGCCGGAACGGCTGTGGATCTCGTTTTCAGGAAGGAACCCGATGTCCCGGACGTCCAGCAGGTGCTTGCGAAGCGTTGCCCTCATGCGTTCAAGGATCTCGCGGTGCTCGGGCGACGCGGCGAGATTCCGGACTTCGTCGGGATCTTTTTCGAGGTCGTAGAGTTCCTCCGGCGCACGACGCTCCCAGTAGAGCGACTGCTCGCGGGTGAGCCTGCCTTCGTCGAAAAGCTTCTTCCACACCTGCGTGGTCGGCGTCTCGAACATGTACGCGTTGTGCTGGCCGGCCGGAAGGTGCGGCATGAAATTTCGCACAGAGACGTAACGCCCGTCAGTCATGCTTCTCACAAGGTCATACCGCTCGTCCATGCGGCCGCGGAACCCGTAGAGCCATTGGTTGGGTGGGGCCTCGAAAGGCCCCAGGAAGGCGCGGCCCTGCATCCAATCTGGCGCCGAGATCCCGGCGAGACTGAGAACGGTCGGAGCGAAATCCTCGAAGCGCACGAGCCGGTCGGTGCCCGCGCCGGGGACGTAGTTCTTCGAGGCGAGGTGGCGGAATTTCGGAGGGATATAGACGATCAGCGGAACGCGAAGCCCGGAGTTCAGGGGCGATCGCTTGCAGCGCGGCATGCCCGGGCCATGATCGCCGTAGTAGAAGACGATCGTGTCGTCTGCCAGGCCGTCCGCCTCGAGCTGCCGGAGGATTCCACCCGCGAGCGCGTCCATCTCCGTGAGCTTGTCGTAGTACTGGGCCCAGTCAGCGCGGAGTTCGGGGGTGTCGGGGTGGTATGCGGGGACCCTGACTTTCGCGGGGTCGTGCTTCGGCTCGTGCGGACGCTTGCGGATCTGGCTCTCGTGCGTGACGGTCTGGTTGAAGACGGCGAAGAAAGGCTGGCCTGCGTTGCGTTTCCGCCAGTGGGCTCGGGGCGATGATTCGTCCCATACCCTGCCGGGCTTCTCGACGTTGTAGTCCTCCTTGCTGTTGTTCGTGCAGTAGTACCCGGCCTGGCGAAGCAACTGGGGGAACAGTCGCATGGTCGCGGGGAGGGGGACCATGCTGCGCATGTGCTCGGCGCCGAGCGAGGTGGGGCTGACGCCCGTGATGATGGCGGTGCGGGCGGGGGCGCAAACCGGAGCGCTGCTCCACGCATGGTGATAGATCATGCCCCGCGCGGCGAGCGCATCGAGGTTCGGCGTCGTCGCGTACGTATCGCCGTAGCAACCAAGGTGAGGGCCATTGTCCTCGCTGGTGAGCCAGAGGATGTTCGGGCGTGGCGTTTCCGCGGCCGCAGGGGCGACGATGCTGGCGAGCAGGGCAAGGATGATCAGCCTCATGGCAGGTATTGTCGAGGGCGTCGGGCAGCGCGTCCATTCCCAGACAGAACTGTTCAAGCGTGGTACGGCTCGAGCGGCGCGTCTGGCTTCGCCCTCCGTGCGGCGCAGACGACCGTGGTCGGCGCTCCCGTCTTATTCCACCTCGATCACCTCCACCGCATGCGGCGCGAGGTCGAGCGTCAGAGCTGAGTCGCTGGAGAAGGGACGCGTCGTGACCAGCGCCTGGACGCTGCGGGCCTGCAGAAGCTCCGGGTCGAGCGCAATCGTCGTCCGGCGCACTGCGTCCGCCGTGTTCATGACGGTGAGATAGAACGGTTTATCACCGCCGCTTCCCCACCGCTCGAGCCAGACGTCACCGGGTTCGCAGCTTGCGCGGGTGAGAGGCTCCCAACCGGCTTCGGCGACACGGCGGATCAGCGGCATGTACCGGCGGAAGAGCGGACGGTCGCGCTCGTACCACGTCGGGTTCGCGAAGTAGCAGTTCGTCGCGGCGTTCTCGGAAAAGAAACCTGGGAACATGCCGTAGAACAGGCAGATCTGCATGTAACGCTCGGTCATGGCACTCGTCCACGTCTCGTACCGCGTGTTCATGAGGAACATATACGGTTTGCGCCAGGCGAGCGTCCGCCGAAGGTACATCTCGTCCGGGCTCGGCGGTGCGAATTGGCCGTCCTTCTGCCAGTTGGTCTCGGTGCCCATCAGGTCGAGGGGCAACGCGAGGTAGGGAAAGTTGCAGGGGACCGCGTTAGCCATCAATGCTTTGCCGCGCTTCCGCATCTGGCGGTAGATGTGCTCGGTCCATTCCTGCGTCGAGAAGGCGTTGAGGATGACGGGACGATGCGACTCGATGTCGAACGTGAGGGGCAGATCGGCGGCCCCGAAGTGCTCGCGCCGGTAATTCTTCAGCATGCCCCAGCCTTCGAGCGAGTCGAGGTACACGCCGGCCAGCCCGCCATGTGGTTCGGCTTTCTTCATCGCGTCGTCCAGACGGCGGAGATTGAGGTGTGCGAGGTTGGCATGCCCATCCTGCTCGGGAACGTCCGGGTCGGCCGAGTTGCCGAAGACCGCCCCGTTGCACCAGGGCGTGTCGAGCAGGTCCACGTGGTGCCGCCCGTCGGCGTCGAAGGTCGCGGACTGCCACACGGCCCAGGCGATGTCGTGCTCCGGTGATTTCGGGTCGCTGCGGGCGGCCTCCACGATCGCCATGATGCTGTCGTCGGTGCGTTTCATCTCCGGCGGCATCGCCCTCCACCACGTCATCGGTTCGACATAGACGTAGGGCGCGATCCCGTGGTCGTTGTCCCAGCGGACGTCGTTGTCGCCTTCGTGCACGGCGAAACCGAAGTCCTCCGGCGACGGCAGCGAGCTGATCTTCTGGAAGGCCATCCAGTTGCCCTGCCGCGCCGGGATGCGGCCCGGGTCAAAGTAGTCGGGCAGCAACTGGTAAAACCGCTGTGAGGCGTCGCGCATGCCGGAGCCTGCCGGCATCCTGGCGTCGTACACGTGGACGGTTGCTGTGCCCGGCGTTTTTGAGTCCTGCGTCAGGGCCAGGTCAAACGCAGCGTAAAACTCGGCGGCGGCGGCGTTGTACGCGAGTCGGCAAACGCGCGGACGGGGTACGATGAGGGTCCATGCCGCCTCCGGTCCCGCCACGCACGCGAAGGGGTACTTTGACGTCGTGCCGGTGGCGCCGACGCCGGTCCAGACGGTGTTCTGGTACGAGCCGGATGGTGTCACGGGATGGGCGATCCGCACGTTGTCACACCAGCGGAGGCCCTCGTGCCGGATCGGCAGCAGGTAGTACAACGTGATCGCGCGGTCTCGCCGGGCAAGATCGGTCACGGTGATGTCGGTGACGCGTCCTCCGTGTTCCTGCCGGGCCCGCGCTTCAATGACGACTTGGAGTTCGGGCACTTGGGTACGTCCGACGGCCGGGCAGATGTAGAAGCTGCTGTCCGCGATCACGTCGCGCACCTGGATTTCGGCATCTCCGGATGCACGTTCGCGGTTCTGCAACTGCACGGCCGCTCCTTCGAAGAGCATCATCCCCGGCGCCGCTTCCGCTTCCTTGAGCGAGAGGTCATCGAACCAGGCAGTCCCCTTGCGCCCGCGGAAAAGCGCGTTCACCGTGATGCTTTTCACGGGCTTTTCGGGATAGATCCGCACTTCCCGGTATTCCCAGTCGTGCGTACCGCAGGAGAACGGGGTGATGCGACCCCAGAGCGGCGTGCCGTCCTGGTAGATGATGTCCACGTAGAGCGAGTAGTTGGCGTCGGGCGAGCCGACTACGTCCCGGGCTCTGCTCCAGGCGGAGGCAATCAGCGGGCGGACGTCGCTGCGATTCAGCGTGAGCGTCTGGGACAAGCCCTGGTTAACACCCCCGGGGTTGTCGCAGACGGCGGAGACGCCCGGGCCGCGAGCCACGTCGCGCGAGATTCTGCAGCCCGTACCGTACCCCACCCATCCCTCAAAGGCTTCGGCCTTCGTGCTCTCGAGCGAGCCGTTCGCGAGACGTTCCTGTCCGCCGGCGGCGCGCTGGACGAGCTTGGCCACGGGCGTTGCACTCAGCGGGGCTGCAGAAAACACGAATGCCAGGGATGCGCAGACGATGCTCATCGACGGCTCCTCCTCAGGGACTGCGATCCGTAGGCCGGGCATGCTATCGAACCGCGAAGCCGTTCGGAAGCGCGGTTGTCGCGCAATGCAGTGGCGGGTAGCATCCGGCTTGATTCTTTGTAACGCAGCCGATGACGGTGCACGCATGACACATCCGATTCCAATGCACGAGCGCGTCGAGCGGTTCCGGCGTTTCTACCGCCGCGAGAATGAGCGACCCCTGCTGGGTTTCTTTGTCGGGAGTGATTACCCGCTGCACCGGTGGGACGCGCCGCGGTCGCTGCCCGAAGAGCGCCCGTTGCGCCCGGAGGATTTCCCGGTCGAGCCGTACCTCGACGATTGCGATCGGCTGTTTAACGTGCATGAGGCGTGTGGCGGCGACTTTATTTGGAGTGCGAGCATCTTCTGGGGCATTCCCTGGATGGAAGCGCTGCTCGGCTGCCCGATCGTGGCGAGCCACCAGACCGGGTCGATCCACGCGGAAGCGCCCGAGGGCTTTACCGGTCCTTCCCCGATTCCGGAGTTCGACCCGGACTCGCCGTGGATGCAAAAAGCTGCCGAATTCATGGAGAAAATGACGCAACGGAGCACCGGTCGCTGGCCGATCGGCACCACGCGCATGCGCGGAGTCGCGGACCTGCTCTCCGCGCTCTACGGCGGCAGCAATTTCGTCATGGCGCTCATGGAGAAGCCCGACGAGATCCGCGAGGTGTGCCGTCGGCTCACGGACCTCTGGATCGCATTCGGGAAATGGCAGCTCGATCGGATTCCGCTCTTCCATGGCGGCGTCGGCTCGTTCTACTACAACATGTGGGCGCCGGCCGGGACGATCTGGCACCAGGAAGACGCGGCGGCGCTGCTCAGCCCACGGCTGTATGACCAGTTCATCCGCGAGCACGATCTGCGGATCGCGCAGGCGTTCGACGGATGCATCATGCACCAGCACCCGACGAGATTCGTGCCGACCGACTTCTACCTCGACATGCCGTTCCTGGCACTCGAACTGCACGTGGACACCGGCGGTCCAAACGCCGAGCAGCTCCACGCGGCGCACGTGAAGATCATGGAGCGCAAGCCTCTCCTGATCTGGGGAAACCTGTCCGAAAAGGACCTCGACTGGATCTTCTCGAGGCTCCCCGCGCAGGGACTGGCGGTGCAGTGCGTCGTGCAGGGCCCCGAGCAGGCGCAGCGGATCTGGAGCACATACGTGGGGAGCCGCTGAGCGGAGCGGGCGAGCCGGAGAGACACGGCTTCACTCGTCCGGGCGTCCCCTCCTTCTCTCGTTCGCTCTATCCTGGCTCCGTGACTTCGCTGCACCGGTCGTTTACGCTGGCGATTCGAGTCGAATCAGGTTGTCCCTTGCGGAGGCATCTCATGACCGGCAGGCCGGATACCCACACGGATCAGAACCAGACGATCGGACGCCGAGCGTTCCTGGCGGGCGCCGCCGCGGCGGCTTCGTTCACGATCGTGAAACCCTCGGCCGTGCGCGGCAGTGAGGCGAATTCCACGATCGAGCTCGGGCTGATCGGTTGCGGCGGGCGCGGGAACTGGATTACCCGTCGCTTCGAACAGCACGGCAAGTACAAGTTCGTTGCCTGTGCCGACTACTACGAGGATCACGCGAACAAAACGGGCGATACGTGCGGCATTGCGCCGAATCGCCGCTACGCGACACTGTCCGGATACAAGAAGCTGCTCGGCGGAAAGATGGACGCGGTGGTGATCGAAACACCGCCGTACTTTCATCCGGAGCAGGCGGCCGCGGCGGTCGAGGCCGGCAAGCATGTCTACCTGGCCAAGCCGATCGCGGTGGACGTGCCGGGCTGCAACAGCATCGCGGAATCCGGGCGGAAGGCCGCGGAGAAGAAGCTGGTGTTCCTGGTGGACTTCCAGACGCGGGCGAACGAGCACTACCGCGAGGCGGCACGGCGCGTCCACGCCGGTCAGATCGGTTCCATCATCGCGGCGGAGGCGCGGTACCCCACGGGGCATCTCGCGATGAAGGCGCCGAAGACGCCGGACGATACCCTGCGGAACTGGTACTGCATTCGGGCGATCTCCGGCGATTTCATTGTCGAGCAGAGCATTCACGCCCTCGACGTGGCTTCGTGGTTCCTGAACGCAGAGCCGGTCCGCGTCTACGGGACCGGCGGGAGCAAGGGGCTGCGGAGCTACGGCGACATCTGGGATCACTTCAACCTCGTTTACGAGTTCCCGAACAACGTGGTCCTCTCGTTCTACTCCCTGCAGATGGCGCATGGCTCGCCGAGCGAGATCATCTGCCGCGTCTACGGCAAGGAAGGGACAGTCGACACCAACTACTACACGCACGTGTGGATGCACTGCGCCGATCAGAAGCGCAACATGGAAGGGACCTTCAAGAGCATCTACGAGAGCGGCACGGTTGTGAACATCAAGGAGTTCTACGACGCGGTGACCGGCGGGAATTACGAGAACGCAACGGTCGCACCGTCCGTGCGGAGCAATCTCACGACGATCATGGGCCGCAACGCGGCGTACAAAGGCGAGCCGCTCACCTGGACGGATCTCATGAAGTCTGACGAACGCTACGAAGTGGATTTGCGGGCGTTCAAGGCCTGATCGGTGCTGGCGGATCCGCGTGATTCGACGCCGCCGCCTCGATGCGAAAGACGCCCACGCTGTGCGGTTCCACTCGGCCTTTGAGTGTGACCGCGCCGTCAGTCTGCGCGGTCTCGGCTGTCCTGTCGTACCAGAGGTCGTGGACAATCATTTTCCCGGTCATCGGCAGCTCGAGGAGGTCGCCCTCGATCGTCGCGGGGCCCGCGTTGTAGAACGTGACCACCGAACGCTTCCCGGCGGCGAAGCGGTTGGCGTACAGGTCACGGTGCAGGGTCGGGATCAGCGGCTCGCAATCCCGCGAACGGAAGGCCGCGACATTTTCGTGCAGGATCCGGTACGCGCGCCGGGCGGTTTCGCGGAATCCCGGCGTGTACCACGAATCCGCCCGACCCTTGAGCCAGATGGAACGGCCGTGAAAGATGCAGCGGTGGAGTTCGTCCTCCTCCACGGGGACGGGACGGATACCGTAGCTGACCATTGCGACGTGCGCGAGTTCGGGAAAGACGTATCGCACGAGCGGCAGCCCCGTGATGTGACGCTGTCCGACCGACCCCGGGGCGCCGGCGCTCGCCTCGTAGTCAAATGCCCCGTCGATCAGCGGAACCAGCGCGTCGCACGGCGCCTGCTCGATGTAGATGCCGGTCTGGGTTCCCGTCGCGCCGGCGCCGTCGAGCGCTGTACGGATCGCGTGGAGCATGCGCGACTCTTCTACGAGCGGATTCGAGGGGACGGGATGGCCGTGATCGGGTGACCAGCAGGCCTTGCCCGGGTCGGCGAAACCGAATTCGTCCACGTAGACCGCGCCCGCCCCGGTGCGGGCCGCCACCTCGGCGATCCGCGTCGAGAGTTCCTGCCGCCATTCGGCCACGCCGGGGCATGCGAAGAATTCCATCTCACCGGACCACCAGGCGGGTTTTCCGTCGCGGCGGATGATCTGCCAGGCGGGGAGGGCGCGTGTGGCCAGTGGGGCACGCCGGTCGATCAGGTAGCCTTCGAAGTAGAGCCCGACGGGCGTCCGCAATGCTCGGGCCTGGTCGATTCCTCTCTGCAGGCCCACCAACCCGCCGAGATCGTTGTCGAGGTAGTCTCCAACGCGTCCGGTTTCTTCGCGGTAGGCCCAACCGGAGATATCCACGAGGTCGATGCCGCCGAATCCACGGTTCGACTCGTCGATGAGGCGTTGCGGCGTGTACATCTTCGCCAATGTGTCGTAGAGATAGCCGGTGCCTCCCAGCGGATAGTCGCGCCGGCAGTAGAACACGTCCCGCATGCGATCGCCGGGTTGCAGGCGCTCTTCGCCGCGCGCGACCTCTCGGTAGCGTTGCAGCGCGGCGTGCCAGTCACCCGCGTGGGGCAGCAGTTCGAGTGCCGGGAGCGTAACCTCAGTCTGGGGCGCCAGGTCGAGCTGCGGGAATACGATCGAAAACCGTGTCGAGGAGGCGTCCTGGACGAAGCGCAGACGACGGGGCAGCAGGTGCCCATTGTCCGTGCCGATGGCGGCAACCCCGTCGCCCGACCCGGCGGAAAAAACGTCCATGAGTTGAAGCGGGAACGCGCCGCTCCAGGGTTGATCGATCTGAATCGGGCGGTGGTCCAGGATTGCGCCACGCGTGCCCAGCAGATAGCCGCGATCCTGGGGATCGTCGGAGATGGTGCCCGCGAGCGCCGGGCAGGTAAAACCGAGCCGTAGCGGACCCTCCGAGCGGCTGCGAATCGTCGGTGTCAGGCGGACCGGTCCATCGCCGGAAACGTCGACGCGCAGGCGCAGTTCGGCCCGTACGGAGGGATTCGTGCTGGTCCACGACAGCTCGGCCGACGTCGTGCCGGAGCCGGAGCGAACCTCGACGCCGGCCTGCTTGAGCGGGATTCTTTCGCCCGCGTCCGTGAGAAGCTCCAGCAGTTCGAACGGTTCGCGATTGAACGGGCGACGTGGTTGACCGATGGCGAGGGATTCGACGCGGAGGCCGTCGCGTGTGATCGCCTGCAGGTCAAGGCGAGCGTTGCAGATCTCGATCGTGCCGCCGTCATGTGTGATTGATGGCGTTGCCACCCCGTGTTCAACCATCGGTCGGGTCGTGGGGGGGATTGCGTCGGTCCTCGGCGCAGCGCGAGGCTGCGAAGGCGGTCCGTCCACGCGAATCCACGCGCCCGGCAGCGACAGGCTTCCGTAGCTGAGCGACTCTTCGAGGTCAACACGGACGAGCGACCGGCCGGGATCGATCGCGACACGGTAGATCTCAGGGTTGCGCCCGACCGACCACTCCTGGCGGGCAGTCGAGAAGGGCAGCGCGGTGACTTCGGTGCCGTCGTCGTACTGCAGCCGGACGCGCAGCTCGTGGGCCGAGCGGACCGGTCGATCCGGGCGCGTGGGTTTGGCCCCCGGCCACGGTGAATCATTGCCAACCAGTCGCGTGGCCAGGCTCAGGGCCAGTTCGCGTCCCCGCCAGCGTCCGGTGAGTGCGATGGATACCGTGTCAGGTATGCTGGTTTGTAGAGGTACGGCACCAGCCTGGGTCAAGTCGATCGAGAGCCACTGTCCGTCGCCCGGAACGGGCGTCGGTTGCGGCGTCGCGGTGGGCGCCGGCCGGGTCGATGGGCCACGGGGATCGCGCGACCAAAACACCAGGTGACGGATAGTGAATCGGGTGGCCTGAGTGTCGCCGCGGAGCCGGAGCGTGATCCGCGCGATTCGATCACTGCGATAGCCGTTGCGGAGGTCCTGGACGAGGCGGCGCTCGGTTGTCGGCAGACGCAGTTGAAGCTCTCCGCCGCTGGCAAGCGGGTTTTCGGGATTGAGCGCGCCCGGGGTGACAGGCCCGGTCGAGTCATCGCTGAACACCAGCACGGCCTCCGCGGCCTGCCCCTCGTACGCGACCTCTACCCACGGGGCGTCGGTGACCCAGGCGGGGTTCGTCGTCCATGTCCAGGCCATCTCAGGCCCGCCGGCCTTGACGTGGAAAGTCGCGCTGGCCGTTCCGTCCGGCCCCGGCTCGATTGAAGACTGCGGATCAGGATCGCGCACGAGCCACGGCTCCGCCTGCCAGGCGGACTCGGCCGTTTCAGCGGGCCAGCCGCGTTCTGCCGCGGGATCGGTCGCCATCGCCGCGGAAACCCAGATCGTCAGCAGCAATGCCGTCGCTGCGGTTGAACGCGTCATGTCGAGGAGCTCCGTTGGGTGCGAGACGATCCAGCGCATCGCCGCGCATGCAGCAGTCATCGTAACGCGAGCAGGGGCATCGTGCTTGCCTGGGGCGGCGGGATGGGAGTAGGCTTGCCGGCACCGGTGAGACTCCGGCGGCCAGGTGGCGAATGGCGCCGCGATGACGGAAGCTGCAGTGGGAGATCTGCGATGCTCAAGATGGCAATGACATTCCTCGTGGGCGGCGGTTTACCCGTGCTGGGGCTGCTCGCGGCGGAAAGTGCGGACAAGGCTGAGCCGCTCTTCAACGGCCGCAATCTGGATGGCTGGCGGTACTACCTGGCCGACCACAATAAGGGCATGAAGGACGTGTGGAGCGTGCGCGACGGCTTACTTGTCTGCAAGGGCGATCCTGTCGGCTACATCTACACAAAAAAACCCTACACCAGTTTCAAGTTGCGCGTTGAGTGGCGCTGGGCGCCGGGCACCAAGCCGGGCAACAGCGGCGTCCTGATGCGGATCGGCGGCAAACCGATGCCGGTTCCCCGTTGTGTCGAGGCGCAGCTGCAGCATGGGCGTGCGGGCGACCTGATGGGCCTGCAGGGGCTGCCGCTGAGCGGCGATCCCGCACGTTTTCGCAAGATCGAGAAACACGAGCTGGCCGGCGACATCTCGGCGGTGTCGCACATCAAGAACGCCGAGAAGGAGCCGGGTGAGTGGAACGTGTACGAGATCGAACTTCGAGGTCAGAACGTCAAGGCGTCGGTGAACGGGACGCTGGTGAACGAGGCTTCTGGGGCTGAGATCATCGCCGGGCCGATCGGGCTGCAGTCCGAGGGCGGCGAAATCCACTTCCGCAGGGTTGAACTGACTCCGCTGCAGAACTGAGCCTGCAACACGACTATTCCCGCCGCGACGGCAGACCCTTGGGATAGAGCAGGTGCCAGTCGAGGCCCTCGACGCCGGTCCACGTCTGTGCGGCAGGATCGTAGTCGAACGGCAACTTGCCGCGGAGTGCAGTGCCGTCCTGGAGCAGCAGGCGATACATGACGCAGGGCCTCCCGCTTTTGTCGATCGTGACAGGACCGAGATCGCTCCGCATGATGGGATTGCCGCGGAGGTGGCGACAGATCCACGAGACCCAGGCGGGGTAGTCCTGGCGGACCGCGTAGTGCACATCTTCGGCGAGAAAGCGCGTCGAGGCGGCGTCTGCGGTGGAACCTCGCGGACAATCGGCGGCGCGGATGGCTTCGATCAGGCGGCCGGCGGCCTTTTCGATCTCTGCCGGTTGGGTGGCGGCCTCGCGCAGGCGAGCCTCGCGAACCGCCTGACGCCAATCGCCGCCGCCATAGGTCCAGGCATCGACCGGCCCGAGTCTCCGCCACTCCCGCCGTGGTTTGCCCCAGCTGTTCTCCATCCAGCGGAGGAACTCTGCTGCGGTTGTGTCTGAAAGGCCGCAGCCCTCCACGAGTCCTCTCCCAAAGGTCACCTGGTGCCGGCGGTCCAGTTCCTGCACGAATGCATCCGTGTAGAACCCGGGGATGAGTGGAGAAAAAACCTCGTCTTCCAGCGGCCCGAGATAGATGTAGGCGTCGAAGCCCTCCCGATAGTGGGACGACACCGCGTGTTCCGGAAAAGCGTCGAACGGACACTCTCCGAACGGGCCGGAGTCGAGCGGAAACCCGATGCGCGTCTTCCCCGCTGCGGCCAATGCGGATTCGAAGAGACCGGCGGCGAGGCGTCCATTCACCTGCCCGATATTTGACATGGCGCAGGTGTGCGGAAAGGACACGAACACGTTTGGGCGGCCGAGCGCGCGGGCGAGTTCATGTCCGGCAGTCAGAAGCGGGGATCCGTCCTGGAGCCGCAGGTCAATGGCCGCGTGTCCGACGCCGACGATGAAGAGCGCATGGCGAGAATCGCCGCGAGACGCCTGGAGATCATTCAGAATGTTGTCGGCCATGAGCACGTCGCGGGAGGCGGGTTCGAACTGCCGCCAGTCACTCCGATGTCGGATACGGCTCCACGGGCGTGGCATGTCGACGGCCAGGACGCGGATGTGCCGTGCAGCCGGGAGGCCGGCGTTGACGTCCCACACCGCCCGGAAGAACTCGAGCATCGCCTGGTCCGGCCAGCCCATCCACAGCATGTCCCGCAGGGTTTCGATGACCGGGGCGGGGTCAAAGCGGGCACTCGAGAGGAACGCATCGATCAGTGGCTGGGAATGCGAGGGAAGCTCGAGATAGATCGTCCCGACAGATTCCGGAAAGGCGTCGTCGCGCACAATCGCGGTGTTGAGCTCCCAGTACAGCGGCCGATGGTGGATCTCGCCAATGATCGTCAGACGGTGGGTCTTCACCGCGCGCAGCAGGAGGGCCTCGGGGTCCTCACCATGCGCACGAAGGAACTCCGTGTATGGCCTGAGTACCTCGGAGGGCTGCGTGACCGGAACTCTGACGACTCCGGCGGCAGGTCGCGAGTTCGACGAGGCTGCAGTTTCCGCGGCGGCGGCCAGCATGATGCTCAGCAGCGTGAAGAGGCACACGCAGGCTCTCCGTCAAGAGGCCGCACCGGTTGCGCGGCGACGAAGTGTCGTCCGTCTTTGTTTAGCGTCAGCCGCGCAACTCTAACTGCGGATCTCGCGGCCGGCACTCCGCTTCACAACGGCGTCAGGGCGTGCACGCGGCCGGCGGAGGCGCGCCGGGTCCGCTGTAGCACCTCTGAAACTGTCCGAAATCGTCCATGTCCACGTCACCGTCCGCGTCGAAATCCCTTGCGCCGCAGCCAGAGGGGGGCGGGACCGACGGGCCGGAGGCGCAGGCCTCGAACAGGCTGAAATCGTCGGTGTCCACATCGCAGTCGTTGTCCAGGTCGGGCGCGGCGTAGGCCCGGGTCTCGACTGCGTAGTCAAACGAGCCGTTGGAGAGATTCGCTGCGTTATAGCTCTGCACGTGGAGGTACCACGTACCCGGTGCCGCCGGCGACGTCGTGATCGTGCCCGACGACCACTGCGATTCTGAACCATCCCAGATGTGCGTCGGGTTTTGATCCCAGACATAGCGGTAGTACTGCACTCCGCCGGCACCGAACGCCAGATGTGACGTCCAGGTGAGCATGCGCCCCGCGCACGTGGTCGAGACCCCCGCGGACACGCTGCCCTCGACCGGAGGAGCGGAAAGCGTCCACGCCATCTGACCCGGCGACGGCGGCGATTCTCCGCAGCCGGTGATCGCCTTCACTTTGCGCGCGTACTGCGTGTTGGCGATGAGGCTGGTTTCGTCCCACTGTGCCTGGTCGGCTGGCAGGAGGCTGGAGACATTGGCCTCCGACGCGTCCACTACCCGGTATCCGGTTTCAGCAGGCAGATCGGTCCACTTCCAGCGGATGCTCGTCGCACTCAGAGGCTGCGGAACGCCATCGCCCGGAGCGCCGGGAATCACCTCGACGTCATCGACCCAGATGTAGCCGACCCTGTTCAGGGATGCGGCCTTCGTCGATCGCCCGCGGAGGAACACGGTCACGAAGCTGGCCTGCGCTGTACCGGTCCAGACCTTCTGGCTCCAGTAATCGTAGGGTTTGGAGAACCAGTTCACGGTCGCTGCGAACGGATCCGTGCCGCCGGTCGGGTCGATTCCGAACCAGCCCTCGGCGATTCCAGTACCCTGAGGCGAGTAGACCTTGATCCAGGCACTGATGGAGTACGGCTGGCCGGGTGCGGTCGCGAACTGCTGGTACACGCCGCCATCGTTGTCAACGTCGTGTGAGTAGATCTCCTGGGAATGCAGCCCGCCGTGGCGTTCTGTCGTCTCGTCTGCGCATGTGACGTTGCCGACGCGGTTGAACTTGATCCAGCCGTTACCGACCCCGCCGGTGAAGCCATTCTCGAAGCCAGCATTCTGGAGGCACCCCGCGCTGCACGAGGTGACGGTCAACAGCGCCTCATTCGATGTGGTGCTCCCGTAACTATTGGTTACGATGCATCGATAGCTGCCGGCATCTTCGGCGGTGAGGCCGGGAATCGTGAGCGTCGGGCTTGTCGCGCCGGAATAGCGCCCACCGCCGGCGAGATTGGCGCGGTTCTTCTGCCACTGGTAGCTGAGTGTGCCGGGGCCGCCCGTCGTGACTGCGAAGACGGCCGCGCCGCCGGCACAGATCGATTGCGGCAGCGGGTGCTGGGTGATGCCGGGCGGGCTGGTCAGGCAGACCTCCGGCGCCATCGTGCAGACGCGCGGCCGAACGACGGTGTCGAATCGCTGTTGGAGTGTCGATCGCAGCGATGGGTTGGCGGTCACGACGATCATGCGCGTCAGGTTGACGGTACCGAGATTCAGCTGCAGATCGCTGCCCACAGGTTGCGAACCCACGTCCTGGATGCCGCCGGCCGTCACTTCGAAAGCCGCCGGCGAGGGCATCCAGGCCGGCAGGTCCACCGTCACCGCCGCGCCGTTTACAGGCGTGTAGTGGCACCCTGCGGGATCATTCGCGTACTGATCGTTGACCACGAGCAGCACAAACGTGTCGGATCCGGCGAGCAGCGCGCGTGCCCAGAGCCCCGGGCTGGTCTGGAGGCCCATAGACGTCGGGCAGCTCCTGACCAGTAGCGGGGCGGCCGTTCGGATTTCCGCCCCGAGCAGCCCGATCTCGCGCCAGAGCGCCTGCGCTCCGGGGCCGCCATCGCCGAGGCCATTTGACGGCGTCCCCTTGAGATACCACCAGTACGAAATCCCCTTTGCGCCACCCGCCATGGCGTAGTAGACCTCGATGCGCTTCGATTCGGGCGTGGGGAAGGGGAAGACGTTGCCGGTGGTGGTGTCCTTGTACTCGCACGAGTAGAGGACCATGTGCAGGGGGTTGGGTTCGCAGCTCGTCTGCGCGAGCTGGGCGACGGCATAGATGTACGTTGCCTTGCTGTAGAGCGGAATCCGTGTCGGATTGCTCCAGTACGCTTCGCGGAGGCGCACCTGGTAGTAGGGGTCTGTCATAAAGACGTCGGGTACCTGGCCGTAGTTGTACCAGTTGTACGGCTTGTACGTTCCGTCGATGTTGAGCGTCGTCGGAGCCTCCGGGTAGGCGGTGCGCAGGGCCTCACCCTGTTCGACGGACATCATGCCCAGCGAGCCGACCTTCTTATCTTCCGCGAGATTGACGACACGCGAGTCGGCCGCGTCGGGTTCGTCACGGATGAACCACATCAAGGGCGTCTCGCAGCCCCACTTGCCGATGCTGTCGATCACGAACCCGTAGCCGCGGTCGGCCGCATACTGCCGCCCCGCCGGAGTCTTCAAGTAGTCACCCAGACCCGACGAACCGAGCTGGACGACGAGCGCGTTCAGGCTGTGATTGGTCGCGTCATCAATCCAGGCCCGGGCGGCGTCGTAGTCGTTGTCGGAGGATGCCTTCGCGCCCCACGTGCCGTGAATGAAATCGTTCACCCACGCACGAAGCCCGGCCGTGGCTGTCCGATTGTCCGCGTAGACGCCCTGGACGACGTGGAACGATCCCGGCGCCAGCGGTTGGCTGAGTTGGACCACCGAGGCGGCCACACCGATGGATGCATCGCTCACTGTCGTGGTACTCGCCGTGACGTTCACACCGTTGATCAGGATCGAGGTCGGTGCGAAGCCGGGCGTGCGGCGCCAGTACAGATACACCTTCGAGAGGTCCGGGGAGAAGCTCGCGCCGGCGACCCGGGGCGCGTCGGGCGTCACCGGGATCGAGGTGGAGATCGATCCGCCCGAGTGGACGACCTGTACGTCGACATGCGTCAGCTGCGGAACCCGTCGCAAGCGCACGACGATCTGTGCGGTGCCGCCCGGCGGGATCGGCGCGGGGTCGGACTTCCACCAGACGGGTTCGCCCGCCGCCAGCAACGCGTTGAGCTGCGTCTGTGTCAGATTGGCGAAGTAGATGCTCGCCGGATGGCGTTTGACCACCTGCTCCTGCTCGACGAGGACCTCTTTCAGGCTGAAGCCCGCGAGCACCACGTCACTGACGGTCACCGGCGATCCACCACTGTTCTTCAGGAAGACGTGGACCGACGCCCCGAGTGGATTGGCCCCGCTGCAGGGACCGGGGTACTGCGACTCCCGCCAGAAGCAGTCGTGCTCCGGGAAAGCCTGATCGGGGCGGTATTGGATGCCAAGGAGGCTGACCTGTGCCGCCGCGAAACCGGGCAGCACACAGCAGAACATCCACGCGGCGCCACTCAAACGCAGGGGCAAATCTCGAGGCATTCCCAGTCCTCCTACGGGCATATGTCGACAAACCGGTTGCTGATCTGTTAACCGCGACTCGGATACCAGCATATCGTGCACGGCGGGCAATGCCCAACTCGTTCTCGGTCGGGAGCTTCATTATCGGACTCAGCCTGAGCCGGGATACACGCCCCGCCCAGTGCGGTAGAATTCACCCCTTCATCAGGGAGATGCACCCATGCGAGCCGACGCCATCGTGCTGATGATCTTGCTGGCATGCGAATCGGCAGCGCCTGCGACGCGCCCGTCGGAGCCAGCCGAACCGGAAGTCGCACCCCCTCCGTCTTATCGCGTCCGGCGCGTGGCGACGCCAAAGATCGTGCTCGACGGGTTGCCGGATGAGACGGGGTGGGGCCCGGCCGCCGTCGAGACCGGCTTCACGTTCCCCTGGAAGAAGATGCCGGCGCCGCGCACGGAGTTCCGGGCGATCTGCGACGCGACGCACCTGTACCTGTCCTGGCGCGTGCGGGACGCCGATGTTGTCCTCCGCGATGCGCTGCGCGACGAACGCGGTGTCGAGGGAGAGGATCGTGTCGAAATCTTCTTGAGCCGGGACGGGGGGATGCGCGACTACTTCTGCGCGGAGATCGATCCGCCCGGGCGTGTGCTCGACTACCGGTCCGCACACTATCGTCGATTCGACTACGCGTGGAATTGGCCGGGATTGGAAGCACGAGGGATTCGCACGCAGGATGGCTACTCCGTCGAAGCAAGGATCCCGTTGACCGGACTCGAGCGTCTCGGCTTCCCGTCCCTGCGCGCCGGTCAGAAACTGCACTGCGGGCTGTACCGGGCCGAGTTCAGTCATCCCCGAAGCAGCGGGTCGGCGGCAACCACGCAATCTGCCCAGCGCGGCTCGCCGGGCGGAACTCCGGTGGAAAACTGGATCAGCTGGCGCGACCCCCGGACGGATCGGCCCGACTTTCACGTTCCCTCGTCCCTCGGCCTTCTCGTCATCGACCCGGAGTGAGAATATCCGGGAGGTGCCACAAAATGGGGTGCACCGCCCGGCCAGTCGCGATGAACTCTTGTTCACACGCCAGCGAGGAACTACTCTAAACTTCTGAAAGTTACTGGATTCCGCCGCACCCGCCGGGCTCGGGTGCGGTTGTCACTCGCGACCTTCTTTTGTTCACGGGAGAGGAAGCTATGGACGCGTTCCGCGCGCTGCCAGGCGCCATGATTGTCTGCATGTCCCTTCTCTGCGCTCGTTCCGCGCCGGCCCAGTCCCCGGTGCAGGTCATCGCCAAAGCCGGCGACAGCGCCCCCGGCATCGCGGAGGCGTCCTTCGGAGGCTTTGCCGCGGTCGTCGTGAACAGCACCGGGTCAACGGCGTTTCAGGCGACGCTGACGGGCCCCGGGGTGACGGTCGAGAACGACAGCAGCCTCTGGCGCGCTGCCGGCGGCCTCCTCTCGCTCGTCGCGCGGGAGAATGTGCAGGCACCCCTGACCCCGGTGGGCACGCGATTTGCTGAGTTTCAGTTCCCGATCCTCAACAATGTGGGACAGGTGGCGTTCCTGGGACGCCTCCGGGGCGCAGTGGTGAACAGCACGAACGAATACGGGATCTGGGCGGGGCTTCCAGGCGGGATCCAGAAGGCATTCCGCAATGGCGACCCTGTTCCCGGCATCGATTCCGTGTTCGACGTCTCGACCGCCGTGCCGATCGGCTACAGCAACACCGGCCAAGTGGTATTCGGAGGCATCTACGATGATCCGGCTCTCCCGGGCAGCCAGTTCGGCCTCTGGGCCGGCTCTCCGGGAGCGATTGTCGCCGTGGCGGTCCCCGGCCAGCAGGCGCCGGGCTTCGCGCAGGGTGTCGAGTTCGCCTCTGCTCTGCTTCCCGCCATGTCACCAGGCGGTCAGATCGCCTTCCTGGCGAGGGTCGCCGGGCCCGGCGTGACGCTGGCGAATGATCAGGGTATCTGGATCGGCACGACCGCTACGTCGTCGCGCGTTGTAGCGGAGGGCAGTGCCGCTCCGAACACCACGCTGGCCTCCTATGGAAACCCCGGCATTCCCGCCATCAACGACGCCGGCCAGATTGCGTTCACGAATACCCTGACGGGGCCCGGCGTGAATGGCGACACTGAGCGGGCCGTGTTCGCCGGTGCGCCGGGGTCGATCAGCCTCGTCGCGCGCGAGGGGGGCTCCGCACACGGTGCGCCGGCCGGTGTCGTGTTCGACGACTTCAACGACCTGTCGTTGATCAGCGGCTCGGGCGCGGTGGCGGCGCAGGTCAAGCTGCGCGGGACGGGGGTGACGACCGAAAACGATACCGGCATCTGGGCAAGCCCCACCGGCGTCTTTACACGCGTCGCGAGAGAAGGGGATCCGGCACCGGGCACGAGCGGTACCTTCTCGATCCTGAACCCGCCGACGATGAACTTCCACGGGCAGGTCGCGTTCCGCGCGACGCTGACAGGTGCGGGCGTCGATGAATCGAACAACGGCGGGATCTGGGCGGTCGATCCCTTCAACCGGCTCGTGCGCGTCCTCCGGGAGGGAGAGGCGGCGCGGCTGGCTCCCGGTGATGACCGGGTGCTCTCACCGACGGGAGTCTCACTGATGACGGGCTCCGGCGGCCAGGACGGGCACAGCAGCGCGTTCAACTCGGCATCGCAACTCGCGCTGGCACTCCACTTCCAGGACGGTACGTCGGCGGCCGTCCTGGCCCGCGTGGGCGGCACCGCGCGTGTCTCGGATATCGCCCCCGTGTTGGGGCCGTCGGCAGGTAACGGCTACGGCCTCGGCACACCTGCGACCGCCGGTGACATTGTGAGCGTCTCAGGCGACGCCGGGTACATCCGCTTTGCCGATGTTGCCCCCGCAGGCAGCCCCATACAGATCCTGCTCGATTTCAGCGGGACGGACGCGGGCGTGGCCGCGGCGCTCGCGGAGATCAGACTCGGCGAGGCATGGTACGGGTACCAGTTGACAGAGCTGGGACCAGGCGACTTTCAGGCCATGCTGCAACTCACGAGTCACGGCACGGTGCCGGAATTCTTCTACTGGAACATTCTCAACATCGGCAGCGTGGACCTGCAACGCGTCCAGTTCGTGCCGGAGCCTGCAACCGCGCTGCTGCTGGCTGCGAGCCTCGTGCTTGTCTGCCGACGACGAACGGGTCGCTGACGAAGCCGGCCGTCCGCGTACCGAAGCGATGATCGACATGTGGCGCATCCCGCGGCTTGTCAGGACGCCGGGTGGGTCGCCGTAGCGCCGTCCGCCGGTTGTGAGGACGCCCTGGCTTTCAGAAACTCCAGGGCGTGCTCAAGGACCACGTCCCGCCCGGCGGCGATGTCGTCGCGTGTCGGCCGTACCTGCGCATCGGGCAGCACGCCCACACCGACAAATTCGGTGCCGTCGGGCCATGTGTCGCGCTTCGTGCAGATCCGCGCTCGGCGTCCGCCGGGCAGCTGGATGAACAGCGGCTGGCCGGTCGTGCCGGCGGTGGCCTCGCCGACGAGCGTCGCCCGCTTCCGCGTGACCAGCGGGATGAGGAAGTCTTCGGCCGCACTCGCGGTGTCCGGCCCGATCAGGATGACGAGGGGGCCGTCCCAGGTCTGACCGCGCGGGCGGATCTCGACCGGCTTGCCCTGGTACCACGATTCCTTCATGCCCCACGCGCGAAACGCCGGCAGGTATTGCCGCGTCCGCCACCGGTGGCCCTGCACGGGCCGATCGATCAGCCGCGCGACAATGGCGTCGGCATTGCCGCTGTCCCCGCCGCCGTTATCGCGGATGTCGATCACCAGCCCCCGACTCCGACGGATGTTGTCGAAGACATTGTCGAACTCCCGCACCACTCGATCGGAGCCGAAAGAGTGGATCGCCACAACTGCGATGCCCTCCGACAGCGGGCGGTATTCCAGGGGGGGCCTGCGCGCGAACCATGGCAGGCGGGACACATCGCCGAGCGTCAACATGACGGTGCGGGGCCGGCCGTCGACGTCCTGGATCGTGAGCGTTGCGGTTGCATTGGGTTGACCCCGCACAAGTGTTTCCGCGGCGCTGCGATCCCTGCCCTGTGGCGTTGAGGCGCTGATGTACGGGTAGATGTCGCGTGCGAGCAGGTCCGGCACGGGTGCGCCACCAAGATGCGTGAGCTCCATCCCCGGCTTCACTGCGGCCTGGACGGTCTGCGGTGATTGAAACACCTCGGTGACAATAGCCCGTCCTTCGAGCATGCGCACGCGAAGCGGCAGCGAGCCGCGCGGTCGCTCGAGGATCACCTCCGTGTGCCCGTCCCGGAGCAGGGCCATGCATCTCTGCAGCAGCCGATAGTAATCGTCGTCCGACTGATCTCTGATGACCAGAGGCAGAAACTCGCGGCGCACGGCGTCCCAGTTGACATCCGGTACGCGGTCGAAGAACGCGAAGTTGTATTTCGTCTCGTACCAGAGATCGAAGAAGCCCGCGACGCGGTCCTCTGCTGAGAGTCGCGCTGGCATGGTTTGCCCGTGCACGACGTCATCCGGGGTCGTGGCAACGAGCGGTGGAGTGTCGGCCGATAGTGCAGGTGGATGCAGAGTTAAGATGGTAACCAGGACGACCATGGGGGCGTGAAGCGTGTGGATGCACCGCATGGAGTTGCTCCTGCTTCAGGCTACTCGGGTTTGTGCTCCTGGATTTCGCATGGACATATCTCTTGCTCAAAGCTGCCGGTCGAGCCGCCGGTACATGATCGCTTCGCTGACGTGATCGGGCTGGAGACGATCTGTGCCGGACAGGTCGGCGATGGTGCGGGCGACGCGGAGAATCTTGTCATGGGCCCGGGCGGAGAGGCCGAGCTCGGTCAGCGCCTGTTTAAGCAGGGCTTCTCCTGCCGGGTCGAGGGCGCAGTGCTTGCGCAGCTGGCGCGAACCCATCCGCCCGTTGAGAACGGTCGTGTCCTGGCCGAAGCGGTCCCGCTGGATCTGACGGGCGCGGATCACCTGCTCGCGCATGGTGGCCGAGTCGCTGCCGTCGCGGCCGCTGCGGAGCTCGCGGTAGGGCACCGGCGGCACCTCGATGTGAATGTCGATGCGGTCAATGAGCGGTCCGCTGACGCGCGACAGGTATCGCTCGATTTGCGGCGGTGTGCACTTGCATGGCTTGCGCGGGTCCGTGAAGTAGCCGCACGGGCAGGGGTTCATGGCCGCCACCAGCATGAACTCGGCCGGGAAAGCGATGGAGGAACGCGAGCGGGCGATCGTGACCACGCCGTCCTCGAGCGGCTGTCGGAGCGTCTCGAGAATGGCCCGCGGGAATTCGGGAAACTCGTCGAGAAAGAGCAGGCCGTGGTGAGCGAGCGAGACTTCGCCCGCCTGCGGGATCGAGCCGCCGCCGACGAGCGCAGGAGCGCTGGCGGAATGGTGCGGCTGGCGTACGGGGCGCCGCGCCAGGAGCGGCTGGCCCGGCGGGAGCTTGCCGGCCGCCGAGTAGATCCGCGTCGTTTCAAGTGACTCGGCCAGCGTGAGCGGCGGCAGGATCGTCGGCAACCGCTTGCTCAGCATTGTTTTGCCGGTTCCCGGAGGCCCGAGAAGGAGGATGTTGTGGCCGCCGGCAGCGGAGATCACCAGCGCGCGTTTGACCGCCTCCTGGCCGCGGACCTCGGCAAAATCGACGTCGTACTGCGAGGCCTGCGCGAAGACGCTGTCGATGTCGATCACCGTCGGCTCGAGCGGCAGCTGGTCGGTCAGGAAGCCGACCGCTTCCGCCAGCGTGCCGATGCCGATCACGTCCACGTCGCTGACGACGGCTGCCTCAGGGGCGTTCTCACGCGGGACGATGACGCCCGCCATGCCGCGGTCTCGGGCGAGAATCGCGGTTGCGAGGGCGCCTTTTATCGGTCGAACGCGCCCGTCCAGGGCCAATTCGCCGGCAATGAGGTACTGATCGACGCGCTGCGGTGTGCCCTCGCCACCGGCGAAGATCATGCCAAGGGCGATGGGCAGGTCGAACGCGGGACCCTCCTTCTTGACATCGGCGGGGGCCAGGTTGATCACCATCTTGTATCGCGGCCACTCGTACCCGGAGTTGCCCAGCGCGCTGTGGACGCGTTCCAGGCTCTCCTTCACGGCGGTATCCGGCAGGCCGACGATCGCCGCCTTTTCCATTCCACGACCCGCGACATCCACCTCGACTTCGCAGGGGATTGCGTCAATTCCGATGAGTGCGATACTCTGAAGACGTGCCAGCATGGGAGGGCATTATAGAGGCTACCTTCCGGAGCCGCAAACCTCCCGTGGCTGCTCCCGGGTTATCGAACGTTCCGCCACGGCGCCGGCCTTGCTCCCGCACACCCGGAGCCGGATACTGCAGGACGTCCGGCGGGCATTTCCCGCCGGCAGGAGAGTATCGCATGGTGTTGGAACGCATGAAGCGGGCGGCTCTTGGTGCGCTGCTGACAGGCGGGATGATCTACGCTTTTGGCGGATGCAGCCTCAAGAATATCGGAGCAGGGCTGCTGAGCGACTTCCTGACCGGTGGGTCGAGCAGTACGCTCGGTTCGCTCCTGAGTTCGGGGCTCGACGACCTGCTGAACGCGGGTGATACCGGCTCGGAGACAGAAACAGAAACCGAGACCGAGACAGAGACGGAAGCGGGCTGACGCGCGAGGCCCTACGGATGGCGCAGCGCCTCGATTGGGTCCAGCCGGGCAGCCGCTGCGGCCGGATAGATGCCGAAGAACAGGCCGACCGCCAGCGCCAGCCCCAGGCTCGCGAGAATCGTCCATTCGTGGATCACCGTCGGCCAGCCCACGGATGTGGTGATGACGTGGGCGCCTCCCCAGCCGACCAGCACCCCGATCAAACCTCCCACGCAGCTCAGAATCAGCGACTCCATGAGGAACTGCGCGGTGATGTGCCGGCGCTTGGCCCCGAGGGCCCGCCGGATGCCGATCTCGTACGTGCGTTCGGTCACCGTCGCGAGCATGATGTTCATGATGCCGATTCCGCCCACCAGGAGGGAGATTCCCGCGATGCACCCCAGCGTCACCTGCCGACGGCGGATCTCGGCTTCGGCGAGGCGCAGGTTTTCGAGTGGGACGCGGATGACGTAGTCCTGCTTCTCCTTGTGCAGGTGCGAGATGGCCTGCCGGAGCATCTCCGAGACGGGGATGACGTTTTCGATCGTGTCCACCTGGACATAGAAGTCGCTGTACGTGCAGCGGCTGATTTCAATGGACCCGCTCGTGAATTTCACCCGAAGGTCGCTGTACCGGGCGGAGGCGGTCGTGAGGGGGATGTAAACGTCCGTGTTCTGGTCGCGATCCGCGGTGGACTTCGAGGGCTTGCCGGCGGTTTGTACACGGTTCAGCACACCCACCACCTCGAACCCGAGCGGCCCACGGGTGGCATCCATCACCGTCACGAGCTTGCCGCGTGGGTCCTCGTAGGCGAACAGCCGTCGGCGCACCTCGTCGCCGATGACGCAGACCTGTGCGGCATCGTCCTCGTCGACCTGCTGCAGAAAACGACCGCAGGCGAGCGTCACATGGATGGTATCGAAGAACTCCGGCTGGGCCCCGACCACCGATGCCGGGCAGGCGAGGGGGCCGACCCGCGTTTCGAACGCCACCTCCTGGAGCGGTACGATGCGCTTGACGTGCGGGACCATCCGCAGCACCGCCAGATCGTCGTCGGTGAGGCCGAACGTCACCATCGGAGAGCCGCCGCTCGCCGCCGACCCGACCTCCGGCTTTACGGAGCGGACGATGACATTCTGGGTGCCGAGCAGGCGAATGAGCGCCATCTCCGCTTCCGCGCCGCCTTCGCTCACCGACAGCATGCAGATGACCGCGCCGACACCGCAGATAATGCCCAGCGCGGTGAGGAACGAACGCAGCTTGTGCAGGTGGATACTTTTGAGCCCGAGGCGCGCGGTCTGAATGATCAGGCGGATGTCCATGGATCAGCCCGTGGGTGCTGCGGGTGCCGTACTGTTGCCGGCGCGAGTCGCGCCGCTGTGATCAGCAGCGGGCTTGTGCCCCTCTTGCCGAGTCCGTCGCGTGGTCGGGGAAGCCGCCGGCGAGGACGATGCTGGTTGTGTTGTTTTCTCCGCGGAGGCGGGCGATGACGGCTGAGTGGCCGGTTGCGTGGTCTGCGACCATCTGGTCGTCCGGATGTCGGCGCCGTCATCGGCGATCGAGAGCTTCGCCTCCTCGGGAACCGCCAGCGACACCCGCTCACCGCCGCGAAGTCCTTCCTTGATTTCGATCAGTTCCGTGCTGGCCAGGCCGATCTTCACCTCGACGGGGTGGAGGCCGCCTTCCGAGGCGAAGACGAAGTATTTGCGTCCCTTGCCGAACACGGCCTGCACGGGTACCGCCAGCACGTCTTGCAGATCCGTGACCTTCACCTGCACCTGCGCGGTGACGCCGGGCTTGAGCTCCGTGAACGTGCCGTCGAGGAGGACCTCCGTCTCGTATTCCTTCACGTTCGGGTTGAACCAGTGCTCCTTCGAGTCCGCCAGGACGGCGACCTTCGACACGCGGCCGGGGAACTGCCTCCCGGCCATGCCCTCGATCTGTACCATCGCGGGCAGGCCGGCCTTGAGCTTCTCCGCCTTCGCCTCGTGCACGCGGAACTTCACCTTCATCGAGGAGGTGTCGGGCAGCTGGATCAGGATCTGCTGTTCATAAACCTGGGCGCCGGCCTTGATCACCCGCGATTCGCTCCACCAGTCTTCCTTGAAATAGACCACCATGCCGTCGGCCGGTGCGGGGATGAGCGTTTTCTTTTTCTGGTCCTGCAGTCTGGCGAGCTTTTCCCCCGCGATCCGGTGGTCGCTCTTCTTGGCATTCACCTCCGCCGCGAGCTTCTCCTCGGACGCCTGAGCCTCCTTTTTCTTGCACTCGAGCTCCGCGATCCCGTCATCGACGTCGCTCTGCTTCTGCTGGAGCTCCATGGGGACGGTGAAATGCTGGAGCACCTGCAGGGCAAGTTCGGCGTTTCGAAGCTTGA
>CAZJTF010000056.1:0-25267 GCA_964548565.1 uncultured Planctomycetales bacterium | reverse complement strand
CCGCAAGCTGCTGCCACCCCTCGCCAACAGGGATGTGGTTGATGTAAGTGATCTCGAGCTGATTGACCTGCGGCTGCTCCAGTCCTTCGTCCTGGCAGAACGATCGAAAAGTGGTCCACTGCCGCCAGAACCTCTCAAAGATCTCGGGATAATGCGGGTAAGCGTCCTCCTCTCCCACCTTGCGCCAATTATGAAGAAAACGGTCTGCCTGCATCTGAATCAGCCAGTTTGGCACCTGGTTAATGAAGAACATACGAGGCAGCGGTAGCGTCAGGCTCACCTCGACTTCTGCATCTTCGGCTCGCGCTGCCTTACCGTACTTTTCGATCTTCGGCGACAGCGGTGGCTTCCCTTCTGTTTGCGGATAGCCCTGACGGACTCGCTGCCAGAATAGTCCGAACGCGGTCGGCTGGAACTGAGGAATCCGTTCAAACTGGATCCCGCAGACCACCTCGATGACCGGTGGTTTCTCGTAATCCGGCAGAGATCGTCCTACTTCACCCATCACCGCTGTCCTTAGCATAGAATATTGGATTATAATCGCTCGCGACGCCATGCTCCATCCGGGGGCACGCGCTCCCGGTGCACTGGCTTCCGGCAGGTCGAGTCGCTCAGGGGTGACACTCCCCCGCTCAAGAAGTCCTTCGAATCTGTCAATACCTCCTGGCCCGCCACGCGGAGTTTCAACCGGTCTTGAGCCCTCGCTTCAACCGCTCTGCCCGTCGATTCGGTCGGCGCCTCTCAGCGCAACTGCCGTATCCCCATAATACCACCGGCTCTCTGTCATCCCGCATTCCGCACGCTGCAGTCCGCGAGGGCATACCTGGCCCCCTCGTTCTCCGCTCCTCCCGTCCTGTCGTCCTGACGGCTCTACGGCCGGCCTGCTCTGCTCCGGGTCCGCCGGGATCGGCCCGATTGGGCCGCCAACACCGGGTGCGTTAGAATCTCCGACCATGAAACCAGAGAAAACTTTCCCCGGAATCGTGATCCCCGTCCTGACCGGAGCAACCCTCGCCATGGCCAGCGCCCCCGCACAGTGGCAGTTCACCGACGACCGTCTCGACAACGGGATGCGTGTGCTGGTGATGGAGGACCATCGCACGCCGCTGGTCAACGTGCAGGTCTGGTATCACGTCGGGAGCAAGGACGAGGACCCCAATCGACAGGGCTTCGCCCACATGTTCGAACACATGATGTTCCGGGGCACCGACCGCATCGGGCCGCAGGACCATTTCAAATACCTGCAGCGGTACGGCGGAAAGGTGAACGGCTACACCTCGTTTGACATGACCGTCTACTGGGAGACGGTGCCCGCCTCGCAGCTCGATCGGGCGCTGTGGCTCGAGGCCGAGCGCCTGGGCCGGCTCAAGATCAACGAGGACTACTTTGCCGCCGAGCGCGAGGTGGTCAAGGAAGAACGCCGCATGCGGACGCTTAACCGTCCGTACGGCAAGCTTTACGAGTCACTCTTCGCCGCCGCCTTCAAAGAGCACCCATACCGCTGGACCCCCATCGGCAACATGCCGCACCTTGACGCCTCGACGGCCGAAGAACTGCAGGCGTTCTTCAACCGGTACTACGTCCCCAACAACGCGACCCTTGTCGTCGTGGGCGACGTCAAGCGCGAACACGTCCTGGCGAAGGCGAAAGAGTACTTCGGCGATCTCCCGCGCCGCCCGGATCCACCGCGTGTGACGATCCAGGAGCCTCCCGCAAAAGGGCCGCAGCGCGTCGAGCTCACCGATCGCGCCCCGTCGCCGATGGTCGTCCTGGCGTACCACGCGCCGGACGCCCGCGACCCGGACGCCATCCCGATGGAGATCCTCGCCCGCATCCTTTCGACCGGCCAGAGCAGCCGGCTCTACCGACACCTCGTGCAGGGTAAGGAGATCGCCGTCAGCGTCTCCGCCAGCGACAACACGCTCGAACAGGCGGGGCTGTTCACGCTGTCGGCCACGCTGAAGCCGAACGTGAGCGTCGAGGAGGGCGAGCAGGCACTGCTCGCGGAGCTCCGAGAGCTGCTCGAGAAGGGTGTCGATGACAACGAGCTCCAAAAAGCGAAAAACCAGGTAATCGCCGAGGACGTCCGTACCCGTGAAACGGTCCAGGGACGCGCCGACCAGCTCGGTTACGCGGCTGTGATCCTGGGTGACGCGAACCGTGTGAACACCGACCTGGAGCGCAAACGCGCGGTCACGGAAGAGCAGATGCTGGCAGTCGCCCGGCGCGTCTTCACCGATGCCAACCGGACGACGCTGGTGATCCGCCCTGATCCCGCCCCGCCGAAGGCCGAGGAGACCCAGGACAAGAGCCGCAAGGCGGAAAAGGTGGTGGATCTGCCGCCGCCAGCGGACATGCCGGCCGGCAAGACGCCCGAGCCGGTCGATCTGCCCAGGCCTGCCACGCGGACGCTCGCCAACGGCCTCAAAGTGCTGGTCCTGCAGGATCGCTCCGTATCGGCCGTCACGCTCTCGTACAACATGCTGATCGGAGCCAAGAATGATCCACCCGAGAAGGCCGGCCTCGCGACCGTGACCGCCAGCACGCTGCGGCGCGGTACGAAGCGGTTCACCGGCGACGCTCTTGCGGAGTTGATCGATTTCCACGCCATGTCCCTGTCGGAGGCGGTCAACCACGAGGACACGAAGATCCGCCTGTGGACGCTCAGCGAGCACGTGAAGCTGGCGGCGGACACGCTGGCGGAGGTCCTGCGTAACCCCGTCTTCCCCGAGAGTGAGGTGGCCAACTACGTCTCCCGGGCCGCCGCTCGGGAGGCCATCAATGAGCACGACCCCGGCACGATCGCGTCCCGGGCATTCGACAGGGTGGTGTACGGTGAAAACTACCTCGGCCGCCCCGAGGGGGGAACCGCGAAGACATTGAAACACATCACGCGCGATGACACGGCGGAGTTCCACCGCCGCTATTTCGCGCCGGATATGGCGGTTCTGACGTTCGCCGGGGATATCGCTCCCGAGCAGGCGTTCGAGCTGGCCGAGCAGTACTTCGGTGACTGGAACGCCCGGAGCGAGTCGGTCTCATCCCCTCCACCGCCCGCGCCGCGCCCACTGACCGTGTTCCTGGTGGACCGTCCGGTCTCGGTGCAGAGTGAGATCCGAATCGGCGAGATCGTGCCAGTGTCGCGGCGCGATCCGGACTATGCGGCCGTGCGGCTGGTCAGCCAGATCTTTGGAGAGTCATTCAGCGGCCGACTCAACCGGTCCCTGCGGATCGAGAAGGGCCTGACATACGGGGCGAGCGGCTACTTCGACGTGGACGCCAAGGCGGCTGCCTTCCGTATCGGCACCTTTACGCGAACGGAGAAGACGGCAGACGCCGTCCGGGCTGCCCTGGAGGAGACGACCGCGCTGACAAAGAGCACGATCACGCAGGCCGAGCTCGACGAGGCACGCGACACGCTGCTCGGCGGCTTCCAGATGGCGCTGGAGACGCCGTCGCAGATCGCCGCCCGGTACTGGGACCTGGTTGTCTGGGGCCTGCCTGAGAACTGGTACGGCCAGTATCTCCGCGACGTCGCCGCCACGAAGGATCCAAAGGCGCTCAACGACGCGGCTGGTCGGAAACTCGCCCCTGACCGGCTGGCGATCGTGATCGTCGGCAAGGGCGAGGCGATCCGGGACGAGCTCGCAAAAATCGCGCCGGTGACATCGATGCCGGCGAACTGAGCGTCTCGCCGAAGACGAATTGACGCACACGGCCCGCGGACGGCAGGTGCACGGACGGGTGGGAGGTTCTTCGTGTTCCTCGAGGTCACGACGACCCGGTTGAGCGGCGGCGGTCCGGCTGCACGCGCCAGATCCTGATTCGGAGGGCTGAGATGATCCAGCGTATCACCAATGCCCGCGTGCGTGGCAAGGAAGGCCTGTTCAGCATTGAGATTAGTTCCAACGGCCGAATCGCCGACATTTCTGCGGCATCGGCCGCGAAACCGGTGTCCGGGGGCAACATCCTTGACGCCGCCGGGGGGCTGGTGGTTCCCAGCTTCATCGACTTGCACCTGCATCTCGATCTCGCCTACTCGCTCGAGATCGTGCCGGAGAACACGACCGGCACGCTGATGGAGGCGATCGCCCTCTGGTCGGAGGCCAAGAAGACGCTGACGCCCGGAAACGTGAAGGAGCGGGCGCTGCGTGGCATCGAGGCGGAGATCTCGTTCGGCACGGGGGCCATTCGCAATCACGTGGACGTCGGCTCGACGGCCGGGCTGCGCCTCTGCGAGGGTATTCTCGCCGCGCGTGAGGCAACGCGCGACCGCATCGACATCCAGGTCGTCGCGTTTCCGCAGGACGGCGTCATCCGCGATCCCGGTGCGATCGACCGCATGCGCGAGGCCCTGAAGATGGGCGTCGATCTCGTCGGCGGCATTGCTCACTATGAACGCACGCCGACCGACAGCCAGCGCCAAATCGAGTTGCTCTTCGATCTCGCCGAGGAGTTCGACCGTGACATCGACTGCCACATCGACGAGACCGACGCGCCGGAATCGCGCTGCGTCGAGTATCTCGCGGCGGAGACGATCCGGCGCGGCTGGCAGGATCGCGTCACCGCGTCGCATGTCTGCGCGCTGTCGAGTTACGGCGAAGTCCACGCGAGCAAAGTGGTGGGCCTCATCGCCGAGGCCGGGCTCCACGTCGTAACTAATCCCGGCGTGAATCTGCATCTCCAGGGGCGCTTCGATACCTACCCCAAACGCCGGGGTCTCACGCGCGTGCGGCAGCTCATGGCGGCCGGCGTCAACGTCTCGGCCGGCCAGGACTGCATCAAGGATCCGTTTTACCCCTTCGGAACCGGCCAGATGCTCGAAGTCGCGCATCTGCTCGTCCACGCTGATCACCTCTCATCGCCCACGCTGATCGAAAAGGCCTTCGACGCAGTGACGGTGAATCCGGCCCGGGCGATGCATCGGAAAGACTACGGCGTCGAGGTCGGCTGCCGCGCTGACGTCGTCATCCTCCCGGTCGAGAGCACGCACGAGGCGATCCGCACCCGGCCCCGCCCGCTCGCGGTGCTGAAAGATGGTCAACGTATGTGAGTGATTTCGAATTCCGAATTGCGGATTGCGAAATGGATTGAGATGGCGCAATCCGTCGTTTCCAGTCCCGCCGGCGGCCCGCAATCCGGAATTCGCAATCCGCAATCGCGCACACGGCCGATATAATTGCCGCCATGCCAGCGGACCCCATGTACTGGCGCGGACGCCCTGTCGTGCCCGGGAGCGGCCCGTTCATCGTCGGTGTCCTGAACGTCACGCCCGACTCGTTCAGCGACGGCGGACTCCACGCGACCGCCGAGGCGGCGATTGCCGCGGGGCTGCGCATGGCGGACGAGGGGGCAGACGTCCTGGACGTCGGCGGCGAATCCACCCGGCCCGGCAGCGATCCGGTGCCGGCGGACGAGCAGATTCGCCGGACAGGCGACGTCATTGCCGCTCTCAGCCAGCGATTCGGACGGACGGGCCCGGCGATTTCGATCGATACGCGCGCGGCGCCGGTGGCGGAGGCGGCACTCGATGCGGGTGCAACCATCATCAACGACATTTCCGCCCTGCGCGACGACCCCGACATGGCCGGCCTGGTGGCCAGTCGCCGCGCCGGCGTGGTGCTCATGCACATGAAGGGCACACCCGCCACGATGCAGGTCGAGCCGCAGTACGAGAATGTGGTTGCCGAGGTCACGCTGTTCCTGCGCGGACGCGTCGAGGCTGCCCTTGCGGCTGGGATCGCACGCAGCCGACTGATCGTCGACCCGGGTATCGGGTTCGGGAAGACGGCCGACCACAACCTGGCGCTGCTCGGGGACCTCACGTCCGTCCGGCCCGCCGGAACGATGCTCCTGGTCGGACCGTCACGGAAGGCGTTCATCGGGCGCATCACGGGCCAGGCATCGCCCGCTTCACGCTTGTACGGAACACTCGGAGCGGTTGCGGCCTGCATCCTGCAGGGCGCCGAGTGCGTCCGGGTGCACGACGTCGGGCCCGCCCGCCAGGCCGCCGATGTGTGCGCGGCCATTCGTCAAGGAGGAATCCAGTGAACTCACCGCGATTCTGCATCGCCGTCCTCATAACTCTGGGCTATGCCGCACTCCTGCCTGCCGCGGAGCCTTCAACGCCGCGCCCTCGCCCGCGCCTGCTGATCGAGGCGGATCGAATCCCGGCGATGCGCGCCGCGTGCGGCCTCACCGGGGGTACGGGAACGATCACCTCTCGACCGCTCGAGGCCGCGCCGCTGGCAGCGCAACTGCACCGTCTGCGCGAGGCGGCGAAAGAGATCCTGCGCGACCGTCCGCGCGCCGACGATCTGTACGCACCGGCGGTGTTGCATGCGCTTACGGGCCAGGCGGGCGCGCCTGACGAGTACTCGCGTTACGTGGAGACCGCGCTGCTCGATCCGCAGCTCTTCAAGCCGGACCTCGACGCGCTGGTCGCGCTGGACTGCTGCTGGGAAGCGATCGACGGCGACGTGCGGCGGCAGATTGCGCTGCGGCTCCTGCCGAGGTTGCAGCCGCTGGACCTGCGGCAGAGTCCGCTCGAGCCGTTCTCGTTTCACCCGCGCCTCATGTCACTGGCAGCAGCGCTTGTGCTGGACGATCCTGCGTGGGACACGCAGATGCCGGAACTGGGCACCAAGGTCCGCCAGACGCTCGCCTCCGCGCGCCAGTACTTCTCCGACGCGTTCACGCGATTCTGCCAGCAGCGCGGGGCGATGCCCACGTCGGGCGAGGCCGGGCTGACGGAGGACAGCGATCTCGTCCTGGCGGTCGAGATCTGGCGCGGCGCATCGGGGGAGTCACTCTGGCCTGAACTGCAGGACTCGCTCGGCCGGTGCCTTGAGCATTACTTCTACGCCGACACGGGCGCGCCGGAACTGCCGCATGGCTTCGTGCATGACGACGGCAACCTGATCCCTCTGCGGCCTACGGCCGTGCTGCGCGGCTTCTCGCCCGCATTACCGCACCTGCTCGCGATGCGTCTCAAGGATCCGATCGCCGCCTGGTACGCGCGCCGGGCGTTCGCGATCTCCGGGCCGGCGGATCACGATCTCGACCGCTACCGCTGGGTGCCGATCGTGTTCATGCCGGGGGACCTCCGGGAGCCGGACCGCGGAGCATGTCCGCTCGCAAGGGACTTCGGCGGCGGCTGGGTTGCCATGCGGAGCGGCTGGTCGGGCGGCGACACGCTCGTGCTGTTTGATGCCGGGCAGCCGGTCTGGCGTTCGCGTCAGCACTTCGATGCAGGGCAGTTCCAGGTTTATCGGCGCGGGCGTCTGGCAATCGACAGCGGAGACGACGTTGCACTCGACGCTGTGCCGGCAAAAGGAGGAAAAACGCTCATCGGCGGCGGGTCGGGCGATTTTGACGAGTACGCGCTGGCGACGATCGCACATAACTGCGTGGCGGTCGTCGATCGCAACTTCGAGCCGCGGATGTACGGCCGGGTGTGGCCGGCCATGGGTAACCAGCGTCTCGTGGAAGGGAACTATGCGCCTACCCAGGGAGACGTCACGCGCACCCCGCGGCAGATGGGCCGTCTCACGGCTTTCGAGACGTGCCCGGGGTACAGCTACGCGGCCGCTGACCTGACGCCTGCCTACCCGCGCCCGATCGCGCGGATGGTGGAGCGGCAGGTGCTGTTCGTACACGCCGGCGCGGTGCTGGTCCTTGACCGCGTGGTGTCGGTCCGTTCACGGTTCCAGAAAGTGTGGAACCTGCACCTGCCGGCGCGGCCCGAGGTGCTGTCTGGCGCGAAGTCTGATCGGAGCGCGCAGGGGACGGGTTCTGGAGGGTTGCGCCAGCTCCACGGTCGGACGACGGAGGCGGGCATTTGGCAGCTCGAGCCGGACGCACAGTGGATGAGCGTTTCCGATGGACAGGGGCGGCTGTTCGTGCGGACGCTCCTTCCGGTCAGTGCGAATCGCCGACTGATGGGCGGTCCGATGACGGCACGGAAGATACCGGCGGGAGCGTTCGCGGAGATGACGTACTTCGGCGGGGACCCCTTCGGCTATGAGCACCGCCTGTGGCCCTCGTCATTCCAGCAGGGGCCGAACGCGGCGTACGAACTGGGGCGTCCGACAGGGCTCGGGCCGCAGATGGGCGTCGGGTCGACCTGGGGCCGGTACGAGGTGACGCCCGCGCGCGATCAGGAAGATGCCGTCTTTCTGCACCTGCTCATCCCGACCGATCGAACCGTGGAGAGCCCGCCGGACGTGAAATTCGAAATCTCCGGCGATGCGGGGATTGTCGAGCTGACTCTGGGCGACCAGGAAGTCCGGCTGGAGCTGAGGCTGGATCAGCCCGAGGGTCGAGTCGTGGTGACAGGCCCGAACGGCCGGCTCGTAACCGACCAGACACTCACCCGGGAGGTCCAGCCGAATGCGCCGATCCCGCTCGCGCCCGAAGATGCGGCGGCCCGCGCCTGCGGTTAAGATCGGCACGGGACACGCCGTGTTCACGCCACGAAGGGCAGTTCTAACTGGTCGCCGGGTTTGCGAGAGGGCGGGACGCGGAAGTGGCACTCGGTCGTTTCGCAGAACGGCTTGTCGAGGCCGCACCGGCGGACGTTCACGTCCCAGAGACTCTTGATTGAATCCCAGTAGACGCCCTCACCCCGCATGCGGGTACCGAAGCGGCAGTCGTAGAGGCGGCCGCCGCGAATGTCGCGAATGCGGTTTTCAATTCGCCCGGCCTGCAGCGGGAGCACATCCCGCAAACGCGAGAGAAAGACGGGCGCGACGCTGCCGGGCAGGCGGAGCGCCTCGTAGCCGGCGGTTGTCGCCCCGTGGTCGGCGGCGCGGCGCAGCAGGTGCGGTATGTCGCGGTCATTCAGGCCGGGGACGATCGGCCCGATGAGAATCCCGACGGGCACGCCCGCGTCCGCGAGGCGTTTCATCGCATCGAAGCGGCGCTCGGGCGTCGGAGCCCCCGGCTCCACGAGGCGGGCGGTCTTCGGGTCGAGGAAGGGGATACTGAACATCACACTCAAGGAGGCCTGGCGCGCGAGGTCCTGCAGCAGGTCTGCGTCGCGGCAGACGAGGTAAGACTTGGTGACGACGCTCGCGGGGTTGCGGAAGGCCAGGCAGACCTCGAGGCAGGCGCGGGTGAGGCCCCACGAGGCCTCCAACGGCTGGTAGCAGTCGGTCACGCCGGAGAAGGCCACGAGTTCGCCCGACCAGGCCGGTTTGCGAAACGCCTCATCGAGCAACTCGGGGGCGTTCGTCTTGACGATCAGGCGCGTCTCGAAGTCGGAGCCGGCGCCGAAGCCGAGATACTCGTGCGTCGGGCGGGCGTAGCAGTAGATGCAGGCGTGCTGGCAACCGCGGTAGGGATTGGCACTCCAGCGGAAGCCGATGTCCGGGCTGTCGTTCTCGGAAAGGATTGAGCGGGCGGTCTCCTCGTACACCTCGAGTCGGACGGGCGGCGGGGGCTCGAGCCACTCGTGAAACCGGCTCTCGTACGGATTCGGCGGATTATCAAGCTTTTTCATTCGGCGATCCTCCGGCACCGAGGCATACATGCCCGAACGAAAATGATTATATTCGGGTTTTGTTAGGGTTCCAAACCGCAAAGCACGATTCACTCACGCGGTCACGGGAGGTCGCTCAGCGGCGGCGCGGGTATTTGGTCTGGGTCATCCAGGCCGGACGGCTGCGGCGGATCTCGACGACCAGCCAGGCGATCGTGGTGATCGTGACGCCCAGGCACATCAGGCCGAAGAGCAGCAGCAGGTTGCTGAGACCCTGCGCCCCCTGATCGCGCCGCAGCGGGGCCGGTGCCGGGTCTGTCGGCGTCGGAGCGCCGGGGAGAGGCGCGGCGGGGGCACTCGCCGGCGCGGTCGCGACACTGGTGTGTGCCGCGCGGGCCGGTTTGACGACCTGACTGAGAAAGACAAGTGCGATGCCGGCCAGGAGTGAGGCGGCCATCCAGAGGATCAGCCGGGTCTGCAGGCTCATCGTTGCTTTGGAGCTCATGTTTTCATCCGGCGGCAGCTTCCTGCTCCGCGGGCTGTGGAACGGGCGCCGGCGTGGGCACGAGCTCACACACGAGCGCAATTTCGTCGCAGTGTTCGTTGAGCGGGCACCGCACGCAATCTGTCCAGACCTTGTGCGGCAGGCTCTCGCGAGCGACCACATAGAAGCCGAGTTTTTCGAAGAAGACGCGATCGCGAGTCAGGGCGAACACGCGCGTCAGGCCGAGCGAGCGTGCTTCCGCGAGGGCGGCCTGCACGAGCGCCCGCCCGATCCCGCGACCCCGCAGCGACTCCTCGACCGCGAGACTCTTGATTTCGGCGAGGTCCCGCCAGACCAGTTCGAGCGCGGCGCAGCCGACGACGCGCGACGCACCGTCGATATCGGCCCGGAAGACGAAGAAGTCGCGCAGGTGTTCGTACAGATCCGCATGGGATCGGAACAGCATCCGATTCAACTCGGCGTGGTAGGTGATGAGCCGGTGCACTTCGGGCACGTCGCCCATCGTCGCTTTCTCTGTCACGGCAGGCTTCCAGGGCAGCGGAAACCGTTGCGGACGGCCTCCGGCACGAACGCCCCGACGGCGTTCCGGCTTCAAACATCGTCATTTGACGTGAAACCGGAATTGGGGTATCAGAGCATTGTAGCGTAAGGTTCGGCTGTCGCTATCGCGATGGCAGGAAGCCCGGGTCCGCAGGTCCGGGGCTGAGTGCTGGTCGATCCGCGTTTACAGGAGCGCCCTTCTCTCCCCCATCCCTCAATCCGGCATTCTTCGCAGAGCGTTGGCTCTCGCGACGGCAGGCCAGCCAGGATCATCGGAGGCTCTCGGCAATGGAATTCGAGGATAAGACGATCACGTGCGTGGACTGTGCGGTCGAGTTCGTGCACAGTGCCGCCGACCAGTCGCGCTACGCGGAGCGAGGGCTGGGCCACGAGCCGAAGCGATGTCCGACGTGCCGTGCGAAGCGACGTAATCGGCAGGAAGGCGGAGGAGGCGCGGGCCAGGCCGGCGGCGAGCGGGCGGCGGCGGGCAACGGTCCTCCGGCGACCCGCGGGCGGGCCGGGCGGTTCTTCTCGGCGAGCAGCGACTCCCGTGGAAAGCGCGAGTTCTTCCCGGCGACCTGCGCCGCGTGCGGTAAGGAGACGACGGTTCCCTTCCGCCCAGTGGAGGGTCGCCCGGTCTACTGCCGCGACTGCTTCCAGTCACAGAAATCACGCTGAGCCTCTGTGCGTGTGACGCGGCAAAACGCAGGCTGACCGCACCGTTCATCGCCTCATACCACCAAAATGCACTTTCCGCCGCCAGCGAACGGGATGCGCTGTCCTGCGCCGGGCCGGGCGGTGTCGGTCCGCGCCTCCCCATGTCCTTTGAGCGGAAGGGGCGCGCCGCGAAGGGATGAGTCGCTTTTGACTTTACTGCCGCACGCGCCAATAACCGATTGAGACGTACGACACTTCTCGACTATCCCACGGACTGCTCCTGGACCTGACTGCTGAGCCCCGGTCGCATGAGGCGGACGGCCGTGGTTGTTGCGCCTGTTGCACGATGGTGCACGCCCGCACAATCCGGGCGTGCGACCCTGCGGTATCGAAGGGAGTCCAGCCATTCACGCGAGCCTCGAGCACATCGCGAGCCTGATCGGCAGATGCGTGAGGTCATCGGCTGAAACTCCGCCCCGAAATGGCAGATCATCCGGACCGGTTCCTCCGCTTCGAACCAGGAAGATCCAGCGCCGCGCGGCCAGGCAGAGCTTCTCCGTGAGCGCCGCGGCCGGCGATCAGCAGAACGAAGAGCCCGGCAGATGGCGAGGCAAGGCGGGGCGGGCGCGACGCACGGGCGGCGCGGTCCCGAGCCCCGAGGGAGTCTCCTGCGCGATCCGCAGGCCGGGGCAGGGAAGCGGCACGGAGATACATAAGGTATGCAAAGACAGGTCCTGATTACCGGCGGTGCGGGTTTCATCGGCTCACACCTGGCGGACGAACTCCTGCGTGCAGGCTACCGCGTGCGCGCCCTCGACATCCTTTCGCCGCAGGTGCACGGGCCGGGGCAGAACAGGCCGGACTACCTGGATTCGGATGTCGAACTTGTCGTCGGCGACGTGCGGGACGCCGCGGCGGTCCGCACCGCACTGGACGGCGTGGATGCCGTGTTTCACCTGGCGGCGGCGGTCGGCGTCGGCCAGAGCATGTACGAAATCGCCGGCTACACCTCGATCAACAACCTGGGCACGGCGGTGCTCCTCGAAGCGCTGATCGAGAAGAAAGTCGAGCGGCTCGTCGTCGCTTCCAGCATGAGCATCTACGGAGAGGGTCTGTACGAGGGATCGCACGGCGCCCTGACGTCGGACGCGTCGCGCAGCCTCCAGCAGTTGCGCGCCGGCCGCTGGGAGATCGAGGACGAGCAGGGACGACCGCTTCGGCCGGTTCCCACGCCCGAGACGAAGGTGCCGGACCTCTCGTCCGTCTATGCCCTTTCCAAGTGGGACCAGGAACGTCTCTGCCTCATGATCGGAAGGGCATACGACATCCCGGCGGTGGCGCTGCGGTTCTTCAACGTCTTTGGCGCTCGGCAAGCCCTCTCGAACCCATACACCGGGGTGCTGGCGATCTTCGCGTCGCGCCTGCTGAACGACCGTCCTCCGCTCGTGTACGAGGACGGCCTGCAGATGCGGGATTTCGTCGCGGTCGAAGACGTGGCGCGCGCCTGCCGCCTGGCCCTGGAGGTAGAAGCGGCGGCCGGGCGGGTATTCAACATCGGCAGCGGCCAGGCGTCTACGATCCTGGACGTCGCACGGCAGACGGCGCGCGTTCTCGGCAAGGAACTCGAACCGGTCGTTTCCGGCAAGTACCGCATGGGGGACATCCGGCACTGCTTTGCGGACATCAGTCTCGCGCGGGAGGTGCTGGGATACCAACCGCGCACCACGCTCCAGGACGGGCTGCCCGCCCTGGCGGAGTGGCTGCAGGGCCAGGTGGCCCGCGATCGGGTTGAGGAGGCCACAGCCGAACTGGCAGCACGAGGGCTCACCGTATGAGTCAGCGAAAGCACGCACTGACGGGGGGAAACGGAGAGAGCAGGGCGGGCGAGGCCGCGCGACAGCCGGTCATCGGCGTCGTCGAGTGGTTCCGCCCCGGAGAGTACGAGCACGTCGAACAGGTGCTCGCCGACCTCAAGTCGATGAAGGTCGAAGAGCTGCGCACGGGGCTGAGCTGGGCCGACTACCACACGACCGAGGGCGAAGAGTGGTACGGCTGGCTGTTGCCGCGGCTGGCGCGTGAGGTGTGCGTGCTGCCGTGCCTGCTGTACACGCCGCCGTCGCTCGCGCTGTCGGCCCGGGCCACCGCCCCGCCTCGGAACGTGCGCGAATACGCCGACTTCCTCGACGTGATGATCACGCGTTTTGACCGGCACTTCGAATACCTCGAGCTCTGGAACGCGGCGAACAGCCCGCGCGGCTGGGACCTGACGGTTGACCCTGAATGGACCATGTTCTCCGAGATGATCGGGGCGGCCGCCCACTGGGCGCGCCGGCGCGGCAAGAAAACGGTCCTGGCGGGCATGGAACCGGTCGATGCCCACTGGCTCGAGCGGATGTTCCGCACGGGTGTCATGGAACACATCGATGTTGTAGGCCTGCATGGATTCCCGAATGTCTGGGACGCGCCGTGGGACGGCTGGGCGCAGGCCATGGAGCGCGTCCGCGATGTACTCGAGGCACACGGCTCGCCGGCACGGATCTGGATCACCGCAGCGGGTTACTCCACGTGGCGGCGGAACGAGCTCGGCCAGCTGGAGGCGTTCCTGGAAGCGATGTCGTCAGGGGCGGAGCGCGTGTACTGGCACTCCGCGCGGGATCTCGATCCGTTGCTGCCGACGGCCACGGGCCTCCACGCCGACGAGCGCGAGTATCACTTCGGGCTGCGTTTTCGCGATGGGCGGCCGAAGCTCCTGGCGCGGCGCTGGATCGAGGGCGGCCTCGCCTCGCTGCCGGCGGCGCGCGAGTCGCTCCGTGCGCGGCCGCTGCACCTGCACGGCGAGAAGCATGTGCTGGTTACGGGCGGAGCCGGCTTCATCGGCTCCAATGTCGCCGACCGTCTGCTGCGCATGGGCAAGCGCGTGCTCGTGCTCGACAATCTCTCGCGCCCCGGTGTGGAGAAGAACCTGCAGTGGCTCCAGGAGCGATACCCGGACCGCCTGCAGGTGCAGGTCTCGGACATCCGCGACACCCTCAGCCTCAAGCGGGCGGTGCAGCGGGCTGAGCAGGTCTTCCACTTCACGGCGCAGGTCGCAGTGACCACGAGCCTCGTCGATCCCATCGACGACTTCGAAATCAACGCCGGCGGAACGGTCGGGCTGCTCAATGCGCTCCGCAGCCTCAACGACCCGCCCCCCGTGGTCTTCACATCCACCAACAAAGTGTACGGGGCTATCGACGACATCCCGCTCCGCATGGGGGAGACGCGGTATGAGCCGATTGACGACGAGATCCGGCTGCGGGGCATCTCGGAGTCCCGCGGGCTCGATTTCCACAGCCCCTACGGCTGCTCGAAGGGGACCGCGGACCAGTACATCGTAGACTTCGCGCGGACCGAGGGCGTCCCGGGCATCGTCTTCCGCATGAGCTGCATTTACGGTCCGCGCCAGTTCGGAACCGAGGACCAGGGATGGGTGGCGCACTTCCTGATCAAGGCGATGGACGGCGAGCCGGTCATCATCTACGGCGACGGCCGGCAGGTGCGTGACATTCTGTTCGTCGACGACCTCGTGAATGCGATGCTGCTCGCGCAGGCGAACATGAGCCGCCTCGCAGGGCAGGCGTTCAACATGGGCGGCGGACCGGAGCGGACCACCAGCCTGCTTGAACTCCTCGCGCTGATCCGCGAACTGCACGGGCGCGAGCCGGCGGCACGCTTCGGCGAGTGGCGCACGGCCGACCAGCGTTACTACGTTTCCGATACAGGGAAATTCCGCGCCGCCACGGGCTGGAGCCCGCGAGTCGGTGTGCGGGAGGGCGTTGAGAAGCTGTACGAGTGGCTCCGCGATATGCGCGGCGAGCGGCGCGCGACCTCGCGGCAGCGGAAGGTGAGGGCAGCGACGTCATGACGACAGGGACACAGGCAGCTCCAACCCGGCAGCGCACGCGGCAGATGTCAGGGGCCGTGCTGGCAGCGCCCCGGACAATCGAACTCGTGCGAGCGCCGGTTCCGGAACCGGGTGCGGGTGAAGTGCTGATCCGGCTCGAAGGGTGCGGCGTCTGCGCATCGAACCTGGCTCCCTGGGAGGGCCGCCCCTGGTTTCAATACCCGTTCAAGCCGGGCGAGATGGGCCACGAAGGCTGGGGGATCATCGAGGCAGTCGGTGAGGGCGTGCAGGAGTTCCAGCCCGGGCAGCGTGTTGCGACGCTCGCGAACGGCGCGTACGCGGAGTACATGGTCGCGCCGGGAGACAGCGTCCTGGCACTGCCGGATTCGCTCCAGGCAGGCCCGTTCCCGGGGGAGCCGCTCGGCTGCGCGTTCAACGTCTTCAAGCGAAGCGAGATTCGGCCCACCGACACCGTTGCGATCGTCGGCGTCGGCTTTCTGGGGGCAATCCTGACGCGGCTCGCGGCTTCCTGCGGTGCGCGGGTGATCGCGATTTCGCGACGGCAGTTCTCGCTGGACGTCGCGACGCAGCTGGGTGCGGGCGAAACGATCCCCCTGCATTCGCACGACGAGATCATTGAGCGCGTCCGGCGTCTGACGGACGGGCGGATGTGCGATCGGGTGATCGAGGCGGTCGGCAAGCAGTGGCCGCTGGATCTCGCCGGCGAGCTGGCGCGGGAGCGGGGGCGACTGATCATCGCCGGCTACCACCAGGACGGGCCGCGACAGGTCAACATGCAGCAGTGGAACTGGCGCGGGCTCGACGTAATCAACGCACACGAACGCGACCCCGCGGTGTACATCGACGGCATGCGGCGGGCGGCCAGAGCGGTCGTGAGCGGGCAACTCGATCCGTCGATGCTGTACACGCACCGGTTCCCGCTCGACAGGCTCGGAGAAGCGCTGCGGATGACCGCGGAGCGGCCGGAGGGGTTCCTCAAGGCACTCATCGTGATGTAGGCATGCCGGAAGAGGAGCAGGTTTCGTGAAGATTCTGATGACGGCGGACACAATCGGGGGCGTCTGGACCTACTCGCTGGAGTTGGTCCGCGCCCTTCGGGATCACGGCGTAGGCGTTGCCCTCGCGACGATGGGTGCGCCGCTGCGGCCGGCGCAGCGCGAGCAGGTCGGGGAGCTGCAGAATGTCACGCTGTACGAGAGCACGCTGCGGCTCGAGTGGATGCCGCAGCCATGGGATGACGTCGAGCGAGCGGGCGAGTGGCTGCTGGAGATTGAGCGTCTCGAGCAGCCAGACCTTGTGCATCTCAACGGCTACGTGCATGCCAGCCTGCCCTGGAGCTGCCCGATTCTCGTCGTCGCCCATTCGTGCGTGCTGAGCTGGTGGTCGGCCGTGCGGGGCGAAGCGGCGCCCGACGAGTGGGATCGCTATCGCGTGGCAGTCGGCCGGGGACTGCGGAGTGCGGACCTGGTGCTCGCGCCGTCGCAGGCGATGTTGAACGCCGTGCAGCGGCACTATGGCTTTCTGACAAGCACCGGTGTCGTGCCGAACGGGCGTGATCCGTCGCTGTTCCGTGAACGACGCAAGGAGCCGTTTATCTTCTCGGCGGGCCGGCTCTGGGACGAAGCGAAGAATCTCGAAGCCCTGAACCGCGTCGCGCCGCGACTGCAATGGCCGGTGTACGTGGCCGGACCGACGGACCCGCCTGATGGCGCAAGCCGTCCGGCGCCGAACGTGCGACCACTCGGGCTCCTGGAGAGCGTGTCGCTGTCTGACTGGCTGGCCCGGGCGGCCATCTACGCGCTGCCGGCCCGGTACGAGCCGTTTGGACTGTCAGTCCTGGAGGCGGCGCTGTCCGGCTGCGCACTGGTGCTCGGTGACATTCCGAGCCTCCGCGAGGTCTGGTCGACGTCCGCGCTGTACGTGGCGCCCGACGACCCTGGCGCGCTGCGTCAGACGCTCGCGCAACTCGTTCGAAACCCCATTCTGCGGATGCGCATGGCAGCACGGGGCCGGGCGCGGGGTCTGCGCTACTCGCCTCGACGGATGGCCGAGGGCTACCTCGATGCGTATCGAGAACTGCTGCCGGCCAGCAAGCGCACGGTGCTGCAGACGGCCTGACAGGTGCATCGCATGCGAATCGTGATGTTCTATCACTCGCTGGTGTCCGACTGGAACCACGGGAATGCTCATTTTTTGCGGGGCGTCGCCACGGAGCTGATTGATCGCGGGCACGAGGTGCTCGTCTACGAACCGCTCGATGCGTGGAGCCGCGTCAACCTGGAATCCGAGCACGGCGCGTCGCCCATCCGGGAGTTCAGGCGTTACTACCCCCGGCTGGTAGCGCGGTTCTACCATCCGGAACTGGTGGACCTGGATGAGGTTCTCGCGGGAGCCGACCTGGTGCTCGTGCACGAGTGGAACGCGCACACGCTCGTGCAGGCGATCGGTGAACACCGGGCGAGGCACGGGTACACGCTGCTTTTCCACGATACGCACCACCGCAGCGTCACCGAGCCCGCGGCAATGGAGGCTTATGACCTCTCGGGCTACGACGGCGTGCTGGCGTTCGGAAACGTGATCCGCGACCTGTACCTCCGCCGAAAGTGGGCACGCCGTGCCTGGACCTGGCACGAGGCGGCGGACGTGCGTGTCTTCCGCTCGCTGCCCCGACGGCGCGTTGAGGGCGATCTGGTCTGGGTCGGCAACTGGGGCGATGACGAACGCACCGCTGAACTGCGGACGTTCCTGATCGAGCCGGTCCGGGCACTGAGGCTGAAGGCGACGGTCTACGGCGTGCGTTACCCGGAGCATGCCATCGCAGCACTCGCCGACGCGGGGATTGCGTACCGGGGATGGCTGCCGAACTACCTTGTTCCAGACGTGTTCTCACGCTATCGGCTGACGGTTCACGTGCCGCGGCGTCCTTACGTCGAGGCGCTACCAGGAATCCCCACCATTCGACCGTTTGAAGCGCTTGCCTGCGGGATTCCGCTGATCTGCTCGCCGTGGGACGACCGGGAGGGGTTGTTCCGGTCCGGGCAGGACTATCTCGTCGCACACGACGGACGCGAAATGCAGCAGCAGATGCGCCAGGTGCTGGATGATCGGGCTATCGCGCGGAGCCTGGCCAGGAGCGGACGCGAGTCCATTGAGGTACGGCACACCTGCGCCCATCGCGTGGACCAATTGCTGGCGATCTGTTCCGAGTTGCAGACCGCCGGCGTTCAGACGCGCCGCGTCGCCGGCTGAGAGGAGGACATGATGGCGTCGGGCATAAAGATCGCGTTTTTCGGGTCGAGTCTCGTCTCGGCCTACTGGAACGGAGCGGCTACGTACTATCGGGGGATCATCCGCGGGCTCCACGCGCTCGGTCACCGGGTGACATTCTACGAACCCGACGCCTTCGAGCGGCAGCAGCACCGCGACATCCCGGACCCCCCGTGGGCACAGGACGTCGTGTACCCGGCGACCGCGGACGGTCTCGCATCAGCGCTCGACGATGCCACCGGCGCCGACCTGATCGTGAAGGCGAGCGGGGTCGGCGTGTTTGACGCGGAACTTGAGGCGGCCGTCCTCGACCTGCGCAAACCTGGAGGCATGGTCGCATTCTGGGATGTGGATGCGCCCGCCACGCTCGATCGACTGGAGCGCAATCCACACGATCCGTTCCATGCCTGCGTGCCGCGGTACGACGTGATCTTCACGTACGGCGGCGGAGATCCGGTCGTGCGGGCCTACGAGGCGGTCGGCGCGCGCCACTGCGTGCCCATCTACAACGCGATGGACCCCGATACCCATTACCCGGTCGAGCCTGATCCGCAGTTTCAGGCGGACCTGGCGTTTCTCGGCAATCGATTACCGGATCGCGAGGCGCGCGTGGAGGAGTTCTTCCTGGACGTGGCCGCCTGTCTGCCGCGAAAGACCTTCCTGCTGGGTGGAAACGGCTGGCAGGACAGGACGCTTCCGAAAAACGTGCGGGCAGTCGGCCACGTCTTCACGCGCGACCACAACGCGTTCAACTGCACGCCGCGGGCGGTGCTGAACATCAGCCGCGACAGCATGGCGCGTTACGGGTTCTCGCCCGCCACCCGCGTGTTCGAGGCGGCGGCGGCCGGGGCATGCATGGTGACCGACGCGTGGGAAGGCATCGAGATGTTCCTCGAGCCGGAGCGGGAAATCCTCGTTGCCGCCAGCGGGCCCGAGGTCGGCGCCCACCTCGAGTCGCTTGCGCCGGGGCGGGCACGGCTCATCGGCGAGGCGGCGCGCCGGCGCGTGCTGGCGGAACACACGTATGCACACCGCGCGGCGCAGGTGCACGCGTGGCTTACGGGAGGCGATGTCAGGGCGGTCGAAACCGCGGGGGCGGGACAGTGAAGATCGTCATTCTGGGTTTGTCGATCACGTCGTCGTGGGGCAACGGGCACGCCACCACGTATCGCGGCCTCGTGCGCGAACTCGGTAGTCTCGGCCACGAGGTGTTGTTCCTCGAGCGCGATGTGCCCTGGTACCGTGAGAACCGCGACATGCCGCGTCCGCCGGGCGGGCGGACCGAGATCTACGACGACCTCGCGGATCTGCAGACGCGATTTGCCCGCCAGGTGCGGGGTGCCGACCTGGTGATCGTCGGCTCGTACGTGCCGGACGGCGTTGCCGTCGGTGAGTGGGTGACGCAGGAGGCAGCGGGGCTGAAGGCCTTCTACGACATCGATACGCCGGTGACTCTGGCCAAACTGGCGGCCGGAGACTACGAGTACATCACGCCGGCCCTGATCCGGCGCTACGACCTGTACCTGAGTTTCACGGGCGGCCCGACCCTGCGCCGGCTGGAACGCGAGTACGGGTCTCCGATGGCGCGCCCGCTGTACTGCTCGTTCGACCCGGACCTGTACTACCCTGACCCGCAGCCGATCCGCTGGGACCTGGGCTACCTGGGGACCTACAGCGACGACCGTCAGCCGCCGTTGGAACGGCTGATGCTCGAGCCGGCCCTCCGGCTGCGCACGGCGCGGTTTGTCGTGGCCGGTCCGCAGTATCCCGAGTCGATCCGCTGGCCGCCAAACGTCGAGCGGGTGACGCATCTTGCGCCGCGCGAGCACCGCGCATTCTACAACGCGCAGCGATTCACGCTGAACATCACGCGCGCCGCCATGGTGGCAGCCGGTTATTCGCCCAGCGTGCGCCTCTTCGAGGCCGCGGCCTGTGGCGTGCCGATCATCAGCGACTGCTGGGAGGGCATTGAGGAACTTTTCGAACCCGGTCGGGAAATCCTGCTGGCGAGCCGGCCGGACGACACGCTGCTCTACCTGAGCGACCTCACGGAACAGGAGCGTCGGGCAATGGGGCGCCGCGCACGCGAACGCGTGCTGGCGGAGCACACGGCCGCCCATCGGGCCGTGGCGCTCGAACGGTATGCACTGGAACTGCGGCCGGTCTCGGCGTGAGGGGCACGGATGGATCGCGAAGGGCGATGGGAGAAATGGGGCGGCACGCTGCAGCAGCTGGACCACCAGGACCGGGAAATCGCGGATCTCGCGCCCTGGTTTCACAACCTGCACCTGCCGGACGGCACGCAAACGGCTCCGGATCACCCACTGGGCGATTTTCCCTTTTTTAAGTGGCTCGAGATCGCGCCGCACCTTCCGATGCGGCTCGACGGCTGGCGTGCGCTCGACATCGGCTGCAACGCCGGGTTTTATGCCTTCGAACTGGCGCGCCGGGGGGCGCAGGTCCTCGCGATCGATGCGGATGAGCACTACCTGCGGCAGGGGCGGTGGGCGGCCGGTCGGTTCGGACTCGCGGACAGGGTCGAATTCCGCGCGATGCAGGTGTATGACCTGGCGGCGCTGGACCAGTCATTCGATCTCGTGCTGTTCCTGGGGGTCTTCTATCACCTGCGCTATCCGCTCCTGGCGCTGGACATGGTGGCGGCAAAGGTGAAGCGCCTGCTGGTGTTTCAGACGCTCACAATGCCGGGGGAGGAGGTCTGTCCCGAAACGCCGGACGCGCGGATCGAGGAACGCGACCGGTTCCGCGAGCCGGGTTGGCCGCGGATGGCGTTCATCGAGCACGCGTTCGCCGGGGATCCTACGAACTGGTGGGCGCCTAACCACGCCTGCGTGGAGGCGATGCTCCGATCGAGCGGACTGAAGGTCACCGCCAGGCCCGGCCACGAGATCTACCTGTGCGAGCCCGATCCGCAGGACACGCCGGCAGCCCGGCACGGGCGCGAGGAATTCCACGCAATCACCCGCTGGTTCCACGTGTGAGCGGGCCGTGCGGAACAAGGGAAGCGTCGCGTTTCAAACGGGTGAGCGCGGGAGTGCCATCCCCACGCTTATCACTGGGCAGCAGTCCCTCACGCGACCTTCGTCTCGGCAGGGGCCAGGCGGAGAGTTGCGGGCAGCCGGCGGGCGGCGTCGAGGCGACGGAATCGCTCCAGCCGTACCATCAGAACCGCGCCCGTCAGGAACATGGCCGCGGCGATCGCAAGAGGCAGGTAAATCGAGCGTGTCCAGGCGTAGAGGGCAACGGCGGGGAACTGCCCGAGAATGGCGCGGACCGATGTCAGCGTCGCGTGGATCGCGAGGTACTGCGGTGCCATGGAAGCACTGCGGGCGAGGCTCACCGGACCCAGGGTCCAGGACAGATTCACGCCCGCCATGCTGACGCCGTACAGAATGGAGACGGTCATGAGCGACCAGGCATCCCATGCGAGGATCAGGCCGATCGGATAGATCACCAGGGTGAGGAAACACCACGCCGAGAGGTGAATCGGGCCAAGCCGGTCCATCAGGTAGCTCGCCGGAACCAGCATCAACAACAGGATCATCTGCGTGGCCACCTGCGTGGACCAGGCGACCTCGCCGTACGTCAGGTGCAGCACGTCCACGACGACGAAGGGCAGCAGCGCGTAGCAGATCATCCAGCCGAGGCCGTAAATGCAGTACGCGGTCTCGAATCGGCGGAAGTCCTCGTCCTCCCGGAAGATTCGCGCCATGCTGTGGTATGCCCCGCGCAGGCTGGCGAAGAGGGTTGCCGTCGGCTGGACACGGAGCCGCTCCTGGAACAATCGCTCGCTGCTGATGCGGTGCAGCAGCCACAGTCCGATGCCGATCACCACCACGCTGGCCGGGAAGTAAATGCGGTAGGCACCGTGGTCGTTGTCGAGCCAGGTCCCCACGATAAACGCGGTGCTCATGATCGTGAGTTGCTCAACAAACTTCACGAAGCCGAATACGCGATTGCGTGCCGCGGGGGGATAGCAGCTCCGCAGCAGGTCGGCATACAGGGAATTGATGCCGCCCATGCCGGCCGCCGAGACGAGTACGAGCACGAGGACGGTCGACGGCTGCGTGCACAGCGCGATCCCGCCGAGGGGCATCACGGACATCACGAGGACCAGCAGCAGGTAACTCGGCGTCCTGAGGCGCTGGTACACCTCGTTCCAGAAGATCGCCAGCATGCACATGATCGGGATGGCCGACGTGGCGAGAGTCGTCTGCCACTCGGTGGCCGCGAACTGCTTGCGCAGCAGGACCGGCACCATCATGTACACACCTGTCTGAACGGCCAGAAACGGCATGGCCGTCAGGTGGAGTCTGAGGATGCGATGACTTTCAGGGAAAGCGATCAGACGCCGAAGGATCAATGCCGGTGTTTCTCCAGGGACTCCGCCACGGGGGGCGAGACGGGATTCTACCGGATGGCGAGCGGGATCGGAAATGCTGTCGGAGCCGTAGAGCCGTAGAGCCGCAGAGCTTCGGGCGGCTCGCCATCACCCGGGCAGCCGCTGCCGCTCTGTCGTGAGCCTCACAGGCGCCCAGAGGGCAGAGCAGGGTTCACGGCTGATGGAGCACACGCGGATCTTCGGCGACCTCGGGGTCACTGAATGAAGCCCGATCCAGCCCCGGAGCGGCGGGGATGCACCGTGACCACTCGACAGTCGGCCGGCAGACCGATTGCCTCAGCAGTGAGATCGGCGCCTGAACCGCACGCAACTCCGCTGGCTGATCCAGGCCGCGTCCATCAGGGCGACGACGCTGCCGAGCACGTCGCGCGGGTAGTGCAGCACCTCCGGCATACCCGCGGGCGGCGTCCGTGTGGTCCACCAGCGCCACCGGTTCGGGGAAGCGCCGGCCCCAGCCGAACTCCCGCGCCAGCGTGGCCGTCGTTCCGCCGGAGTTCGTCACCGCGCACTCCTCCGCCACTCCCTCTACCACGTCTCGCTTAACTTCGTCTTCCCTTGAGCAGTAACCAGATGAAGGCCGTGGGGCTCCGCAAGAATCGAACCCCCCTCTGCTTGATTCGCTCAGGAATCGTCGCCTCCGCGGTTCCGTCAGGACCTGCGCCTGACGGGCCGCACCTGCTCTCGCGCATCGGCACTCATTGGTTATCTATGCCGTTGGGGAGCAGCCTGCACGTTTGGAGCGGCTTGCGCAACGGAATTGTTCCGGGCAGCCGATCTGTTGAGGAGCATCTCTCGACGCACAGCAGTTCTCAACGCGTCCAATAACACTTGGGCTGCGACAGACCCGCCCTTCATCGCCGTCTTCCGTACCTGCCCAGGAAAAGAAAGGTCAGGTTTTTTCAGGCCGAGCGGAGCGCGGGCAACCACCTGGCCGTCCCGAGATTGTGGTTTCGCGGATCGCACCTTTCCTTTTGACAGTTTCGCAGCTCAGCCCATATGATGGGGGCTGTATCGGGGATATAGAGAGGGGCGTCACGAGGGACCTGGTGCTCGACTCGCACGTCAGCAGTGCGCATCATGCCCCTCCCTGGCTTTGGCTCTTGCGTGCCCGGGGCCGGCTAGGCCAGCCAGTGAACGCTCCCTCTTGAGGGCTTTTGCCTTCTTTGTCCGGTTTGTCGCTGATTGTGGGGCCGATCGGGCCTCGTCGCGGCGAATACGGAGCGGGGGTTGTCGTGGGTGGCGGGTTCGGACATGGGCTGCGGCACGCTTGTTGGCCGTTTGAGCGATGCTTTGCCCGCCGGGCGAACGCCGAGCACTGGGCTCTATGCTTGCGGCTCAGTCGGTGCGTTTGAATTGACCTCTAGGTTCTTCTCGCTCAACGCCGATGGAAATGCAGCGAATGACGCTCTAGGCAAAAGGAGGTGCAACTATGAAGCGATTCGCAATCCTGGTGCTATGCTGTGCAACTGCCGCAAGTCAGGCAGCTTTGGTGATCAGCGAGAGCACGATCATCAACGACGGGGACGTTTACGGCCCCCTGGAAGTCCGTGACGGCACCCAGGGCCAGACCACGGTGAGGATGAACGGCGGGAGTGTCGAGGACATCCTCGCTCTCGGTTCAAGCCGCGTCGAGGTTGCCGGCGGCGAGCTCGTCGATCTAGCCCTTCGTGACCTGTCCTCCGCGTCGTTGCAGGGTGGAGCGGTGAGCATCCTTGGGCTCAGGAATAATGCCCACCTCGACATGTCCGGTGGGAGGGCGTTCCTGGTGTTCGGCATCGGCGATAACGCATCCGCACGCGTCACCGGCGGGACAATCCATGCAAGCGTAGGCCTGAGCGGTAATGGAAAGTTGGACATTGATGGCGGCGAGTGGGAGAGCTTCATCACCGTCGCCCAGGACAGCACACTCAGGCTCCGCAATTTCCAAACCACCGATGGTGTCGGCCTGTGGGCAACCGATCGCTCTCGCGTGAATCTGTTCGCTTCCAGTACTCAGTTTGATCCCGTTTCTCTGGCCCTCAGCGGGACATGGTTAGACGGCCAGCCCTTCTCAATCCAGCTACACGACGCCGAAACCTTTAGCCACGTCACAATCGTCCCGGAGCCGCTGACGCTCGCCCTGTTCGCCGCTGCCGCATTCGGGCACCGCCGCCGATCCCGAAGCCGCACCCGCTGACCGGTGTTCACGACGATAACCAGACTTCATCGAGGATTCATCAGTGAAACGATACTACAGCCTTCATCACATGGCGTCCGTTGCGGCTCTTCTGGGACTCGGGGCTGGCCCGCGTCTGAGCCAAGGTTCCAGCCTCACCATCCACTACATGACCACCCCAAACGCACCGATCTATGCCGGCACATTTAATAACGTGAGCGGCAAACAAAACCCGTGCCAGAGCAACGTGACTATCAGGAATTCCAGCGGCAACTGTTACATTACCCCTCAGTTGCATAATCGGCGACTGCTTTGACGCAACATGCGCCGCGAAATCG
>CAZJTF010000055.1:0-25414 GCA_964548565.1 uncultured Planctomycetales bacterium | reverse complement strand
GTGAACAACGTGATCATCGGGAACTCGAACTCAGGTGTCGGCTGCTCCTGGGGATCGCCGGTGCTCCTGAGCAACATCATCATGGGGAACGGAGGTCATGGTGTCTGGTGTTCGTCGGCCTCACCGATGATCGTAAACAACACGATCGTGGCGAATGGCGGAACCCTCGGTTCAGGTACGGGCATCTGGTGCTCCAACTCGTCCCCGGAAATCGTCAACTGCATCGTGGCGTTCAATGTGAACGGCATCTACCAGGTCAACGGCTCGCCAACGGTGCGGAACAACTGTGTCTACAACCCCGACGGCTATGACTACTCCGGCCTCGCGGCAGGGGTCGGCGACATCAACTCGGACCCGAGGCTTGCGGCTGTCGCTTACGGTCATGTGCATCTCACGGCGGCTTCACCCTGCGTGAACGGCGCCGGCGAGACGGCCGTGCCGTCCGGATGGCCGGATATCGATGGAGAACCGCGGGTCCAGGGTAACCGTCTGGATATCGGCGCGGACGAGTTCAGCGGCGCTCCCCCCGCCCGGCTGCCCTTGATTGTCCGTGTGTCGCCTTCCGGCAACGACTTGAACGACGGGTCGAGTTGGGAATCGGCCAAGCGGACGGTGCAGGCCGGCATCAACATGGCTGCGGAAACGGGTGGTGACGTCTGGGTCGCAGCGGGGACTTACACCGAGCGCGTCACACTGAAATCATACGCCTACCTCTACGGTGGTTTTGCAGGTTCCGAGATGACCCGGGATGAACGGAGCTGGACCGCAAACCCGACCATCCTCGACGGGGGTGGCAGCGGGAGCGTGGTGCGCGCGGTGGGCGCGTACGCCCATCAGATGTGCTCGATTGACGGGTTCACAATCCGGAACGGTAGAGGGACGGTGGTGGAGTCCGCGACCCACGGGGCGGGGATCTTCTGCTCGTCGGCTTCGGTGCGCATCACGCATAACATCATCACGGCGAACAACTCGGCGAATGCAGCCGGCATCTACTGTGCGTCGTCTGATGTGCTGATCGCCGGGAACCTGATTATCGACAACAAGGCAAACTCAAGCTGTGGCGGGATCTACTGCTCATACGCCTCTCCGGCCATCGTGAACAACACGATTATCCGCAACACCGCGACCGTCACGCGGGGAGCGGGGATATACCTCTACTTTACATCTCCTTCAATTACGAACAACATCATCGCGTGGAATTATTCAGGCCTTTACAGCTACGGGACCAGTTCCCGGCCCACGCTGCGAAACAACTGCGTCTACAACTCCGGAAGCGACTACGCAAGCGTTACCCCGGGAACCGGCGACATCTCGCTGGATCCCCTGCTGACGGGCGACTATCGGCTGCAACTCATCTCTCCGTGCGTGGAGGCGGGCTACGATTCGGGGGCGTCACCCGGGTGGCTGGACTTTGACGGACGTCCTCGGTTTGCGGGGTCGCACGTGGACATCGGTGCCTGGGAGGCGCCGCTTTCCAGGGGCGATCTCGATCGGGACGGGGATGTGGACGATGCTGACTGCGATCTCTTCGCCCCGTGCGTCACCGGCGCGGAACTCGGGCCGCCGGCGAGCGGCTGTCTGCCAGCCGATCTGGACAGCGACAATGACGTCGACCAGGAGGACTTCGGCGTGCTGCAACGCTGCTACACGGCTGGACCTGCACAGCCGGGCTGCTGACTGGCGTCGCGTAGTGGGCTGGGCGGGGTCGTTGTGGTGCGCAAAAAAGCGTGACGCAAGCCGAAGCGTGGCTGGGCGGGGGCGGATCGTTCAGACCACCGGAGATGATCGGCGGAGCCGCAGAGCGCGGAGGGAAGCCATGACCGCAAGGCAGGCAAAGGACGCCGTCAGGGCGAGGATGCAGGCACCGGCGAAAACAGGGTAGCTCAACAGACCGAAGCAGCCGAAGATCGGCGCGACCGTGCCCAGCATGCTCCCGGGCAGGAAGACGGCGGCTTCGTTCAACAGCGGGTCCGTCCAGGACCCGGCTTTGGTGCGGTCACCGCGGAGAAGCGGTCGGGAGGTGCTTCCGCATTCGGGGCAGTGGTCCGCGGGGATCAACGCGCGGTTGTAGCCGCAGGCGGGACAGAGGGCACCTTCCGGTTCGGTCCAGCCCTTGCGCAGGTCAGTGTGGTACGAGGTGAGCGCCCAGGCCAGGGGCCAGGACAGGAACATCACGGCGAGGCAGAGGAGAGTGAAACCCGGCGCACCCTGCCCCAGCAGCAGTGCAAGTCCCAGATTGGCTCCCAAAACCAGAAACGCAACCCACTCGGCCACGATCACCGGAATCGCGAGCCGGCGAACCAGTCGCATGCGCGGCAGGACATCGATGGGCTCACGGCGCCGGACACCGGCGGTCCAGAGTTCGCGCGAAAAGAGGCCGTAGAGCCACCGGATCGGGGGGATCCGGAGGAACAGTCGCCCGGCGGTCTGCGCGACCAGCCAGGCCAGTCCGATCACCGCCTCGATGGGCCATACTACGACTCTCAACACGAACAACGGCACGAGGAGGATCCGCGGCACGACGGGCAGGCGTTGCCACGCCTCGATCTCGCGACGGAGGGCGGTGACGGCATCGTTCGCGCGCATGCAGACATGATAGAGGGAATGCGGAAGCCTGTCAGGGGCGGCGGGTCGCCGGGCGAGTGCGGAGTGAACACGTGAGAATGTGGGAAAGTGAACAAGTGAGAATGTCGCGACGGCTGCATCACGATCGCGTGGCGGGTGGATGGAGGCCGAGAGGATGAAGGAGAGTCTGGCAATGTGAGATTGCGAGGGTGGCCGCGTCGGCGGTGCGCGAGGGGGACGCGTCCGCGGGCGTGGCGGCGTCAGGGCGTTGGGGCAGGGACGTGGGGCGTTGGGATGGGGGGGGGGGGGGGGTGGGGGGGTCGTGGGGGTGGGGGCCGGGCCGGGGGGGGGGTGGGGGGGGGGGGGGGGGGGAGCGGTTGGGGGTACACTACGTCGCCATGCACATCGTCGACATAGCCATTTTGATCGTGTACGTCGGGCTGGTGCTGAGCATCGGCTTTGTGGTCAAGCGGCGCGCGGCGCGGGGCGTCGAGTCGTACTTCCTCGGCGGGCGGCAACTGCCGTGGTGGATGATCGCGATGAGCGGGTCGTCCAGTTACTTCGACATCACGGGCACGATGTGGATCGTGTCGATGTTCGTGGCGTACGGGTTCAACGGGTTCTGGATCCAGTGGATGTGGGGGTTCCTGATCGCGGCGTTCTACATGGCGTTCATGGGCAAGTGGATCCGGCGGAGCGGCGTGGTCACCGGGGCGGAGTGGATGGTGTACCGCTTCGGGGCAGGTCGCAGTGGCGACATGGCCCGGCTGGCGTACACGATGTTCGCGGTGCTGACGCTGACGGCGTTCATTGGGTACACGGCCGTCGGGATGGGCAAGTTCGGGTCGCAGTTTCTACCGTTGAGGGAGTGGCTGCCAGGGCTTTCCGAGGGGGGTGCGGATCGGCTGGCGGCCGTGCTGATCATCGCGATCACGGGGGCGTACGTTGTGGTCGGGGGGTTCACGGGCCTGACGATCATCGAGTTCTTCCAGACGATCATCCTGAGCGTCGGGGCGATCCTCATTGCGTGGCTGGGGTATGCGGCGTTCACGCCGGAGGGGATGCGGAGCGCCCTGGAGCAACTCGCGCACGGCGGGTCACGCATTGTGCAGGTTGATCCGGCGGAGTGGTATGCCGTCGTGCCCCCATGGCGGATCGAGAACAACGCGGACATGTACGCGATGTTCGGGGCGGTGGTGATCGCGTTCTTGCTCAAGGGACTGCTGCTGGGACTGAGCGGTCCGGAGCAGTTGTACGATTTCCAGAAGTTTCTCGCCACGCGCAGCCCGCGGGAGGCGTCCAAGGCGGGCCTGCTGTGGGGGGTGTGCCACACGGTGCGGTTCCCGATGGCGATGGCGTTCGCGGTGATCGGCATCCTGGCGGTCGCGCAGGGACGGCTGCAGCTGCCGAAGTGGGATGCGGAGAAGGTGCTGCCGTACGTGCTGGCGCATGAACTGCCCTGGGGGCTGAAGGGGATCGCGCTGGCGGCTCTGGTCGCGGCGTTCATGGCGACGTTCAGCGCGATGGTGAACGGGGCGGCGTCGTACCTGATTCGCGACATTTACCAGCGGTACGTGCGGCCGTCGGCGCCGCCTGAGCATTACGTGCGGGCGAGCTATGTGGCGAGCGTACTGATGATCCTGATCGGGATCGGGATCTCGTTTGTGAGCGGGTCCATCAACGTGATGATTACGTGGATTCTGGGGTTCCTCGGGTCGGCGATCCTGCTGCCGAACGTACTGCGATGGTACTGGTGGCGGCTGAGCGGGTACGGCTTTGCCGCGGGGATGTGGACGGGGATGGCGCTGTCGCTCGTGCAGACGCTGGTGCAGCCGATGATCGAGGAGCGGATCGGGCAGGCAATCCCGGTGTACGTGACGCTTCCGGTGCTGGTGGCGGCGTCGTTCATCGCGTGCGTGGTGGTGACGCTCCTGACAGCGCCACCGGGGATGAGGACGCTGACGCACTTCTACCGCACGACCCAACCGGCGGGGTTCTGGGGGCCGGTGGCGCGGGCCGTTGCGGCGGAGACGCCGGAATTCCGGAAGGAGCCGTTCGCGCCGGACGCGTTCAACCTGATCGTGGGGCTGGCGTGGCTCGGGGCGATGTATGTTGGGCCGAGCTATCTGATCGCACATCAGTGGGGTCAGGCGGTCGTTTGCGGGGGAATCGTGGCGGCGGGTTCGCTCTTCCTGGGCGTGTCCTGGCGTCGACGGCTGCCGACCGAGCAGTGTCCGCAGGAGGATGGTGTTCTCGTGACAAGTACCCTGAACTCCACACCCGAGGAGTAACCTTCTCAGGAGCAGCCAGGACGCGCAACAGCATGGCCAGCGCCCTGCGTCAGCAGGTCGCGAACTGTAGCTCTTCCTAATGGCGCAATGCAGGTTAAAGACGGTTCGTGCTGTGCCACGCATTACCTGTCAGGAAGGCGTTCCGGCAGGTCCTGATGGCGGAGCCGAAGTTCCTGGGTGTGGCCGGCTGGATCCGCAGGTATCAGGCGGGCGCGGCGCAGGCATCGAGCCGCAGCCCGCTTGCATGGTTTGCGTGCCGCTCCATGGCGGGGGGGGTAATGCGAATCGGTTCCTGGATCGATGTGTCTGGAGGACGGGCGGAGTTTCCGGTCGGAGTGTGTTCCTGCGGCCTCCCCGAAATCGGTTACCATAGCACCGTGGAGACGGTGCCTCTCGAGACGCGATTCGAAGCGGCCGCCGCCGCTCTGTTGCGGCGGGGTGAGGGCGTGCTCATCGGTGTTTCCGGTGGGGCGGACTCCGTCGCGCTATTGCGGCTGCTGCAGGACGCGGACGTGCGGTGCGGATGGCGTCTGCGCCTGCGTGTCGCGCACCTGGATCATCAGTTGCGCGGGGCCGATGCGGAGGCAGACGCGGCATTCGTCGCGGAACTGGCGACAGCGCTTGGTATTCCGTACACGTGCGAAGCCCGGGACATCGCAGCGCTTGCGGCGGAGCGGCGGAAGGGCATCGAGGAGACGGGACGGGCGGAGCGGCTGGCGTTTTACGAGCGGGTGTGCGCTCGTGAGGGGCTGACCGCTGTCTGCCTGGGACATCACGCGGACGATCAAGTCGAGACGGTCCTTCATCACATCATGCGAGGGACGGGACTGCGCGGGCTCGCGGGCATGCCGGCGACGCGGGCGCTGCGCGCGGGGAGCGACGTTCGACTCGTGCGGCCGCTGCTGCCGTTCCGACGGGAGGAGCTTGCGCAGCACCTGCGGGGCATCGGCCAGGCGTGGCGCGAGGATGCGAGCAACACCGAGCGGAGGTACGCGCGGAATCGCATCCGGCACGACGTGCTCGCAGGCTTGCGCGAGCAGTACACGGGAGTCGACGCCGCACTGGCGCGGATTGCCGCGCGAGCCCGGTCGGCGGTGGGGCGTCTCGACGAGATGGTGGCGGCGACGCTCGATCGCATCACGGTGCAGCAGGACGCGGCGACGATCGTTCTTGACTCCATCTCCCTGGCGGACGAATCGCTGAGTACGCGGGCAGCCCTGATGGAAGGGGCGTTCCGGCGGCTGAACGCGCCGCGTCGTCGTATGACCGCCTGGCACTATCAGCGCCTGGCTGAACTGGCGTCCCAGGGGGCCGGGGAGTGGGCGATCGATCTGCCGGCTGGCGTTCAGGCGAAGCGGTGTGGAGACCGGTTGACCATCCAGGTGGGCGCGCGATCAGTGGCGGCTGGGCGCATTGTGGAAACGTTGGTCGCATTGGACGGCGCGACGGTCGTTCCGGGCGCAGGCGTCACGTTTCGGGTGAATTGCGTGGATGCAAAGGGCGACCGCGCGATGCTGCATTCAACCGGACCCGGCTGGGTGGAGCAGTGGATCGATGCCGGGGCAGTCCGGCCTCCGCTCATTGCCCGAGCGCGTCGCGCGGGTGATCGATTCCGGCCGCTTGGGATGGGCGAGGAGAAGAAACTGTCAGATTTCCTTGTCGACGAGAAGATTGACCGCCGGCGACGCGAACGGACGATTCTCCTTTGCGATCAGGAAGGGCCGATCTGGGTCGTTCCGCTGCGCATTGACGAGCGGGTGCGGGTAAAGGAGGAGAGCCGGCGGGTGCTGCGGATCCGGGCGGAATTCGAGGCGGCTGCCCATGCATGACAGAGCGGCGGGTCCCGGGCAAGCATGCCAGAAGTGTGTCGATGGGCACATCCTGCTGCTGGTAACGCTGCTGGCGGCCGCGGCACGCGTCGGGTGGGTGCTGGTTCGATACGTCGCGAGCGGGCAATACGGCACGCTCGAGTACCCGGACGAAGACGAGTACCTGCACGTGGCCCGCACGCTGGCGGCTGGCACGGGAATGATGGACACGCTGGGCTTCCGTGCGACGTACATGCCGGGGTATCCGGCGTTTCTGACCATCTTCGTCGGGCTGGAGCGGCCGCTGTTGTGGGCGCGGCTCGCGCAGGCGTTGCTCGGTTCGCTGGTGGCTCCGCTCGCGGCGGTGCTGGCGAGCACCTTCGTGGACCTGACGGCGCGGAAGGAGCACGGGCGACCCTCGCGGACTCTCGTCGTGCTGCTGGCAGGACTTGCGGCGGCAATCGACCCGTTCCAGGTGTTCTTTTCGGGGCTGCTGCTGACGGAGACGCTCGCAACCGTCGCGCTGGTCGCAACGTGGGTGGTCGTGCTGCGGCTGTGCGAGCAGGACCGAGAGCGCGGGAAGGATGCGTTGGCGGCGGGGATCCTGCTGCTGCTTTCGGTGCTGCTGAGGCCCTCGGCGGCAGTGCTGGTGCTGTTGGCACCGTTGACGGTGCTCTTCTGCGGGCGCGGGAAGCCGACCGTGCGGCTCCGAGCGGGTGTCGTCATGGTGCTGGTCGTGGTCGCGGGGCTCACGCCGTGGGCGGCGCGCAACAACGCGGTGATCGGGGAGTGGCGATGGCTGACCACGCGTGGGGGGATCACCCTGTACGACGGTGTCCGCCCGGGCGCGGAGGGCGGCAGCGACCTGGCGCACACGAAAAGCATGCCAGAGCTGCAGCGGCTGTCCGAGGTCGAGTGGGACGCGTGGTTTCGGCGGCGGGCGGGCGAGCTGATCCGCGAGGAGCCGGTGCGGATCCTGCGGCTCGGGGCGGCCAAGTTCCTGCGAACGTGGAGCCTCACGCCGAACGTGGCGGAGTATCGCCGGGGCACCGCAGCGATGGCGAGTGCCGGCTGGATGGTGGTCCTGCTGGTACTGGCGGTGATCGGGCTGTGGGCGACCCGCCGGAGCGTGCGGGCGTGGGCGGCGCTGCTGTCGCCCGTGCTCGCGTACACGCTTCTGCATACAATCTATGTGGGTAGCGTCCGGTACCGCCTGCCGATCATGCCGCTGGTGATGGTGCTCTCCGCGGTCGGGTTGGCGTACGTGGCAGGTGGCCGATCCCGTCGATCGCCGGGCCGGACCGGCTCGCCAGCCGGAGCAAGGATCTGAGCAGCGGCTTCGTCAGAGCGTGGATCGGCCACGGGCAGGCGCGCCGTCCCGTATCCCGGGTGCGCCACGCCATCGGCCTCTTTCTGCTTCTGCTGATCGTGTCCGCATTCGTGGCCTACTGGCACCTCACGCGTGAAGAGCGCCTGCGGCTGTACGCTGAGCAGTGGCTGGAGGAGTTCAGCGGCGGCGAAGCAGTGATCAACCAGGTGCGGTTCAACCCGTTCCAGGGGCTGCACCTCGTCGGTGTCACGATCGCGACACCGCAGGCGGCGGAGTTCGATCCACACGACAACTCGCTGGAGGCACGGACCGTTTTTCGCTGTACCACCGTGTTCCTGCGCCTGCGGCCCTGGAGCATCATCAGCGGCAGTCTGGTTGTCCCGGAGATTGTGGCGGTTGATCCCGAGGTCCTGCTCGTCCAGCGGATGAGCGACGGCGTCGGGAACTGGGACGTGATGCTGCGCAACCGGAGGCTGAGTTTCACGGAAGGCCAAATGCAACTGCCGGTGCTGCGCCTGCGCAACGCGCGCCTCGTGCAGGGGCGGCTGACCGAACGGGGGCGCTCGGGCGGTCGACCGCAGGTGATCTGGGCCGACGCGCAGCCGCTGCCGGACCGGCCGCAGGTGTATGATCTGCGACTCAACAAGGTGACGGACGACCCCACCGGTGAACTGGCGGGCGACCCGGCGCGGCTGCAGATCAACATGCAGACGCTGGCGATGAGCGGCAGCCTGCCCGCGATGACAATCGAGCAGCTGCTGTTTTCTGCGCCGCCTGCGGTGGCCCGCTGGATCGATCTGCTCGCGATCCAGGGGGAGGTGCGTCCGGAGAACCTCTCGTACGATCCGCACGCGCCGGAGCGATTCTCGCTGACCCTGCGGAACGCCGCCTTGTCGATCCCGCTGGATCCCGAGGAACAGCAGAGCCCGCCGGACGCGCGGTATCTGCGATTCTCCTCGATCAACGGCAAGCTCGAGTTCGACGGGACCACCGCGCACGCGGACCTGGAGGGCCGGTTTCACGAGGCGGCGATCCAGGTGCGAGGAACGCTGGAGCGGGGCGGCGCGGACGTGGCGACGATCGGATTCGAGCTGGAACTGACGGCACGGTCGGTGCCGCTTCCACGCGACGAACCGTCAGATCCGGTGGAGTCGCGGTTCGTGCGGCGATGGAAGCGACTCCGCGACTTCGTGCATGACTTCGATGGAATCGGACCGGTTGACCTGGTTGTGCACCTGCGGCGGGCGGCCCGCCCGGAGAGCGTCGTTGAGTTCGTCGAGGCGACGATGACGCCCCTGGGGGTATCGGCGCGGTACGCGCGATTTCCGTACCGCATCTATGACCTGCGCGGAAACGTGCATTTCCGACCCGATGGAACCGTGGGGATCGAGAACCTGGCGGGCGTTCACGGCGGTGGGCGCATCGTCGTCGACGGGTGGGAAGGCGGCTTCAAGACACAGGCGGGCGAGCTTCGCATCACGGGGCAGCGGATCGAACTCGACAAGGACCTGCTGGAATGCATGACGCCGGAGGACCAGGCGTTGTGCCGGGATTTCAACGTCCGTGCGCTGATGGACCTGGACATCCGGCTCACGCGAAAGGACGCCCCGCCCGGCACGCAAAACAACCCGTGGCGCTCGGAGATCGGCGTCACGTTCCTGGACGGTGGTGTCCGTTACGTGGAGTTCCCATACCCGCTGGAGAGACTGACGGGGCACCTGACGATTGCGGACGGCGCGTTCGATATCTCGGGGCTGCGGGCACACCACGGAACGGCATCGGTGGACGTGAGCGGGCGTGCGGTGTGGGACGAGTTGATGTCACCCGAACTGGACCTGTCGATCAAGGCGACGCGGGTGCCGCTCGATGACACGCTGGCGGCGGCGCTGCCCGAAATGGCACGTGAGCGGTATCTCGGGTTCGGTCCGGCGGGGCAGGCCGACCTCGAGGGTTCGATCCGCAGCCGCTCGGACACGGCGGGGGTGGATTACTCGCTGGTGGTCAGGCTCGTGGATGGGCGAATCACAATCCCGGCGACGGGGCTTGTCCTCTCGCGCGTGGAGGCGGAGTTCCAGTTGACGCCACGGCACGCGAGCGTCCGCGCACTCGAGGGCACAATCCGGGATGCACCGGTCCGGCTGAGCGGGCAGTTCGACCTGCAGGGTGCAGTGCCCGGCTTCGAGATCGACGCACAGTGCGAACGGCTGCCGCTGGACGAGGAGCTGCGGGGTGCCCTGCCGGCGGGCGTGCAGTCGATGTGGGATCTGCTGCGTCCGGGAGGCTCGGCGCGGGTGGCTTTGACCTGCCGGAGAGCAGCGCGGGGGCCTTCTGACACGCAACCGGCAGAGGGGGGGCTGGATTACCGCGTCACGATCGAGCCGCTCGGATGCACGGCGCAATGCGCAGCGTTTCCGCTTCCCCTGCGGGACGTGCGGGGGCGGGTCGAACTGACGCCGGGCAACGCGCGGCTGCAGGACGTCGTGGCGCGGTCGGCCGAGGCCTCGCTCGCGGCGTCAGGCCTCGTGACCTGGTCTGACGAGGGGATGCGCGCGGACCTGGCGCTCCAGGCGCGCGACCTCGTGCTGTCCGACGAGCTGCGACGCGCGTTTCCGTGGCGGGTGCGACGCCTGTGGAACGACGCGCAGCCGCAGGGGCGGATCAACCTGTCGCTGCCGCGGCTGCATCTTGACCTGCCGCCGGAAGCTGCTGCGCGCTGGCTCGCGGAGGGAACGGCGCAACTGACAGGCGTCTCGATCCAAATGGGCGCGGAGCTGACGGAGGCCACCGGCACGATTTCCGGAACGGCCGGCATGCATGAGGAATTCACGATTGACGCGAGGGCCGCGCTCAAGACGGTGCGCGTGGACGGACGCCTGGCGACGGATGTCACGGCCCAACTGCTCCGGTCCGGCCCTTACGTCATGCACGTCTCAAATATGGTCGGCAAGCTGTACGGTGGAACGGTGCTCGGGGAACTGGAACTCGACCACTCCCGCAACACGCCGCAGTACGGGCTGTCTCTCACGGTGCGAGATGTCTCGCTGGCCGATTTCCTGAACGCGAAACTCGAACCAGGGGAGCAGCCGGTCCGGCTGCAGGGGCGGCTTGACGGCAATCTGTCGCTGGCAGGGCGTCCCGGGGACGTCCGGAGCCGCCAGGGGGGCGGCGACGTGGTCATCCGCGATGCGCAGATGTTCAAGCTGCCGCTGATGCTCGCCATCCTGCGGGTGGTGCACTTCGCCACCCAGGATGACAACGCCTTTCACAATGCCACGCTCGCGTTCAAGGTGCGCGGCAGCGAGCTGATCCTCGAAGAAATCGACCTGCGCGGCAGCGCTCTCTCAATGGTGGGAGCCGGACGAGTGCAGATGCCGGAAGAGGAAATGGATCTCGCCCTCCTGGTCGGCAGCCCGCTCAAGCTGCCACGGGTACAGGTGCTGAGCGAACTGGCGGAGGGGGTGGCGCGTGAACTGATGGAAGTTCGGGTGCAGGGGACACCCGCACAGCCGCAGTTCCGGACGGAAATGGTCCGCAGCGTTCGGCGCACGCTCGAGACCATTTTGAACATGCGCCGACAGCCGGTTCGCACGCGCTGAGGCGGACCGCTCGACGTTCAGGGAGTTCATGATGTCATCGAAGCCGCTGGCCGGACGGCGCCTGCTCATGTTCGTGGAAGATGCGTACGAGGATCTCGAGCTTTGGTACCCGCGGCTTCGCATGCTGGAAGCCGGGGCGCAGGTCACAGTGGCCGGACCCGAGGCCGATCGCGTGTACTCGGGCAAGCACACCTACCCCTGCCGATCGGACGCGGCGATCCGGGACGTGCAGGCGGAGGATTTCGACGGCGTGATCATTCCCGGCGGGTTCATGCCCGACAAGCTGCGGCGTGACGAGCAGGTGCTGCAGATCGTGCGGGAGTGCGCGAGCGCGAAGAAGCTCGTGGCGGCCATCTGCCATGGCGGCTGGATTCCAATTTCCGCCCGGGTTTACAAAGGCGTGCGTGTCACCGGCTCGCTGGGGATCCGCGACGACCTGGTGAACGCCGGCGCGCTGTGGGAGGATGCGGCGGTTGTCATCGATCGGCATTTCGTGTCCAGCCGCAAGCCAGATGACCTGCCGGAGTTCTGCCGCGGGATCCTGGCGGTTCTGAGTGCGACGGCGTGACGAACGCGGGTCAGGCCCTCCCTTCGGGGAATCCGTGCTGCTTGCGGCCGGTCGGGCCGTCGAACATGGCAGTCGTCTTGTAGAGTTCAAACCGCCCGTCACCGGCGTATGGCGCGCAGCGGTTGCGGAGTGCCTCCATCTCGTCCGAGGCCATCGGCTTGAAGCCCCGCGCCACCTGCAGGTTCTGCTCGAGCACCTGCATGGAGTCGATCCCGCTCACGAGCGTTGCGATCGGCAGGCTCATGGCGTAGCGAATGGCCTCCTGCGCGGTCACGACGCCCTTACGAACCATTTCACCGGTCCCGCCGAGGCTCTTCATCCCGATGGCAGCGATCCCGCGGCGGTTGAGCTCGGGAAGAACCTGTTTCTCGAAGCTGCGGAAGCTGCCGTCGAAGCAGTTCAGCGGCATCTGGCAGGCATCAAACGGAAAATCGTGCTGCAACATCTTGAGGTGGATCCGGGGATCCTTGTGGCCAGTGAAGCCGACGAAACGAACCTTGCCCTGCTGCTTCGCCTCCGCGAGGGCTTCGACCGCGCCTTCCTTCTGGAAATGCCACTCGGGGTCATTCTCGTAGACCACCTCATGAATCTGCCAGAGGTCGAGGTGGTCGGTCTTCAGGCGGCGCAGTGAGTCCTCGAGCTGCTGCATGGCGACTTTCCTGTCGCGGCCATGCGAGCACACCTTGGTCATCAGGAACACCTTGTCGCGACGGCCCTGGAGCGCCTTGCCCATCCATTCCTCGCTCTTGCCGTCGTGATACTCCCAGGCGTTGTCCATGAAGGTGATACCGGCGTCGATGGCGGCGTGAACCAACTTGACGGCTTCGTCCTCGCTCTTGAGGGTACCGATGCTGAATCCGCCCAGGCCGATGGCGGAGACGGTGACCTCGGCGCGCCCGAGTTTGCGTTTTGGAATGTCACCTGGGCCGGCAGACTGCTGTGCGCTGCCGGATGTGCCAGCCGCGGTATCAGCGGTGAATGCGGCGGTCGGTCCGAACGTCAAACCGGCTCCGAGTGCGGCAACGGTACGCATGAACTCTCTCCGATCGGGATTGGGCGGCCCGCTCTGTGATTCCATGACGAGTCCTCGGTGCGGCCGGCCTTTCGGGGGCGGCTCGCATAACGGATGGGTGATGGATGATGCTCCGGGGCATCAGTATCATCTTTTTTGGCGGCGGGTGGCTCCAAGTCAAGCTTCGGCGGGCCGGAGGCGTGGTGACGAAACGCGTCGCGATCATCGGCTGTGGTTACATCGGGTCCGCGCTGGGAGAGCACCTGGTTGCGCTTGGACACCGCGTCGTGGGCTCGACCACGACACCGGGGCGGCTGCCTGAGATCTCGCGCCTCGGCGTCGAGGGCGTCCTGCTGCGGCTCGATCAGGTGGAGCAATTGCACGCCATCCTGATGAGTTGCGACGTCACGTTTCTGACGGTGGCGCCGGGACGGGGTGAGCATTCTTACGAGGAGGTGTACCTGAAGGGGGCTCGGAACCTGCTCCGCGCGCTCGAGGGTACAGCGGTCCGGCACGTCGTGTATACTTCCTCGACGTCCGTTTACGGGCAAACGGACGGTTCCCGCGTCGATGAGGATTCAGAAACGCGCCCGGCCTCGGAATCGGGCCGGATCCTGGTTGCGACGGAGCGGGAGTTGCGGGAAGGCGCCGCGCGGCTGGGGATGATGACGACAATCCTGCGGCTGGGGGGAATCGTGGGGCCGGGCCGCGGTCCGATCAACCGGATCCGGCACGAAGCGGGGCGGCAGCGCTCGGACGGGCACGCCTACGTCAACCTGATTCACCGGGATGACGTGGTCGCGTGTTGCGCAGCGCTGCTCGAGCGGCCGAAGGAGGGCGTGCTCAACGTGACATTCGACAAACCCTTTCTGCGGCGGGCGTACTACGACGATCTGCTTGCGCAGGAGGGGCTTCCGCCGATCCGGTGGATGGGGGAGGCCGAGGGACCGCCCCGCGGAAAGCACGTTTCCAACGCCAGGCTGCGGCGATGGTTCGAGCAGGCACTGCGCGATCCGCGGGGCTGACGCCGGCGGGCCGGAGCCATGGCGGCTCGACGCAACCCCCTGTGCCCGTTAGACTACCCGCCAGCGCTGCCGTGGATTCATTCCGTCCATCACGCCGCGCGTACAGCAAAGGAGCAAGCAGATGGCAGAGACGAACCGTCGGGATTTCCTGAAGGCATCCGCACTGGCCGGTGCCGGCTACTGGGTGGCGGGGACGCGCGACGTCCTGGCCGCGGCGAAGTCGCCGAATGACAAGATCAACATCGCCTGCATCGGCGTCGGCGGCAAGGGCAGCAGCGACACCGACGACTCCGGGCGGGAGAACGTCGTCGCCATCTGCGATGTGGACGAGGACCGCCTGAACGAAAAGGCGAAGAAGTTCCCGAAGGCCCGCAAGTTCGTCGATTTCCGCAAGATGTTCGACGAGATGGAGAAGGAAATCGATGCCGTCACCGTCAGCACACCCGACCACACGCACGCGATCGCTGCGATGTGGGGGATGCAGCGGGGTAAACACGCGTTCGTGCAGAAGCCGCTGACCCATGACGTGTACGAGGCGCGGATGCTCACCGAGGCCGCGAAGAAGTACAACGTCTGCACGCAGATGGGCAACCAGGGCACGGCCGAGGACGGGCTGCGCGAGGCCGTGGAGGTGATCCAGGCGGGCGTGATCGGGCCGGTGCGTGAAGTGCACGTCTGGACGAACCGCCCCGTCTGGCCGCAGGGCACGGGCGCGCTGCTGCGGATCCCAGGGATTCAGGCAGCGCTGCGCGAGGGCAGAGGCAGCAGCGACTCGCCCTCGCCGGGCAACCTGCACTGGGATCTCTGGCTCGGGACGGCGCCGGAGCGGAAGTACTATCCGGATGTCTACCACTCGTTCAAATGGCGAGGCTGGTGGGATTTCGGAACCGGTGCGCTCGGCGACATGGCGTGCCACACGGCCAACATGGCATTCATGGCGTGCAAGCTGGGATACCCGACCAGCGTTGAGGCGGACGTGTCCGAGTACAACCCGGAGACGTTCCCCATGTGGAGCGTCGTGCGGTACGAGTTCCCTGAGCGCGAAGGGCTTCCCCCGCTCAAGTGGACGTGGTACGACGGCGGCTCGGACAAGCCGGCGTGGGTCAACCGACAGTTGAAGGAAATGGCCCGGGGCATGGACATCCCGGGCAGCGGTTCGCTGCTGGTCGGCGAGAAGGGCACGCTGTTTTCGCCGAACGACTACGGCGCGAGGTACTTCCTGATGCTCAAGGGAGAGGAGACGGTCGGTCCGCTGCCGGACAGCAAGCTGTTCAAGGCACCGCCGCAGAAGCTGCCGCGTTCGCATGGGCAGCACATCCAGGAGTGGTTCGCAGCGATGCGCGAGGGCAAGCCGTCGCTGGCGATGTCCAACTTCTCCTACGCCGGGCCGCTGACAGAGACCGTCGTGCTGGGGTGTGTGGCGATCCGGGCGGGCAGGAAGATCCTGTGGGACGGCCCGAACATGAAGATCACGAACATCCCCGAGGCCAACCAGTTCCTCCGCCGCGAGTACCGGAAGGGCTGGGAACTCGGAGGGACGGCATGAGCGATCGGTGAGCAGTCACCGGTGCGATCTCGATGAACAGACGGCGGGTCCGGCCAGTTGCATGCTGACCGGACCCGCTTTATTCTTTACCCGCCACGCGATGGCAAATCAGCCGAGAGTGAGGCGGGCGGCTTCGCGCTCAGCGCCTTTTCGATGTCGGCTCGCAGATTCTCGTCGTCGGGCTTGACCTTGGATTCATAGTGCCGGATCGGGCGGCCGTCGCGCCCAATCAGGATCTTGTTGAAATTCCAGGCGATCTTGGCATCCAGCACACCGTTCTGCATTTTGCTCGTGAGGTAGTTGTAGAGGCGATGCTGCTCGGGGCCGTTCTTGACGGATATTTTCGAGAGCATCGGGAACGTCGTATGGAACTTCGTCGAGCAGAACTCCTTGATTTGGGCATTGGTACCGGGCTCCTGCCGGCCGAAGTCGTTGGACGGCACGCCGAGCACGACGAGCCCGCGGTCCTTGTACTTCCGGTAGAGCTCCTCGAGGCCGGTGTACTGCGGCGTGAAACCGCATCGCGAGGCGACGTTCACGACCAGCAGCACCTTTCCTTCGTATTCACGCAGTGAGCGGCGTTTGCCGTCGATGTCGGCGACCGTCAGGTCGTAGATGCTGGAGGGGCGGGTCGTGGCCGCGGGCTGGCTCTGCGCAGTCTTCGGCGGTGCGGTTTTCTCCGCGGATTGAACGGTACCCGCGAGAAGAATCGTACAACCGAGCACCGCGGCGGCGCGTGCATAGACGTTTGCTGGCATGGACGGCTCCTTGTGTGGTTGGGTTCTCAGGCCTGCAGGAATTATTGCGGGGCGTACGCATCGGGGCAACCGCACGCGGCCGGGAGGCCTCGCTTCGCCACAGCCAGCACGATCCACTACAATAGCCGATCATTCGTTCAGGGCAGTCGGACGTGAACACCGGCGGTGATCAGCGCATGGATATTCAGCCGAGTCGGGAGTCCAGCGCGCGCATGCCCGGCACGCCATGGGTGGTGCTTGTGGCCTCGCTGCTGCTGACAGGCGTGACCACCGCATACATGTTCAAGACGATCCGCTCCCATCACAAGGAACGTTTCGCGTACGCGGTGGAGGCGGCGGAAAAGGACATCCGGGAACGGATGGAGTCGTACATCACCCTCCTGCGGGGCGGGGCAGGACTGTTTGCCGGAAGTAACCGGGTCAGCCGAACGGAGTTCCAGGAGTTCGTGAGGCGCTTGCAGCTGCGCACGAGGTATCCCGGAATCCAGGGCATCGGGGTTACCCTCCAGTTTCCAGGATCGGAGCTGGAGGAAGTCGTCTCAATGATGCGTGCGCAGGGCGTGGAAGATTTCCGGGTCTGGCCGGAGCTGCCGCGCGAGGTCTACAACTCGATCATTTACCTCGAGCCTCTGGATGTTCGAAATCGGGCCGCCATCGGCTACGACATGTACACGGAGCCTGTCCGGCGTGCGGCGATGGAGCGTGCTCGCGACACGGGAGAGGTTGCGGCGAGCGGGCGTGTCGTGCTCGTGCAGGAAATCGACGCGAACAAGCAACCCGGGTTCCTGGTCTATCTGCCTATTTACCGCAACGGGACGCTGCCGACCGAGTTGGAGGACAAGCGGCGGCTTCTGCTCGGGTATATCTACAGCCCGTTTCGTGCGGGGGATCTGTTCGCAGGTGTGTTCGGAGACTCCGAACGGTCCGACCTGGTCGTCCAGATCTACGACGGACGGGTCGCGACGGATTCTCTACTTTACAGCTCGGGAGAGCACGATCGGGCGCGGTTCCGCGCCACCCGGACGATCCGCATGGCCGGCGTGGAGTGGCCGGTGGTCATGAGCTCGAGCCGGGCGTTCGAGGCGGCTTCTTCCGAGCTCGTGGTATACGTTGTGCTGGTGGGGGGCTTGCTGATATCGGGGCTGCTGTTCGGTCTGAACTGGATTCAGACGCGGGCTCGCGTTCGAGCGGAGGAATCGGCGCTGGAGTTGAGGCGTTCGCGCCAGCAACTTGTTGAGAGCGAGGCCCGCCTGCGCCGTCTTGTCGATGCCAACATCATTGCAATCATCATCGGCGATCTGCAGGGGCGGATCATTACCGCGAACGACGCCTTCCTGAGCCTCGCGGGGTACTCGCGAGCCGAATTGGAGGCGGGGACTGTGAACTGGCTGCGCATCACCGCGCCGGACGAGCAGCATCTCGACCGGGCGGCAGTCGAGCAGATGCGCCGGAGCGGACGACACGAGCCGTTCGAGAAGAACCTGATCCGGAAAGACGGTCATCGGGTGCCGGTGCTCGCGGGGACGGCGTACCTGGCGGGCCCCCAGGAACTCGGGGTGGGGTTCTTCATAGACCTGACGGAGCGGAAACGCACGGAAGAGGCCCTCGCTCAGTACCGCGATCACCTCGAAGCTCTCGTGGCCGAGCGGACCAAGCAGCTCAAGGCCTCATTATCGCAACTGCGCCGTTCTGAACGTCTTGCCTCCCTGGGGACGTTGGCGACCGGGATCGCGCACGAGATCAACAACCCGGTGAATGCGATCCTGCTGAGCTCACAGTACGCCCTGACAATCAAGGATGAGCCGGGGACCATGCCGGAGATCACCGCGGCGCTGGAGAGTATCGGAAATGAGGCGCGCCGCTGCGGAAAAATTGTCAAGAACATCCTGCGATTCGGCCGGCAGGATGCATGCCCCCAGCGGACGCCACAAGATCTCAACGAGGTGGTTCGGCGGGGGGCGGAACTCGCTTCACGTTACACGGAACGAGGTCGTCTGCAGCTACATCTGGAATTGGAGCCGGATCTTCCTGCGATGAAAGTGGACGCGATCGGGATTGAGCAGGTTTTAATCAACCTGGTTCAGAACGCTGCCCAGGCCGGTACGGGAGGGGTCAAGGTTCACGTTAGAACGGAACGAATGAACGGCGGTGCCCGGGTCGTCGTGAGTGATGACGGCCCTGGAATTCCCGCTGACAAACTTCAGCATATTTTTGATCCTTTTTTCTCCACCCGGCGGGAAAGAGGTGGAACGGGCCTTGGACTCAGCATGGTGCATGGTATCATAGCGGAACACGGCGGGACGATTGACGTCGACAGCGCGCCGGGCCGAGGGACGACTTTTTCTATTCACCTTCCCCCATCGGAGGGAGCTGGCGATGGCGAGAATTCTCATCGTGGAGGATGAGCCGATTCCCCGGATGGTTCTGGCCAAAATCCTCGGGCGCGACGGGCACGAGGTTCAGACTGCCGGGAACGCGACGGAAGCCATCGACGTCGGCCTGCCATTCCGGCCGGATGTGCTGCTTGTGGACTGGCTGCTGACGGATGCGCACACCGGGCTGTACGTAGCCGAGCGGCTTCGCGAGAGCAACAAAGGTCTCCACATTCTCTTCTTCACGGGGTTGCCGACGCACAAGTTGGAACTCGAGGCCCAGCACCTGAAGCCCTTCCGCTTTCTCGAGAAGCCCTGCGAATTCGAGACGCTTCGCACCGCGATCCATGAAGTTCTCTCCGGCGGAACGTCAACCTCCGGCGAGCCCGCCCACGCCTGACCGGGCATTCGCCTCTCCTGTCCCCGGGACCCCGGCCATTTCGCGACCTGAGCAAGGGGGTCCGCACGGTCGCACACGGCCGATTCCGCTGCTGAAACGGGGCCGGCAGGGCGTCGGGCCGCATACAATGCTGGATGAGCCCAAGCCCATTCATCACGGCCACGCCGCAGGGGCTCTTTTGCGCGCCGGGGGGATTCCACATCGACCCGTGGGAAGCGGTTGACCGAGCAATCATCACGCACGCCCACTCGGACCACGTGCACTGGCAATGCAAGGATTACCTGTGCGCCCGGGACGGGGTGGGTGTGCTGGCGGCGCGTCTCGGCACGTCTGCCTGCATCCGCGGCGTCGCGTACGGCGAGCAACTGGACGTCAACGGCGTGAGCGTGTCGTTGCACCCGGCGGGGCACATTCTCGGCTCGTCTCAAGTCCGGCTGGAGCATCGGGGCGAGGTCTGGGTCGTGAGCGGAGACTACAAGGTCCAGCCCGATGCGACCTGCCGACCATTCGAACTGGTCCGATGCCACACGTTCATTACGGAATCGACATTTGGCTTGCCCGTGTACCGGTGGCCGCCCCAGGAGGTCGTGCTGTCGGAGGTAGATGCATGGTGGCGGCAGAACCAGGAGCGGCGGTGGACGAGCATCGTGTTCACGTACGCGCTGGGGAAGGCGCAGCGGCTCATCGCGGGCATCGATCGTTCGATCGGGCCGATTGTCGTTCACGGGGCGGTGGCGCGATTTCTGGCGGCGTATGAAGCCGCGGGCGTCGTCATGCCCACGGTGGTCCGCGCGGACGGTGAGAACCTCCAGAGTCTTCGCGGGCGGGCGCTGGTTGTCGCGCCGCCCTCAGTGGCCGGGAGCCCCTGGCTGCGGAAGTTCGCGCCCTACTCGACGGCGTTTGCATCGGGGTGGATGCGGATCCGGGGAACACGGCGCTGGCGGAGCGCGGACCGCGGGTTCGTGCTCTCCGACCACGCAGACTGGGAGGGCCTGCTGGGAACGATCCGCGAAACCGGCGCGACGCGCATCGGGGTGACACATGGCTACACGGGTCCGCTGACGCGATACCTGTCGGAGCAGGGTTACGAGGCCTGGGCCCTGCCGACACGGTATGGGGATGAGGACGAACCGATCGGAGGGCCGAAGGAGGCGGAATCTTCCGCGACGGCGGATTGACAACAATATGCAGCGCTTTGCCGAACTCTATTATCGCCTGGATGCGACCACCCGTACGAGCGAGAAGCTGCGCGCGCTGCAGGATTACTTTGAGGGAGCGCCGGCGCGCGATGCCGCGTGGGTGCTGGCGATCCTCTCCGGCGGAAAGCTGATCCGAGCCGTCTCGAGCCGGCGACTGCGCGACTGGGTCGGGGAGGCGACGGGGTTGCCGCACTGGCTGATCGCGGAATCGTACGATGCTGTGGGGGACCTGTCGGAAACGATGGCGCTGCTGCTCCCCTCGGTGGCACACGGGACCGATCGACCGCTGCACGAAATCATCGAGGATCGCCTTCTGCCGCTGCCGGCGCTGTCCGAGCGCGAGCAGCGGGCGATCGTGATGCAGACATGGCAGGAACTCGATGAGCGCCAGCGGTACCTCTATCACAAGATGATCCTTGGCAGCATGCGCGTGGGCGTGGCGGCGCGACTCGTAGTGCGGGCACTGGCAAATGTGGCGGATGTGGATCCGGCCATCATGGCGCACCGGCTCACCGGGCAATGGACGCCGGGCGAAGAAGCGTTCGAGCGGCTGATGCGTGGTGAGGACGGCGGGAGCGACCCGGCGAAGCCGTACCCGTTCTGCCTCGCGTATCCGCTGGAAGGCGATCCGCACGACCTGGGTGACGTGGGGAACTGGCAGGCGGAGTGGAAGTGGGACGGCATCCGCGCGCAGATCATTCGGCGCGCGGGGCAGACTCTGGTCTGGTCGCGGGGGGACGAGTTGATTACCGGTGGGTTTCCCGAGGTCCGGGCGGAGGGCGATCGACTTCCGGACGGGACCGTGCTGGACGGGGAAATCCTGGCATGGGAGGACGACCACCCGCTGCCGTTCATTCTTCTTCAGCGGCGGATCAACCGGAAGCGCGAGGAGCCGCGGCTCTGGGACGAGGTGCCGCTGGCGTTCATGGTATTCGACTTGCTCGAGGAGCAGGGACAGGACATTCGCGGCGAGCCTCTCGCGGAGAGGCGGAGGCGGCTCGACGCGTTGCTGGGCGAGGCCTGCACGTCGCGTGTGCTCCGCCTGTCACCGGCGGTCGTGGCTGCCAGTTGGGACGAGTTGGGGCGTGTCCGGGAGCAGGCGCGGGAGCGCGGAGCGGAGGGGTTGATGCTTAAGCGGCTGGACTCCGCGTATGGTGTGGGTCGCCAGCGAGGCAGCTGGTGGAAGTGGAAGGTGGATCCGTACAGCGTAGACGCCGTGCTGATGTACGCCCAGCTCGGCAACGGCAAGCGCGCGAGCTTGTTCACGGACTACACGTTCGGCGTCTGGGAGGGGGAGGAGCTCGTGCCGGTGGCGAAGGCCTATTCCGGTCTGACGGATGAAGAGATCCACGAAGTGGACAGGTTCGTCCGGCGGAACACGACGGGGCGATTCGGCCCCGTGCGGGTGGTGCGGCCAGAGCTGGTGTTCGAGCTGGCGTTCGAGGCAATCCAACCCTCCGGTCGACACAAGGCGGGGCTCGCGCTGCGGTTTCCACGGATGGCACGATGGCGGCGCGACAAGACGGCACGAGAGGCTGACACTCTCGAGAGCCTGCGGGTACTCATGCGTTCCAGAGAGGCGCAGACGCGCCGATGAACACTGCAATCCTGGCGTGGTTTCAATCCCGGGGCTGGGAGCCCTTCGATTTCCAGCGACGCGCATGGGAGGCGTACGTCGCCGGGCGGAGCGGGATCGTGCACGCCCCGACGGGAATGGGGAAATCCTACGCGGTGTGGCTGGGGCCGCTGGCGGACTGGATGGCAGAGAACCCACTCGGTCATCGCGCGCCCCCGCTGCGGGTGCTGTGGCTGACGCCGCTGCGGGCCCTCGCAACGGATACCGTCGAGACGCTGAACGCGGCGGTCACGGCGCTCGACCTGCCGTGGACCGTGGAGCTGCGGACGGGCGACACCACGTCCACCCAGCGTCGCCGCCAACGCGAACGCCTGCCGTCTGCCCTCGTGACGACACCGGAAAGCCTGTCGCTGCTCCTTTCGTATCCCGATGGTCGCGAGCGGATGTCGAGCCTGCGATGCGTGGTCGTGGACGAGTGGCACGAGTTGATGGGCACCAAGCGCGGCGCTCAGACCGAGCTCTGTCTGGCGCGGCTGCGGCAGTGGAACCCCGGTCTGCAAACGTGGGGGTTGTCAGCGACGCTCGGCAACATGGGGGAAGCGATCAACGTGCTCATGGGCGAGCGACCGACGACGCCGGTGGAGATGATCCACGGCGAGGTCCCGAAGGGCGTTGAGATCGTCACGCTGATTCCGCCGGCGGTCGAGCGATTTCCGTGGGCGGGGCATCTCGGCACGACCCTGCTCGCCGAGGTGGTGCAGGCGATCGAGAGGGCACGCACGACGCTGCTGTTCACCAACACGCGTTCACAGGCGGAGCTGTGGTTCCAGGGGATCCTGCGGCGCCGGCCCGACCTGATCGGGGATGTCGCGCTGCACCACGGCTCACTGGACCGTGATCTGCGCCGGCGTGTGGAGGACCTCCTGCGGGAGGGACACCTGCGGTGTGTCGTATGCACGTCAAGTCTCGATCTGGGGGTCGACTTTTCGCCGGTGGACCAGGTGATCCAGGTCGGCAGCCCGAAAGGGGTGGCGCGGCTGCTGCAACGCGCGGGACGGAGTGGGCACCAGCCGGGAGCGATCAGTCGCGTGCTGTGTGTTCCGACGCATGCATTCGAACTCGTCGAATTCTCCGCCGCGCGACGCGCCGCGGAGGAACGACGCATCGAGTCGCGGGCGGTGCTCGATCGTCCGCTCGACGTGCTCGTTCAGCACCTGGTGACGGCGGCGCTTGGTGGCGGCTTCGAAAGCGACGCGATGTACGACGAGGTCCGCACCGCACACGCGTTTCGCAATCTCACGCGCCAGGAGTGGCAGTGGGCGCTGGATTTCGTGACCCGCGGCGGGCCGGCGCTGCGGAGCTATCCGCAGTACGCACGCGTGGTCGAAGAAAACGGACGGTACGTGGTGACGTCGCGCACGATCTCACGTCTGCACCGGCTTTCCATTGGAACGATCACGAGCGACACGGCGATGGCGGTCCGGTTCGTCCGCGGACCGAAGCTTGGAACCATCGAGGAGTCGTTCATCGCGCGGCTCCGGCCCGGCGAGCGGTTTACGTTCGCGGGGCACGTGCTTGAACTCGCGCGCGTGCGGGAGATGACCGCGTGGGTTCGGAGGGTGCGGGACGGCAGCGGGGCGGTCCCCCGGTGGCAGGGCGGGCGCATGCCGCTGTCGAGCGAGCTGTCCGCGTCGGTCCGGCGTCGGCTGACCGAGGCGCGCGACGGCGTGTACGCTGACGGGGAAATGGAATCCGTGCGGCCGCTGCTGGAACTGCAGGCGCGGTGGTCGCGGATTCCGGCCGCAGACGAACTGCTGGTGGAGCGGACGCATTCGCGCGAGGGGCATCACCTCTTCGTCTACCCGTTCGAAGGCAGGTTGGTGCACGAGGGGCTCGCGCCGCTGGTGGCCTGGCGCCTGGCGGCGAGCGCGCCGGCCTCGATCACGGTGTCGGCGACGGACTACGGATTCGAACTGGTCGCGCACAAGGAGATCGAGGCGGACGAGGAGACCTGGCGACGGCTGCTTTCGCCCGAACGGCTGCTGGATGATCTGCTGGCGTGCCTCAACGCGACGGAGCTGGCCCGGCGGCAGTTCCGTGACATCGCGCGGATCGCCGGGTTGGTGTTCCAGGGCTACCCGGGGGCGGCCAGGACAGTGCGGCAGCTCCAGGCGTCGAGCGAGCTCTTCTATGATGTCTTCCGCGAGTACGATGCGGAGAACCTCCTGCTCGACCAGGCGCGTCGCGAAGTGCTTGATCAGCAACTGGAGGTTCGCAGGCTGCGGGAGACGCTCGAGCGGATCGCGGGCATGCGGTTCATTCTTGTCGAAACCGAGCGATTCAGCCCCCTGGCGTTCCCCATCTGGACGGAGCGGCTGCGGAGCTCGCACGTCAGCTCGGAGAAGTGGGCGGATCGGATCCGGAAAATGGTCGTGCGTCTGGAGAAGGCGGCGGATCGCGAGAAGGGGGGCGGGCGTCGTGGTGCGGTACGCGTGGGCGGGTGAGACACTGCATCTGCTGGCCGAGCGCGCGGTGTACTGGGAACGGACCAGGACGCTGCTGGTGGCCGACCCGCACCTGGGGAAGGCGGCATCGTTTCGTAGCGTGGGGATTCCCGTACCGACCGGCACCACCACGACAGATCTCAAACGGCTGGATGCGGCGCTGGATGCGACCGGCGCGGAGCGACTGATTATCCTCGGCGACCTGCTGCATGCCCGGAGCGGGCGTTCCGCGGCGACGCTGGATGCGTTCCGGCAATGGCGGACACGGAGGCGGAATCTGCGGATCGCGTTGACACGCGGGAACCACGATCTGCGGTCGGGCGACCCGCCGGCGGAGTGGGATATCGAGTGCGTTCCGAGCGAACTCTGCGAACCGCCCTTCCTGTTCTGCCATGAACCGTGCCGGCGTGCCGGATATCGAGTGATCGCCGGCCACGTGCATCCGGCTGTACGCCTGGAAGCGCCGGACGGGGCGACGGTGCGGCTGGCATGCTTTGTATTCGGCCCGGATTGCGCGCTCCTACCAGCATTCGGGAGGTTTACCGGGAGTCAGCGGCTTCGACCTCGGGAGGGCGACGCGATTTTCGTGGTCGTGGACGGACAGGTGCTGCCAGTGAAGTCCTGCTGACACGTGCGGGACAGCTTGAATCGTCGGGGCTTGACCGGACGCTTCCCAGAGGCGAATCTGATGCATCGGCGGCCGGTCGGCGTGGGCTGTGCCGCCTCCTTGCACGATCAGGCTCCACGGCCTGTGGAGCCGGGTTTACTCTGGGCAAAAACATGATGCATCACTCAGGACGAGTGGTTACGGGCGTTGTTGTTCTGGCATGCTGCATGATGCTGGGCGTGCTGATGGGGCAGGGG
>CAZJTF010000054.1:0-25487 GCA_964548565.1 uncultured Planctomycetales bacterium | reverse complement strand
GCGCAAGTAAAAAATCACTTTAACTCCGCGGCGAAGAGCACGCTAAACACGTACTCCAGAATGCTGGAACGGTTGATGCAGACGTTCCGGAATCACTCCTCACGATCACGGGGGTCGACGTGCGGAATACGGGGGTCCTTCGTGCCTCGGGAGGCGGGATTCTGCTTCTGGAGTGGACGGTTCTCGACAATACGGACGGGACGATCCTCGCCGACAGCGCCGAGGTCCGCCTGCGAGCGACAAGCGTCGAGAGGGGTACACTCAAAACGACCGGCACGGGCGTTGTGGCGACGAGCGGCGGGGTAACCGGTACCACCCGGTTCAGCGGCATCACGAACGAAGGCTTGCTCCACCTCAGTGCCGGTGTGCCGGCCGAAATCAATGTGCGGCCGCTGGTCAACAACGGCACCATCGTGATCAATCCGACCCGCCAGATGACTTCTCAGACCTACCTCAACTTTGCGACGATCGGAACAATCCGCGGGACAGGCCGCATCGTGCTCAACTCACCCGGGCTGGTTGGGGCGCGCATCGAATCAGGCGCTGGCCTCACGCAGGAGGCAGATCACACCATCCAGGGCGAAGGACGCATTCCGGCAGCGCTCAACAACCAGGGCACCGTTCGCGCGGATGTGAACGGCGGTCTTCTCGAAATGGTCGGCCCCTTCAAGACGAACACCGGCTCCATGCTCGCCACGAACGGCGGCATTCTTGGTCTCGCCGGGATCATTGTCCGGAATGATGGTGGGCGCATTGCGGCGGAGGACGGCAAAGTTCAGCTCTATGGGGGCGCCAACATCATCGGCGGGACGCTCGAAACGTCCGGGACGGGCGTTGTCGAGAGCCATGGCGACCCGCCGAACACGCTCACGGATGTGTGGAACCGCGGTCAGGTGCACGTCGTCGGCTTCATGGCCCTGAGCGGTACCTGCATCATCAACGACGGCACGATCACGATCGGAGACTGCCCGTCCTATGTCACCCGATACGTCCGCGTGAACACGAGCCTGACCGTCGCCGGCAGCGGATCGATCATCCTGTGCGGTCAGGAGGACCGGACATTGATCTGGACCTCCGGCGACTCGATTTTCACGAACGGCGCGGGCCACACGGTGCGGGGCTACGGCGTCCTGGCCGGAAATGTCATCAACGTCGGCACGGTCCTGGCGGATGTACCCACCCGGTACTGTATCGTTGATCCATCTGGCGGATCGATCTCGAATGCCGGCGTGCTGCGCGTCATGCCCGACTGCAACATGGCCATCAACCGGGCGGACTCTTTCAGCCAGACCGACTCGGGCGCGATCCAGGTGGACGGCCTGCTCCAGGTGAACGGCGCCGCTTTGACGCTCGCGGGCGGGATGCTCCGGGGCAACGGCATCATCAACGCCGCGGTAAACAACGCAAACGCCGCAATCCAGCCGGGCGCGTCGGCCGGTCGACTCACGATCAACGGCCCCTGCACGCAGGGACCCGGCGGTAGGCTCGAAATCGAGTTGGGCGGCCTCACCCCCGGCACAGAGCACGATGTTCTGGCCGTCAGCGGAAACGCCGCACTCGCGGGCGAATTGCGCATCCTGCCGGCCGGCGGGTTCATCGCTCAGCCAGGCCAGCAGTTCACCATCCTGACCGCCGCCAGCGTGTCCGGCGCGTTCACCAGTGTCACCGGCCCCGGCGAGTACAGCGTCATCTATTCGCCGAATTCCGTGACAATAGCGGTTCTTCAGTCGCCCGCCTGCGGACAGTTGGTTGCACCGGATTTCGATCTCGACTGCGACGTCGATGCGGACGATCGGGCTGCTTTCGCCGCGTGCAGATCCGGACCGGCGGTACCTGCCGTGCCCGCCTGCCGTAGCCGTGACTTCGACGGAGACGGCGACGTCGACCAGTCAGACTTCGGAATCTTCCAGAGGTGCTATAGCGGAACCGGAAAATCCGCGGACCCCGGCTGCGCGACATGATCCGCCGGTTGCACAAAAATGTAAACCGCCAGAACGCCAGAAGGTAGCGGCCGGGCTCCGTGCCGGCCGTCTTCCTTCCGCAACCTGCAGTGAAGTGGGCGGCATGCCCGCATGCTGATCAACAACTCCCGGCTTCTTGGCGTCCTTGGCGCCTGCGCGGCTATGCTCTCTGCAATGTTGGGGATGATGCTCCTGATCCGACGCGCCGCGGGCGCTGCAGCGATCCGATCAGAGGTTGCGGAGCGACTCCACGACTCTTGCCTGCAATTCCTCGGCGCGCCCCGGCGGGTACTGCGACGACGGCCAGCGGTAACCGAGCCCGTCACCCTGCTGGCGCGGAATGATGTGGAAGTGCACGTGGTGGACCGCCTGGCCGGCGATCTCGCCATTGTTCTGCAGCAGGTTGTAGGCAGGCGCCCCCGTCACCTGCTGGACCGCCCGGGCCAGCCGCGGGAACTGACGCGCGAGGTGCCCCATCGTATCCGGATCCATGTCCGCGAGCATCGCAGAGTGCGTGCGGGGGATGATCAGCAGGTGCCCTTCCGCGAGCGGCCCGATATCCAGGAACGCGAGAGTGTGCGGATCCTCGTAGACGCGGTAGCAGGGAATCTGGCCGGCGACGATCTTGCAGAAAACGCATTCGGACGACATCGATTCACCTCGATCCTGCGGCTGACCGTCAGCGGAATGATCGTATGGACTCCCCTGCCCGATTTCCAACCGACGGCCCTGCCGACTTCACCCCGGGGCATGGCGCAGTCCGGATTTGCCGCCATCGCAGCGCGTGTGGCACGGTCTGGCTTCGCCGTGCGTCTGGCGAAGGCAGGCCGTGGCCCATCGAGCCGCCGCCATCATTGATTGCTGTTGTTGAAGTTGATCGGTGCGCCGGTCTGGCCGCCGAAAGTACCCGCTCCGCCCGTCATCCCGCCGGTGCTACCAGTATCGCTGAAGATGTCGGCCGGTGCGCGGAAGCTGCGAACCTGCAACAGCAGATCGGACACGTCGTACACGCGGACCAGCGTGTGACGGTTGAGATCCTCCGCCGTTGAGATCCGGACGACGCCGTCCATCACCGTATATCCCAGCTCGACACCCGCGGCGCTGCCGACGTTGTCGAGCAGCAGTTGCAGCACCGTAGCCAGGCGCACGTTCTGGAGTCGCATGCCTCCGCACGGCGTGGTCCGGTCCACTCCGACCCGTGCCAGTTCGTTCCAGTTCACGTCGATCGAAATCCCCGACGTCCGCCGGAGTTCGTTGACCGCCTGCGCGAGGTCGTCATCCTCCGCCAGTTCCACGGAGTCCCGCACGGCCGCCAGCTTTCGGTAGCCGCGGTCCTCGTCGAGCACCGCATCACCCACGGCGCGTCGGTTGGCAATGACGCGCCACGCGTCAGCATCCGGGTACTCGACCACCGGCATCTCGCTCCCGCTCGTCGCATGATGTCGGGCAGCGGACGCGATCAAGCCACCGCCGCTCCGCCCAGCCGTCGGAATGCCATCGGCGCGAGTCGTACCTCTCACGGACGGAGGCGCCACCCCGCTCGAACCGGAAGCGACTCTCTGGCGGGCGATCACCTCGCGACGCGCCGCCGCACGCCTTGCAGCCGACTGGTCCAGGCGTCGAGCCTCGGCGAATCGCGCCAGAACGTCGAGCGACGCCCGGTACATTGCGTAGCGGTCGGCACCGAGTTCCTCACGGTAGCCCGCGAGCGTCTGCCGCAGCTCGAGAATGCGTCCGAGTGCACCGGTGTAATCTCCGGCGTTGATCGCCTGCCGGATCGCCGTGTCTCCCGCCCGGAACCGGGCTTCGGGCGTTGCGCCCGCCGGTTGGGTTGTCTGCGCAGCCACCTGTCGGGCCGCCGTGCTCCAGATTGTAAGGATTGCGATAGTCGTGAGGACCGTGCGTGCGGTGCATGGAGCCATTGGGCACCTCCCAATATCCCCGCTTCCAGTATACACGACGCGAAGAGGCTGCGGCACCGGAAGCGTACGCAAAACCGTCAGATCGCGCGCATTGACAGCCTCGGGGAGGGGGAATGGGCAAACGTGCAGGCGGAGCCGGCTGGAAACATGAAATCGCCCGGCCGAACAGTTTCGACCGGGCGATCCAATCGTCAAGTCAGGGTTCGGACCGTTTACTCAGCGGCAGGCTCCCCACCGGCCGGCTTCTCTTCGGGCTTCTCCTCGCCCTTGGAGGGTCGTTTGCGGAGGGCCTTCGCCGCGGCGGCATATCGCTTCTCCGTGCGGCGCTTGCGGGCCGACTTCTCCGGTCGTGTCACCGTGCCCGGAGCTTCCTCTTCGCCGACGAGCTGCAGAACCGCCATCTCCGAGCTGTCATTCTTCTGAGCAGCTCCGAGTCGAATCACCCGGGTGTATCCGCCCGGACGATCCTCGTAGCGGCTGGCCACATTGTTGATGAGGTGATGCACGATCGAGACGGCGGTGAACTTCTGGCCGCCGCGGGCGGCGCCGAGGCGATGTCGGCGACCCGAGCGGGCACGCAGCACGCGGTCCCGGGCGGCATCCGACATGTTCTCGTACTCGTCCCGATTCTCCTCGGGAATCACGGCCCGGTCGCCCAGCAGCGAGCTCAGTCTCTGGCGGGCGGCCAGATTGCCCGAGCGGGCCTTGCGGGCCAGCGTGATCAACCGCTCGGCGAACGGGCGCAGATCCTTCGCCTTCACCAGCGTTGTGCGAATCTGGCCATGCTCGAAGAGGCTCTGGGCCATGTTCTTGCGGAGCGCCTCGCGGTGCTCCTTGGTGCGATTCAGCTTTCGAAGTGCGACGCGATGCCTCATGACACTGCCTCACTGAGCATTTGGACAGCCGCCGTGTGGGCTGAAAACCAGCTTCTCTCATCCGGGCCGCACCAGGCCGGCCCGCGTACATCCTCGAATGGTCCGGCGGCTCCCGCCGGCACCCGATTCAACTCTCCAGGTCAGCCGATGCTGATCCCCGCGGGGACATTGCCGTCGGTCCGGGGAGGTTGCGCCCCGCCGTCGCTGGCCTGCTGGCTGTGGGACTCGGGAACCGCGCCCTGGCCGGGCACACTCATCCCCAGGCTCAGCCCCAGGTCCGCCAGCTTCCGCTTGACCTCGCGGAGCGACGTCCGTCCGAAGCTTCGGACCTTCAGCAGATCGGCCTCGCTCATGCGCGCCAACTCGCCGACGGTCGTCACCTTGGCCGACTCGAGGCAGTTGCTCGCGCGGACGGACAGGTCCAGTTGGGAAATCGGCAGGCCGAGCCGGTCCTGCAGTTCCTTGTCCACGATGCCCTCGCTGCCGATGCTGGCACCCGTCCCTGTTTCGGCCGTGACCGTCTCCTCGCCGACTTCCTGGTACTGGATGAACGGATTGAGGTGCTTGCGCAGGATCTTGGCCGCCTCGACGACGGCATCTTCCGGCCGGACCGTTCCCTTGGTCCAGATCTCGAGAATCAGGCGGTCGTAATTCGTCTTCTGCCCGACGCGGGTCTCCTCCGTCTTGTAACGGACGCGGGTCACGGGCGAGAACACGGAATCCACGGCGATGATGCCGAGCTCGTCCTCCGGAGTCTGGTTTTCGTCAGCCGTCCGGTAGCCGCGCCCCGAGCTGACCCAGAACTCGATGTTCAGCTCGACGTCCTGCGTCAGGGTCGCGATCAGCTGACCCTCGTTGATGATCTTGATCGACGGGTCCGTTTCGATATCACGTGCGAAGACCTCGCCCTTGCCCTTGCGGACCAGGCGCATCGTCTTCTCACCCTCACCGTCCAGCCGCAGAACGAGATTCTTGATGTTGAGGATGATGTCGGTCACATCTTCCAGCACGCCGGGCAGGCTCATGAACTCGTGGTTCGCCCCGGCGATCCGGACCTTCGTGACTGCTGCACCCTCGAGGCTGGACAGGAGTATGCGGCGAAGGCTGTTGCCGACGGTCGTTCCGAAGCCGCGCTCAAACGGCTCGACGACGAGCCGGGCGTACGTATCGGTGCTGATGCTCTCATCGCGCACGACCTGGGTCGGCAATTCAAGGCCACGCCACCGAATTCTCATGGGGATTCCTCCACAATCGGCCAAGACCTGACCGGGAACTGACGCTCCCGGGCGACCCCGGGGGTCGCTGGCCCCGAACCAGGATGTCTGTCAGGAACCGGGCACCCTTTATAAACTCTTCACGCCGCTCGACACTGATGCTTCCCTGCGGCGTGTTGACCTGCGGGTTTGCTTACCGGCTGCACATTTCAACGATCAGGTTTTCCTCAACCGGGATCATGACATCGTCGCGCGACGGAAGCGTGGCGACGAGGATCTCCAGCTTGTCATGATCCGGCTGCAGCCACGGCTGGACGGGGCGGGCCTCCACGAGCGCGAGGTTCGCCTTGATCAGCTTGCGGCTGCGGTCGGACGGTTTGACCGTAATCCGGTCTCCCTGGCTCACCAGGTAGCCCGGCCGGTCGACCCGGCGGCCGTTCACGTAGACGTGTCCATGCCCGATCAGCACACGCCCGGCCTTCCGGGACGGCGCAAAGCAGGCCTTCCACAGCACGTTGTCGAGCCGCCGCTCCAACAGACTCAGCAGCGCGGTGCCCGTGTTCTCCTTCGACCGCTCGGCGAGCCGGAAGTACAGCATGAACTGCCGCTCGAGCAGGCCATAGTAGCGCTTGACCTTCTGCTTTTCCCGCAGGCGGACGGCATAGCCGCTGCCCTTGCCACGGCGCCAGGCGTGCATGCCGGGCGGGTTGGAGCGCCACTGCTTCTCCATCGGGCACTTGGCCGTTTCGCACCGGGTGCCTTTCAGGAGCAGCTTGATGCCTTCCCGCCGACACTGCCGACAGACTGGACCGATGTATCGTGACATCTTCGTTCCTCAGTACCGACCGCTCATTCACCTGAGAGCGGCAGTCATCTTCTCGTATCGTCCTGCCCGGCTTCCGTTGTTCCCGCCGCTGACCGATGAAGCGGACCCGGATCCCGGAATCGATTTCCTCTCGTCAGACGCGTCGCTTCTTGGGCGGCCGGCAGCCGTTGTGCGGCAGCGGGGTCACGTCCTCGATCGACTGGATCCGCAGCCCGGCGGCCTGGAGAGCCGTGATCGCCGACTCGCGCCCGGACCCGGGGCCCTTCACGCGGATTTCGATCTCGGTCACGCCGAACTTCCGGGCGGCCTGCGCCACCGTCTCCGCCGCACGCTGGGCGGCGAACGGCGTGCTCTTGCGGGTGCCCTTGAACCCGACGGTCCCCGCCGACGCCCACGCCAGCGTCTCGCCGGCGGTGTCGGTGATGGTGATCATCGTGTTGTTGAACGTGGCCTTGATGTGAGCGATGGCGCGAGCCACGCTCCGGCGTGCCTTCTTCTTGCCTGTCGACTTAGCCACGATGCATCTCCTTCACACCCTTCTTGCCGGCGACCGTCTTACGCGGCCCCTTGCGTGTCCTGGCGTTCGAACGCGTCCTCTGCCCTCTCACGGGAAGCCCGCGGCGGTGCCGGAAGCCCCGGTAGCAGCCGATGTCGCGCAGGCGCGCGATGTTCTGCTGAATCTGGCGGCGGAGCTGGCCCTCCACCACGTAATTCCGGTCGATCACGCCCGCAATGCGGCTGATCTCGTCCTCCGTGAGGTCTTTGGCCCGCACATCGCTCGAGATGTTGGCCTCTTTGAGGATCAGGGTCGCGAAATGCGGCCCGATCCCGTAGATGTACTGAAGCGAAATGGCAATTCGCTTGTCATTCGGTATGTCCACGCCAGCGATACGCGGCACGTTGCCACTCCTTCCAGGAAAGCTGTCAGCCTTCAGCGCTCAGCCATCAGCCTCACGACAGCCGGAAATAAACCAACCCGTATTGCCTCTCAACCCTGCCGCTGCTTGTGACGCGGGTTGGTGCAGATGACCCGGATCACGCCCCGGCGGCGGATGATCTTGCAGTTTTCACAGATGCGACGGACGCTGCTTCGGACTTTCATGACGAACCTCGACAAACTGCGACGACCTCACCGCCCATCGGTGAGGACGTCGGCTCCGTTCGCCGTGACGGCGACCGTATGCTCGTAATGGGCGGCGTAGCTGCCGTCCTTTGTCACCACCGGCCAGCCGGTGGCATCCCCGTATTCAACCTTCGGCCCGCCGGCGGTGACCATCGGCTCGATGGCCAGAGTCATGCCCTCGAGGAGCATGAAATCCTGCCGCCGCTCGCGCGGGTCGACGTAGTTCGGGACCTTCGGCTCCTCGTGCATGTCGCGGCCGATCCCGTGGCCGACGAACTCACGGACGACGGAGAAACCGGCCCGCTCCACGCAGCCCTGGATCGCCGTCGCCACCTCGCTCCACCACCGACGCGGACGGACCTCCCGCACCGCGATCGCCAGCGCCTCCTGGGTCACCTGCAGCAAACGCTCGACTGGCGGCGCGACCTGGCCGATCGCGATCGTCGTGGCCGAGTCGCCGCAGAACCCGTCGAGCCGAACGCCACAGTCCACGCTCACCACGTCGCCTTCCCGCAAGGGCCGGTCGGACGGGATGCCGTGGACCACCTGCTCGTTGATACTCGTGCACAGCACTGCCGGAAACGGGAACTTCGCCTGCCGGTTCTTCACTCCGAGAAACAGCGGCTCAGCTCCACTTTCCTGGATCATCCGGGCGGCCTCGCCGTTCATCTCGGCCGTCGTCATGCCCGCCCGCGCGATGCGCTCGAGGTGCCGAAGCACCTGGAAGACAATCCGACCGGCGCGCCGCATCCGCTCGATATCATCCGGGGTCTTCAGACCGGCGCTACCGGATCGTCGCCTCAAGCTCTTCACTTCCGGGTCCCACCCACGCGCCCGCGTACAATCTCCTGAAGCTGCGCGGACACCACGTCCACCTCGCGTGCGCCGTCGACCTCGGCGAGCAGACCGCGCTGGCGATAGTAGGCCTCGAGCGGCTCCGTCTGTGCGTGGTACGCCGTCAGACGGGTTCGGACGACTTCCTGCGTATCATCCTGCCGATGAATCAGTTGCGCGTTCTCGCGATCACAGAGCCCTTCTCGGGCCGGCGGTTGATATTTCACATGATAGACGCTGCCGCAGGTGGGGCAAATCCGTCTACCGGTGATCCGCTCGACGATCAGCTCGTCCGGCACCTGCAAAGACAGGACCAGGTCAACTCGCCGCCGGGCGTCCGCAAACGCGGCATCCAGACTCTCGGCCTGTGACAATGTCCGCGGAAAGCCATCCAGCAGCACACCCTGCCCCGCCGGCAGTTGGGCCAGGATCACCTCGACGATGATCTCGTCCGGAACCAGACCGCCCGCATCCATGTACCCGGAGACCTTTGCACCCAGCGGGGTGCCCTTCTTCCGCTCTGCCCGCAGCACGTCGCCGCTCGAAAGATGCCGCAGGCCGAACGCTTCAGCCAGGCGGACAGCCTGAGTGCCCTTACCGGCTCCGGGGGGACCGAGCAGTACCAGATTCATCCGGGACGCACCTTCCGCACCGAGGCTCACTCGCCGCTCAGGAAGCCCTTGTAGTTACGCATGACGAGATTCGCCTCAATTCGCTGCACGACGTCGAGGGCAACGCTCACCACGATCAGGAGACCGGTGCCGCCCAGGAACGACGAGATCATGAACGGGATATTCAGCCACACGGCCACGACCGTCGGGATCACCGCGATCATCGCCAGGAATGCGGCGCCGACGTACGTGATGCGGGTCATCACCCGCTCCAGGTAGTCGGCCGTCCGCTTGCCGGGGCGCAGACCGGGGATAAAGCTCCCATAGTCGCGCAGATTGTTGGCCATTTCCTTGGGCTGGAACTGCACCGCCGTCCAGAAGTATGCGAAGAAGAACACCATGGCGATGTACCCGACCTCGTAGAGGTACGAGCCGCCTCTGAGCTGGTCGCGGAGCATGCTCAGCCAGACGCTGTTGAACGCGCTGGCCAGGTACTCGATCAGGATGCCCGGGAAGATCATCAACGAGCTGGCGAAAATGATCGGCATGACGCCGCCATGATTCACCCGGAGCGGCAGGTACTGCCGCTGCCCGCCCAGGACGCGGCGGCCGCGGGTGTGCTTGGCCTGCTGGATCGGAATTCGCCGCTGGGCCTGCGTGATCAGGATCGCGCCCGCTACCACCGCCACGAAGGCGACGATAATGAACAGGATCTTGGGCGCCGTCATGGCCGAACTCGAGGAGCCGGCGCCGCGGAAGTCGGCCAGCTGGATCATCTCGATCACGGCGTTCGGCATCCGTGCGACGATCCCGGCCATGATGATGAGGCTGATGCCGTTGCCGATGCCGTACTCGTCGATCTGCTCACCCAGCCACATCAGGAAAATCGTGCCCGTGGTGAGACCGAGCACCCCGATCGTCCAGAAGGCGAGCGACCCCGCAAATTGTGGATAGACATAGTTGCGGTTCTGCATGTAGTTCACCCAGAAGATCGCCTGGATGATGCAGAGACCGACCGTTGCGTACCGGGTGTACTCGTTGATCTTCTTACGGCCCGTTTCGCCTTCCTTCTGCAACTTCTCGAGCGTCGGGATCACCGTCGCGAGGAGCTGGAAGATGATGCTGGCCGAAATGTAGGGCATGATCCCGAGGCCGAAGATCGTGCTCTGCTGAAGGTCGCCGCCGGTAAACAGCGAGAAAGCGGCCGCCAGCTGGCCGAAGCCCGTGCCGCCGCCTTCCTGCTTGACGGCTTCCGCCATCAGATCCTGGTCGATCCCCGGCAGCGGGATCACGAACCCGAGCCGATAGATGACGAGCAGGAACACCGTGAACGCGATCTTCCGCCGCAGTTCGGGAATCCTGAAGATGTTGGCGAGTGTGGCAAACATGCTGCCGCCTTACGTAATCAGTCCAGCTTCCGTGCCTGTCCGCCCGCTTTCTCGATCTTCTCGGCCGCCGACTTGCTGAAGGCGCCGGCCTGGACATCGAGCTTCTTCTTGAGTTCGCCCGTACCGAGGATCTTTACCGGCGCGCCGGCATTCTTGATCAGCCCGGCCGCCTCGAGGGACGCAGGAGTGATCTGCGCGCCGTCCTCGAACTTCGCCTCGAGGTCCGACACGTTGACCGGCTGGTACACCGTGCGGAACTGGGCATTGCTGAAGCCGCGCTTCGGAATCCGCCGGAAGAGCGGCATCTGCCCGCCCTCGCTGAGGACGAACATCTTGCCGCCGGCCCGCGCGCCGAGACCCTTGGTGCCGCGGGTGCTCGTTTTGCCGTGACCGGAGCCGGGGCCGCGCCCCACGCGCTTGCGGCGCTTCTTCCGGGATGCCCGCGACAACACATCGCTGATAATCATGACCGCAATACTCCCCGGGCTCGCGTGATTACGCCAGCGCAACCTCGCGAAGACCGGCAACTTCGTCCTTGCTTCGCAGACCCTTGAGCCCGTCGAAGGCCGCCCGGACCAGGTTCTTCGGGCTGGTCGAGCCGTAGCACTTCGTGAGCACGTCCTTCACGCCCGCCAGTTCCATGACCGCCCGCACGCTGGTGCCGGCGATGACGCCCGTCCCGGCGCCTGCCGGGATCATGGCGACCTTGCTGGCGCCGTACTTGGCGACAATCTGGTGCGGGATCGTTGTTCCGTCGAGGTTGACCTTGATCATGTTGCGACGGGCTGCCTTGCCGGCCTTTTCCACCGCGTTCGGGACCTCGTTGGCCTTGCCGTAGCCGATACCCACCCGTCCGCGCCGGTCGCCGACGACCACGAGAGCGGCAAAGCTGAATCGCCGGCCGCCCTTCACCACGGTGGCACAGCGGTAGACCTTGACCACGTTCTCGTCGATCTCGCCTTCCTGGACGACACGGGGGCCCCGTCCGTGCCCGCCGTCGCGACGATCGCCCCGTCGGCCGCGGCCGCCGTGCTCGCCGCCACGCTCTTCGGCCGGAGGTCCGGCGTCCGCCGGCTGCGTCGCCTCGGGCGAGCCCTGCGGCACCTGACTCTGGTCCTGACTGGTCACTTCATCTGCCATTGCAGCCTCATCCACTTGGGGTCCCGACCCGAACCGCGGACCGGAACCGGATTCACACCTTCAGACCGGCCTCGCGGGCAGCCTCGGCCAGCGCCTTCACGCGGCCGTGGAACTTGTAGCCGTTGCGATCGAAGGCCGCTCGCTTGATGCCTTTCGCGACGGCCTTCTCGCCCAGCAGCTTGCCGACGGCAGCGGCCGCACCGCGGTTGCCGCCGTACTTGAGCGACTCGCGGACTTCCTTGTTGCGGCTGCTCGCCTCGACCAGGGTCGCCCCGGCCACATCGTCGATCAGCTGCGCGTAAATGTTCTTCAGGCTCCGGAACACGGAGAGCCGGGGGCACTCGGGGGTTCCGTAGATCTTCTTGCGGATCCGCTGCTTGCGGCGGCCCCGACGTTCCAGTTTCTGCTCAATCACGCTCATGGCTGCACCTGCACCGCACGGATCAAACCGATCAACCACCACCACCCGCGAACGCCTTGCCCTGCTTGCGCCGGACGTACTCGCCGGCGTAGCGGATGCCCTTGCCCTTGTACGGCTCGGGGGGCCGGATCGCCCGGACATTCGCGGCAAACTGTCCGACCATGTGCTTGTCGGCGCCCTGGATGGTGAGCTTGGCCGGGTCGGTCTCACCGCGGGCCGCCGGCACCTCGACGGTGACCGTCACGCCCTTGGGGATCTCGAGAACGAACTGCGCTTCCTTTGGCTTGCCCGCATGATCCACGCCGCGGCCCATGAACCCGACGTTCAGCAGCAGCTTGCCCGACTGCACCTTGCAGCTGTAGCCGGTGCCGTAGATCTCGAGCTTCTTCTCGTAACCCTTCTCAACGCCCAGCACCATGTTGTTGATGAGGGCCCGCGAGAGCCCGTGCAGCGCCTTGGAGCGGGCGCTGTCACCGGTGCGGGTCACGTGGATCTGGCTGGAGCCCGCGTCAAACGCAACGCCGATCTCCGCCGGGAAGTCCCACGACAGGTCGCCCTTCGGGCCGGTGGTCCGCACCGTGTGGTCGCGGAGTTCCACCTTGACTCCCTTGGGCACCGCGATGGCCTTTTTTCCGATACGAGACATTGACTTCTATCCTTGCTACCTGCACGGCGCCTGCGGCGCCGGGGATCAGCTCACGATACAGAGCAGTTCGCCGCCGATGTTCTTCTCGCGGCACTGGCGGTCGCTCATCACGCCCTGGCTGGTGGAGACAATGCTGATCCCGAGGCCGTTCAGCACCCTCGGGAGCCGTTCCACGGGTCGGTAATCCCGCCCGCCTGGCTTGCTCTCACGCTTGATCAGATTGATCAGCGGCTGGCCGAGCGGACCGTACTTCAGCTGGACCCGCAGGATCCCCTGCCGCCCGTCGTCAATCTGGTCGAAACCGGCGATGTAGCCTTCCTGCTTGAGCACGCTCGCGATCCCCACCTTCAGCTTGGAGGCAGGGACCTTCACCTCGCGCTGGTGCATGCGCACCGCGTTGCGGATCCGTGTCAAGAAGTCAGCGATCGGGTCACTCCACATCGGGAAATCCTCTCGTCCATCCGCCGCCCACTCGGGCGGCCAAGCATTACCAGCTTGCCTTCTTCACGCCCGGAATCATGCCCTTGCTGGCCAGGTCCCGGAAACAGACGCGGCACAGCTTGAACTTCCGGTATACCGCGCGGGATCGCCCGCAGACCTGGCACCGCCGGACCACGCGGCTCTTGAACTTGGGCTTCTGATTCGCCTTAAAGACCCATGCTTTCGTCGCCATCAATCACGTCCTGCTAGCGGCATCGCGCGAGGCGCGGTGCTCATGCCTTGGCCTTGCCTTCTCCACCCGCTTTTTCCGTCCGGAAGGGCATCCCCAGCCGGCGGAGCAGCTCGCGGCACTCGCGGTCGTTCCTGGCCGAGGTGACCACGGTGATGTTCATCCCCTGCGGCCACTCGACGGCGGCGGCGTCGATCTCGGGGAAGATCGTCTGTTCACTGACGCCCATGGAGTAGTTGCCGCGACCGTCGAAACTCTGAGGATTCAGCCCGCGGAAGTCACGGATACGCGGGATCGCAATGTTGATCAGGCGATCCAGGAATTCGTACATCCTCTTGCCGCGGAGCGTGACCTTCAGGCCCGTCTCCTGGCCCGCCCGGACCTTGAAGTTCGAGACGCTCTTCTTGGCCTTGCAGATCAGCGGCTTCTGGCCGGTGATCACCGTCAGGTCCTTGGCGGCCAGCTCGATGCGCTTCTTGTCCTGGGTAGCGCTGCCGACGCCCATCGAGACGACGACCTTCTGGAGCCGCGGCACCGCCATGGGATTCTTCGTCCCGGCGTCCTGCAGCAGCTCGGGGAGCACCTCTGCCTTGAATCGTTCCTGCAAACGGGCCATGACTTACTTTTCCGTTTTACTGCGGCTGAGTTCGTTGATCCGCGTTCCGCCCTTGCTCACTCTGTGCTTCGACTTCACCCGGCCGGACGCGTCACGCTCCACCTCAAAGCGGACCCGCGAGCCGTGATGGATCTTCTCGTCGACCGGCAGCACGTTCGAGAGGTGAATCGGGGCCTCCTTCTGGAGTCGCCCGCCCTGCGGGTTCCGGCGGCTCGGGCGCACGTGGCGGAAGACCATGTTCACGCCCTGCACCAGGACCAGGCCCCGCTTGCGCAGCACCTTGAGCACCTTGCCACGCGAACCGGCGTGATCACCCCGGATCACCTCGACCATGTCGTCTCGTCTGATGTGGTAGGCCATGGCGCTTAGATCACCTCGTCCGCGAGGGAAATAATCTTCATGTAACCGCGCTCGCGGAGCTCCCGGGCGACTGCCCCGAAGATGCGGGTGCCACGCGGCTCGTTCTTGTCATCGAGCAGCACCACCGCGTCGCGGTCGAACCGCACGTAGCTCCCGTCGGGCCGTCGCGTCGGGTACTTCGCCCGAACGACCACCGCCCGCACCACGCGGGCCTTCTTGTTGCCGGTCTTCATGAAGTCGCTGTTCGCCAGCGCCTTCTTGACGGCGCAGATCACGATGTCGCCCACCCCGGCGGTCTTGCGCCGCGGCTTGCCCACCCGCGACGTGCTCCCGCCCAGCACGCGGATCACCATCGCCTGCTTGGCGCCGGTGTTGTCCGCGACGTCTACTACGGTCTGAAGCTGGATCATTGCACTGCCCTGTCCGCGGCGGGGTTCCCCGGCCGCTCCCTCTTCGTCATCCCTGCGGCGCCGCGGTGAGCACCTTCACCAGCCGCCAGTTCTTCGTCTTCGAGATCGGACGGCACTCCATGATTTCGACACGGTCGCCGAGCCGGGCTTCGCCCTTCTCGTCGTGGGCGTGGAGCCGGGCGGTCCGCCGCACGAACTTGCCGTACTTGGAGTGCTTCGTGAGGTACTCCACCTCGACCCGGATGGTCTTCGGCGTCTTCTGCGCCGAGGTCACCACACCGATGATCGTCGTCCGCGGCTTGCGCCGTGCCGTCTGTACCGCGTTTTCTGCCATCACGCCTTGTCTGCTCCCGACCGCGGCCGCGCGGGCCGCTCACCGCTCACTTGCTGCGCCTGTGGGTCGCCAGCGCTTCCATGTGATACTGCTTCTGCTCGATCCCCGTTTCGCCCCGCTCCTGCAGGACCGTGAAGATGCGCGCCACGTCGCGCTTCGCCTTCGTGAGCATCGACGGGTCCTGGAGCTTTTCGGTCACCGCCTGGCTGCGAAGATCGAACACGTGCCGGCGAAGCCGGTCCAGCTCGCTGTACAACTCTTCCGTCTTCATCTCGCGGATTTCGCGGATCTTCATCTCGGACTTCCTTCGCCGAACCGGGTCCCGCACCGGCCTGCCGCCGGCGCCCGCTCGCGGGCCGGACGCCCGCATCCCTCGTTACATCGCGTGCCGCCGCGTCACGAAACGGCAGCGGAACGGCATCTTGTGCGCCACCCGGGCCATCGCCCGCCGGGCCACGTCTTCCGGCACGCCGCCGATCTCGAAGAGCATGGTGCCCTCCTTCACGATCGCGACGTAAAACTCCGGCTCGCCCTTGCCCTTGCCCATACGCGTCTCGAGCGGCTTCGACGAGACCGGCTTGTGCGGGAACACGCGGATGTACACCCGCCCCTCGCGGTGGAGGAAGTGGGTGGCGGCCATGCGGCCCGCCTCGATTTGACGCCCGGTCAGCCAGCCGCCTTCGAGGCTCTGCAGGCCGAACTCGCCGTATGAGACGGAATTGCCCCGGTGGGCAACGCCACGCATCTTCCCGCGCTGGCTCTTGCGGTACTTCAATCGCTTCGGCATCAGGGCCATAGCGTGATCACTCCAGTCAACCGGCCACGCCGGTCACCTCTTACAGACGTCCCCGGCGCCGGTGCCGCGGCTGCTCGTCGCCCTCGACGGGCGTCACTTCCTCGCCGAACCGTCCCAGGTAAATCCAGACCTTCACGCCGATCGTGCCGTAGGTGGTCTTGGCCACCGCGAAGCCGTAGTCGACGTTCGCCTGCAGCGTCTGCAGCGGGATCGATCCGCGGCGCTGCATCTCGGTGCGGGCCATCTCCGCCCCGCCAAGTCGGCCGCTGCACAGCACGCGGATCCCCTTCGCACCGGCGGCCATGGTGGCGTCGCACTTCATCTTCATCGCACGCCGGAAGCTCGTTCGCTTCTTGAGCTGCTCGGCGATGCCCTCCGCGACGAGCTGGGCGTTGAGGTCAGGGTGCTTCACCTCGACGATGTTCAGGCTGATCTTGCGGTCGATGAGCTCCTCGAGTTCCTCGCGAAGCTTGTCGACTTCGGCGCCCTTGGGCCCGATGACCAGGCCCGGACGTGCCGTGTGCAGGACCACGCGGACATCGTTACGCGTCCGCTCGATCTCCACCTTGCTCACCGCGGCTCCCGGCGGCCGGCGGTTCAGGCGCTCGTCGATGTACTTGCGAAGGCGGTGGTCTTCGACGAGGAACTCGCCGAACGCAGCCTTCGGGGCGTACCACCGGCTCTTCCACTCGAGCGTGACGCCGGTTCGAAATCCGATTGGGTTGACTTTCTGTCCCACGCTTCAGCTCCCGGGGCGACTACCGCTCCTGCACCACGACGATAATGTGGCTCGTGCGCTTCAGGATCTGGTGAGCCCGCCCGCGATCCTTGGGACGCCACCGCCGGAAAAACGGGCCTTCGTCGATCCGTGCCTCGGCGACGTACAGCGCCCGAACGTCGGCTTCCTGCTCGTTGGCGTTGGCAATCGCCGACTGCAACACCTTCTGAATCTGGGCACACACCCGCTTGCGTGTGAACCGCAGGATGTCCTGGGCCGCATTCACGTGCTGGCCGCGGATCAGGTCGATGACCAGCCGCGCCTTCCGCGGACTCACCCGCGCGAAGCGGTGAACCGCTTTCCATTGCCGTGCTGCCGTCGCTGCCTCTGCCACGATCGCGTCCTCACCTGGCCTGCCGGCTTACGCCGAGGCGGCCTTCTTGGTACCCGAATGTCCGCGGAACGTGCGGGTCGGGCTGAACTCACCGAGCTTGTGCCCCACCATTTCCTCAGTCACGAACACCTTGTGGAAGGTCTTGCCGTTGTGGACCTCGAACGTGGCGCCGATGAACTCGGGGACGATCGTGCACCGCCGCGACCACGTGCGGATCGGGGCGCGCTGATCGGTCTGCCGGGCGCGCTGCACCTTGAGGAACAGCTTCTCATCCACGAACGGACCTTTTTTCAAACTTCGTGCCATGGTGTGCTCGCTCTTATCTCACCACTGCCCGGACCTCGGCGGCCGTGCCGCGGGCCCGCTACTTACCCTTGAGCACCAGCCGGCCGTACCGGACACTCCGGCGACGGCGCAGGATGCGCTTGTTCGAGTTCTTGCCCGGCGAACGGGTCCGCCCGCCCTTGGCGAGCTTGCCCCACGGGCTGCACGGATGCCGACCGCCGCCGCTGCGCCCTTCGCCGCCGCCCAGCGGGTGCGCGACCGGGTTCATCGACGTTCCGCGGTTGTGCGGGCGCCGGCCCATGTGACGCTTGCGACCCGCCTTGCCGATCCGCACGTTCTGGTGGTCGGCGTTGCCGACCTGGCCGATCGTCGCCCGGCACTCGACGCGGACCTGGCGCATTTCGCCCGACGGCATCAGCAGCGTCGCCCAGTCACCCTCGCGGGCGACCAGCCGCGCCGAAAGGCCCGCCGAGCGGACCAGTTTGCCCCCCTGCCCCGCGGTCATCTCGACGTTGTGGACGTCCATGCCGACCGGGACCCGCTTGAGCGGCATCGCGTTGCCGACCTTCGGCTCGACGTCCGCGCCGCTCTCTACCCAGTCGCCGGCCTTGAGACCCTGGGGGGCCAGAATGTAGCTCTTGACGCTGTTCGGGTACTCGAGGAGGGCGATGTGGCAGGAGCGGTTCGGGTCGTACTCGATGGCGACGACCGTCGCGCGGGCGCCATCGTTCTTGCGTTTGAAATCGATCTTGCGGTACAGCTTCTTGTGCCCGCCGCCGCGCCACCAGGACGTGATCTTGCCATGGTGGTTGCGCCCGCCCGTCTTCGGCTTCGGCTCGAGAAGCGCCTTGGCCGGACGGCGGTTCCGATCGGTCAATTCCGAAAGGTCGTTGACGGACGACTTGCGGCGTCCCGGCGAGGTCGGATTGTAGAATCTGATGCCCATTGCCTTACCGTTTCCTTCCGTGTCCGCGACTCGCCGGCCCGGCCGGCGCCACACCGCTCTCCTTAGAACAGGTCGATGTGGGAATCCGGATGCAGAACAACAACCGCCTTCTTCCAACTCCGGGTCTGGCCCACCGTCATCCGGTACCGCCTCCTCTTGCCGGCGCGGTTGGACGTGCGGACCGAGCGGACTTTCACGTTGTAGATCTTCTCGATCGCCTGGCGGATCTGCGCCTTATTGGCCTCGGGATGCACCTCGAAGGTGTACGCTCCGCCCCGGGCCGTCCGCGTGTTCGTCTCCTCGTGAGAGACCTGGCTCTGGTGCGTGCCCTTCTCGGTCACCAGCGGCCGCACGATCGTGTGATAGATATCCATCTCGACTCATCCTCCCGGCTCACCCGGGCTCCTCGTGCCGCGCCGGTCCATCCCGGCACGTTGCAGGCCCTCCGGCCTGCCCTGCGTCACGCCTCGGCGGCGGCTGCCGCCCGGTACGACTGCGGGTTCGCCACGACCGCTTCGAACGCGGCCCGCGTGAACACCAGCTTGCGCCGGCGGAGAATCTCGTACGCGTTCAGCTCATGCACCTGCCGGATCTCGGTCTTGGGGATGTTCCGTCCCGACTTGTAGATCTCCGGCCGGGCGCCCTCGACGGCCACAACGCAGCCCTGCCCCGCTCCGATGGACTTGAGCATCGCGTAGAACGTTTTTGTCTTCGGGGTTTCAATCGTGACGGGATCGACGATCGCGACGGCGTTGCTTTTCAGCTTGGCGAGGAGTGCACTGTTGCGGGCGAGTTGGCGCATCCGGCGGGGAAGATCGCGGCGATAGTTGCGTTCCAGCTTCGCGAACGCCACGCCGCCACCCCGGCGGATATTCGTCCGCACGGTACCCATGCGGGCGTTGCCGGTGCCCTTCTGACGGTAGAGCTTGCGGGTCGAGCCCTCGACCATCCCGCGGCTCTTCGTGCGGGCCGATCCCTGCCGCTGGTTGCCGTCCCAGGTCAGCACAGCCTGCTTGAGCAGCTCCACCCGGACATGACCGCCGAGGACGGCCTCGTCGATCTGCATGGTGCCCGTCTGCTCACCACTCATGTTGTATACGGGTACGTCGATCATAAAACGCTCTCTGCCCTGGTTCCGCCCTTCGTCACCGCCGACGCCGATCACTTGCGGGTCTTGGCCTGGCGGATGAGCACGTACACCCCGTTCGGCCCGGGAACGCTGCCCTTGACGAGCAGCAGGTTGTTTTCCTTGTCGATCTTGACCAGCTGCTGGTTACGGGATGTGCGACGGGCATTGCCCTTGTGCCCCGCCATCCGCTTGCCCTTCTTGACGCTCTGGCCGGTCCCACGGGGGGCGTTGCCGCCGATGCCGCCCGGCGAACGGTGCTTGCGCTCCGTGCCGTGTGAGGCCGGCTGGCCACCGAAGCCGTATCGCTTCATCACGCCCGTATAGCCCATGCCCTTCGTCGTGCTGACGATATCCACGAACCGCGTGCCGGCCGACTCGAAGAGTTCGACCGTCCAGACGTCGCCCTGCTTGGCCTCGGGAGCCCCGTCAATGCGAATCTCGCGAACAAACCGCTTCGGACCGCTCCCGGCCTTCCCGGCGTGGCCGATCTGGGGCAACGTCGAACGGTGCGGCTTCACGTCTTCGTATCCGAGCTGGACCGCGTTGTAGCCGTCCTCGCCCTCGGCGGTCTTGACCTGCAGCACGGGGCAGGGCCCCGCCTGGATCACCGTGACCGGCACCGCCACGTCCCCGTCCGCATAGACGCGGGTCATTCCGATTTTCTTGCCGAGTATCGCCGCCACCATACAGACAGACTTCCCTTCGCGGCCCGTCGGGGGCCAGCTTCACGTTTCCTGGTGCCGCACGATCAAGCTCACGCGGCCGGGTTGTGAAAACAGAGAAATCGCCAGGCGCCACCGCACATCACCCGGGCCTTTTGCGGGCCGGGCCCCTGCGGGGCGACCGACATCACGCCTTGATCTTGACAAATACGCCCGCCGGAACGACCAGGCGGTTCAGTGCCTCCACGGTACGCGCGGTTGGCTCGTAGATGTCGATCAGGCGCTTGTGCGTCCGCATCTCGAACTGCTCGCGTGACTTCTTGTCGATGTGAGGCGACCGCAGCACGGTATACCGCTCGATGCGGGTCGGAAGAGGGACGGGGCCGCACACGCGTGCATTGGTGCGCTTCGCGTGATCCACGATCTCACGGGCCGACGCATCGAGGGCCCGCGGGTCGTATGCCTCCATCCTGATTCTGATCCTCTCGCCTTGCATCGTCTGCCTCAGAAGCTTCCGGTTTTCGACACTTCCTACTGACGCCCCACGGCTCTTCACTGCATCCCCGGCGGACCGAAAACGGCGATAAGACCGCCCCGGGGTCCGAAAACCCTGACTGGCCGGGGTCCGCAACCCGGGCCCATTCACCTAAGGCTAAAAGCGCTCTCAGGTTGGACGCAGACGGGCTAGTGTAGCCAACACAGGGTTTGTGTCAACCCCTGCCGCGGCTGGAAAATGCCACAGCTTCGACCCGCCGGGCGCACCCGCAGCTCTGCCCACCGTAAGGCCTTGTCAAAACGCAGGTTGCGATTTGGCAGGCACGATCGCGTAATGCGAAGGTTCCATTGTCCAGCTTCCCCGCCCCTGTGTGAGGCTGCGCAGTTCCGTGGCGTAGCCGAACATCTCCTTCAGCGGGACCACTGCGTCGATCACCCGCTGGTCGCCCCGCAACGTCGAGTTGGACACGACGCCGCGCCGCCGGGCGAGGTCCCCGCTCACCACCCCGAAGTACGCCTCGGGCGTGACCACCTGCACCTTCATGATCGGTTCCATCAGGACAGGCTTGGCCGCGTCTGCCGCCCGGTCGAAGGCGATCCGCCCAGCCGCCTCGAAGGCCAGTTCGGAGCTGTCCACATCGTGCTGCACGGCGTCGAGCAGCGTCACCTTGAGGTTCAGCATCGGATAGCCGGCCAGCACACCGGTCCGGGCGGCGTCCCGGATCCCCGTTTCGGCCGCCTTGATGAACTCCCGCCGGACGGGGTGCTCCTCGGGAATCCGGTTCCAGAACACGACCGTTTCCCCGCCGGGCAGCGGCTGGTACGGCTCGACGCGGATCCGCACCTTCGCATACTGGCCCTTCCCGCCGGTGGTCTGGCGTTTGAACTCCTCCTCGTGCTCGGCGGCCTGCGTCACCGTCTCGCGGTACGAGACCTGCGGCGGGTACACGCGGACATCGACGTTCATGTCGCGCCGCAGACGGTTCACGAGCACCTCCAGGTGGAGTTCGCCCATGCCGCTGATGAGTGTCTGGCCCGTTTCCTCGTTCACCCGGTACTGGAACGTCGGATTCTCCCGCGCCAGCATCGTGAGCGCCTCGATCAGCTTGTCGCGGTCGGCGGATGACCGCGGCTCGATCGACATGCTCACGACCGTTTCCGGGAATTCGATTTTTTCCAGGAGCACGGGGTGGCGCGCGTCGCACAGCGTATCGCCGGTGAGCGCCTCCCGCAGGCCCGCCACCGCGACGATGTCTCCGGCCGGTGCGGACTCGATCGCCTCGCGTTTCTTCGCAAACACGCGGAAAAGTCGGCTGATGTTCTCTTTTTTCTCGCGCGAGGCGTTGAGGATCCGCGATCCGCTCTTGAGCGTCCCCGAGTAAATCCGCACGTAGTGGATGTCCATCGGCTTCTCGCCCACGATCTTGAAAACGTAGGCGACGAGCGGCACTCCCGGGTCGCACGGGCACTCCACCGTCTTCGATTCCTTGCCCGGCTCCACCGGCAGGTGCCCGGTGACCGGCGGCAGGTCGAGTGGGCTCGGGAGGTAGTCCACGACGCCGTCCAGCAGCCGCTGAACCCCGATATGCTGCAGTGCGGAGCCGCAGAAGACCGGGTGGAGCTGGTCAGCAATCGTCGCGGCCCGCAGCGCCGCCTTGATCTCGTCCACCGTCATCGCCTGGTCGTGGATAAACTTCTCCATCAGCGGTTCCGACGTCTCCGCAACCCGCTCCTCGAGCTCGTGCCGCCACTTTTTCGCGGAATCCAGCAGATCGTCCGGGATCTCGCGCTCCTCGAACCGCGCCCCGAGCTGCTCCTGCTGGTAGTACACCGCCTTCATCGCGAGCAGGTCGATCAACCCTTCGAACCGGTTTTCGGCTCCGATCGGGATCTGCACCGCCACCGGGCTGGCGCCCAGCCGGTCGCGGATGGATTTGAATGAATACTCGAAGTCCGCCCCCACCTTGTCCATCTTGTTCACAAAGCAGAGGCGCGGCACGCGGTACTTGCTGGCCTGGCGCCAGACGGTCTCCGACTGGGCTTCCACTCCCTCCTTCGCGTCAAAAATCGCCACCGCCCCGTCCAGGACGCGCAGCGCGCGTTCGACTTCTGCCGTGAAATCCACGTGGCCGGGCGTATCGATCAGGTTGATCGTGTGGTCGCGCCACGGGCAGGTGACCGCCGCCGAGTAGATGGTGATTCCCCGCTGCTGCTCTTCCTGGTCGAAGTCGGTGACCGTGGTCCCGTCGTCCACCTCGCCCATCTTGTACGTGCGCCCGGTGTAATACAGGATCCGCTCGGTTGTGGTCGTCTTGCCGGCGTCGATGTGCGCGGCGATGCCAATATTTCGAAGCTTACGCAGGTCCACAGACACGGTACTCCGTCAAAAAACGTCAGAAGACCTGCCAGCATAGCCGGGATCACAGGCGCGAGCCAGAACCGCCGCACCTCCATCCGACAGCCCAGGCGCTGTATGCCGTCCGGGGCAGGTCGCGGTGCAGCGCCACTCCTGCTCCGCGCTCACGAGACCGGCGGATGACTGCCGAGGGACGCGGCCTGGATCGGCCCACCCGCGACGTCCGGCGCGTCGATGACTTTGCGGACCTCGCGATACGTGCCGCCCTTGAGCACGACGAGTGCGCCGGGCAGCGCCCAGACGAGTTGAATGAACCGGCTCAGGATCGACAGCGCGAGGGCCGCGCCGGCCGTCCCCAGCCGTGGCGAGAAGAACTCCGCATACATCACTTCCATCGCTCCCAGCGGCAACACTCCGCCGATGAAGCAGATCGGTATGTAGGCGAAGTAGATCGGCAGCGCCCGGAGCGGAGCATCTCCGACCAGGTGAACGGCCCACCCGCCGAAGTAAATCGATACGATGCTGATGCCCTGCAGGACCAGCGTCAGGAGCACGCACGCGACCAGAGTTCGCCGATGGTTCCGGAACGCGAACATCGCGCGGTCGAGCCGCTGCAAATGCGATGCGAACGGGAGACGCGCGATGATCTGGTCCAGGTAGAGAATCGCCCGGAGCCGCCGGGAGAAATAGACGCCGGCTCCCGCAAAAAACACGATCGCCATCAGGGCGATGATCCGCCCCCACTTCTCAAACGCCGGGTTGTGCCAGTTGAGCAGGGCCACCAGCCCCGACATCAGGATCAGACCCACGACCCCGATCAGGCGGTCGAAGAACACCGTGGTGATCGCCTCGTGCTTCTGCGATGTGCCGCGCGCGACGTAGAAGGCCTTCACCGCATCTCCCCCGGGGGTGCCCACTGGAAACGCGGAAATGACGAAATTGCCCGCAAAGGTCACCTTCACCGCCTGCCACACCGTCAGGTGGATGTCGTGGACGGCCAGGAGCCACTTGAGACGCACAGCGATCAGCACCGGCGCAGGGGCAAAGGCGAGAATACTCAGCAGGACGAGCCCGCGGTCGGCTGACTGCACCGCCCGCTTGAAGTCCTGCCAGTTCGTGGCGTGCACCAGCCACGCGACCGCGGCCGCGCAGACCATCAGCCGCATCAGCGCTCCGACACGCTGGCGACGGCGGGTGTTGATGGCTTCGAGGGTCTCACCCATCGGCGGGATTGTAAGCGAGGCGAACGGGTCCCGCGACGCCTCGTCGTCCCGTCAGGGGCGGCATTTCACCGGACGCTCACCGCAGCCCTATGATGAACGAAGTACGCCGGGCCGGTGCTTCCGGTCGGCGATGGGCGCGGTCCTCGTGTGCGTGGGGAGTTCATGCCTGCACCAGTTTTTCGTCGGCTCGCCCGGCTGTGCCGGTGCCACCGGGCACACCTCGGCGCCGCGGGTTTCATGGTGGTCGCCATTCTGGCGGGCTGCAATGAATCGGGCGCACCGCTGCCGTCGAGACCCTTCGATATGGGATTCGTGGCGGTGCCCGCGCAGCCCGTCACCTCCGCGCGATGGCAGGAAGCGTTCCGGCTGATCGGAGACAACGCGGAGTACGTGGTGCATCACGCGGCTCCCGACTGGGAGGCGTTTGCGTCCAACGCGGACGTCGAACGGTCTGCCGAGACCACGCCGAATCTCGATTCCGCTGACTATGCCACCGCCATGGCACGCCAGCACGGCACCCGCGTGCTGATCGCGATTGATCCGCTCGCGTCCGACCGGCGCTCAATCCTGCCCGAGGCCGGCGGCAGCTTCGCAGACACCCGCGTGCGGCAGGCCTTTCGCGCGTACGCTGTTCGACTCGCGGGCGACTACCAGCCGGACGACATGGCGATCGGCTCCGAGATCAACATCTACACGTCGTCCCATCCCGAGGACGCCGCCAACCTGCTGTCGCTCATTCGTGAGACCATCAGCGCGGTTCGCAAGGTCTCGCCCGGGACGCGCCTGACCGCAAGCTTTCAGTTCGAAGCCCTCGTCGGCCTTGCGGACGGTACGCCGCAGTGGAAAACGCTCGCCGCTCTCGAACCCGACCTCGACGCGATCGGCATCACCACCTACCCGGGACCGTGGTTCGGCAACCCGGCCGCGATTCCTGACGACTATTACCGCCAGTTGGCTGACCACACCGCGAAACCGATTCTGATCACGGAATCCGGGTGGCCGAGCAGCGGCATTGGATCGCCCGCGTCACAGCAGGCATATCTCGATCGCCTGGTGGGCCTCACCGACGGTCTCGATGTGCGGTTGTGGGTGTGGTGGTTCCTGCATGACTGGAGCGGCGACGGCTTTGACC
>CAZJTF010000053.1:23782-25493 GCA_964548565.1 uncultured Planctomycetales bacterium | reverse complement strand
CACCCTCGAATACCTGAAGGGCGGCCAGAGCGACGACGAGAAGCAGAACCTGCTCGGCCTCATCCTGGCCCTGGCACAGCAGAAGATGAACGCCGAAGGTGCGGGCTCAGGCGCCTTCGCCTTCACGTCCTCGTCGATGAGCATCGAGAGTACGCAGATGCAGTCGATCTCGATGACATCGGCCGCCGGCGCCTATCAGTCAGCCCAGGTCATTCCGCAGGTCGCCCCGGGCGTGGATGCAGGCTCAGCGGGCCTCGACGTCACGATCTGATCGCCCAGGCGGCGGAGGCATGCCGAGCTCCCTTGCCAAGGATCGATTGAACGCCGTGCCCGCAACGCGGTCGGTTCACGGTGCCTCGCCCAGTGCTTCCACGTGCACCTGCACAGAGTCGGCCAGCGCCGACAGGGCGTAGCCCCCCTCGAGGATACTCACGATTCGACCCCCGCAGGTCGCCGCAGCCACCGCCGTCGCCTGGCTCGTCATCCAGTCGAACATCCCGGTGCTCAGCCGGACCTGCGCCAGCGGGTCGTCGCGGTGCGGGTCGAAGCCCACGGAAAGCAGGAGGAACTCCGGCTCGAATTCCAGCAGTCGGGGCAGGATGTGGTCCTGGAACGCGGCCCGATAATCCTCATCGCCGCTTCCCGGCGCCATCGGCAGGTTGAGTGTGAATCCCGCGCCTTCGCCGATCCCCGTCTCGTCGGCGTAGCCAGTGCCCGGAAAAAGCGTGCGCGGGTCCTGGTGCACGCTGCAGACGAAGACCGACGGATCCGCCTCGAAATGATGCTGCGTCCCGTTGCAGTGGTGCACGTCCCAATCGAGGATCGCCACCCGCTGCAGCCGATGACGCGACCGCAGGTACTCGGCCGCAATCGCTGTGTTGTTGAAAAAACAGAACCCCATCGCAGTCGTCCGCTCGGCGTGGTGCCCGGGGGGACGAATGGCACAGAATGCGTTGTGGACCTGGCCCATCATCACTGCATCGACGGCGCGGAGGACGCCCCCCGCGGCCAGCAGGGCGATGTCGTAGGTCTGGCGGCAGATCGGGCAGTCCGGCGAGTCGATGGCCCGCTCGCCTCGTTCGCAGGCCAACTTCAGTCGTTCGATGTACGAGCGGGAATGCACACGCTCGAGCATCTCCGGGTCCACGGGCGCCGACATGATGGGCTCGAGGAGCGAGAGGACTCCAGACTTCTGCAGTCGATCCTGGATCGCGCGCAGCCGATCCGGCCGCTCCGGGTGATGAGGTCCGGTGTCATGCGCGAGGTACTGCGGAGTGTAGAGATAGCCCGTGATCGGCATGGTCGCATTATAAACGAGTCTTGCCGATACAACCTGAGGAGCACAGCGGTTCGTCCACTGCCTCCCGCCGCTCCCTGCCTCGAGTCAGGAAGCGATCGGCCTCACGGACACGGCTTTGGGACCTTTATCGCTGGCCTGGCTCTCGAACTCCACCGGCTGCCCTTCCGCGAGCGTACGGAAGCCATCGGCCTGAATCGCGGAGTGATGCACGAAGATATCCGGGCCGCCCTCGTCAGACTGGATGAATCCGTACCCCTTCTGCTCGTTGAACCATTTCACCTTTCCCTTGGCCATGCGATCAACGCTCCTCTCGGCCATAAACACGCCGGCCGGCGTCGGTCACCTGCAGTTCTACGCCAAAGGCCTCCAGACACTTCGCTGCCTTTGCAGGTGACCGGTAAAACCAACAGT
>CAZJTF010000053.1:0-23772 GCA_964548565.1 uncultured Planctomycetales bacterium | reverse complement strand
CCGGGAGCTAATATCGGGTGTTACGGCACGATTGTCAAAATTGTGAGCACCCCGGAAAGGCGGGATCGGACCACCTGAAATGGGAACGACTCCCCGGCCCGGCACGAACCCGACCGACCTGCCGCGGAGCAGGTTTCGGGCGGACGCGGCCACACCACGGAGTCGCCTCCCGGCGGCAGAGGGAGCCGGCAGGCCAAGGAGATCAACCCGCCTGCAAGGGCCGCTCTGCCGCAACCACCGCCGGGATGGAGGTCCCCCGGCAATTAACAGTCTCTTCCAGTCGCCGCAGCAGCCGCGCCAGGCTGCTCAACGACCCCCGCTCGATCCGGGCTTCACCCGTTCCGACAGCTCGCGGGCATGCTGCAGGTGTTTTTCGAGAACCGGCAGAGTCCGCTCGACAAAGGCTTTCAGGTCCGGGTCCTTGCCTTCGCGGCTCTGACGCTGGAATTTGGCGATGTCCGCCTCGTGGTCTTCGACCATGGTGGTGACGTAGGCCCGGTCGAACTCAGCTCCGCGCAGCCGGGAAAGGCGGTCAACCGTCTCCCGATGCTTACCCTCGAGTTCCGACGGGATCCGAACGTTCTTCTGACCTGCGAGCTGCATCAGCTGCTGGTTCGCCTTGCCGTGGTCGTCGACCATCTGCCGCCCGAACTCCTTCACCTCCGGGCTGGCCGCCTGGTTGTCGGCAACCTCCCCCAGCTGGACCTCCATCAAACCGGCCATTGCGGCCTGACGGACGAACTCGCGATCAACCGCACTGAGCGCCGGGCGGGTATCATCTACCACGATCGGCGCCTGGTCGACCGTCTGGACTGTGCCGACGTCTTCGGTGCAGCCGAAGAGCAGCACCAGCAGCACACTGAACCCGATCCACACGTGTTTCATGCGTTGCTCCCTTCTGATTCTCATAGGTCGCTGCAAGTCAGCGGAAGACATTGCGAGAACCGCCGCAGCGCGAGGCTTTGCCTGAGAAGATAGCACCGGACCAAACCACTTCGCGCCGGGTCGCGCTGCCTTACGATTGTCCGCCTTCGTAGCGGCCGGATGTGCCGAGCAGCAGAAAGTGAAGGTCACAGACCCACCGCCCCATCGGGCCTGACGGCCTTCGACCCGCCTGATACTACGTTCCTGCTGTAAACGGAGTCAATTGCTGAGCTGCAAAAAAGTTGCGTCAAGGTGGAGACGTGGTCGGGCCGCGTAGCGACAGAATCACCCGCTGGTGCCCCCGTCTGAATTCGGCGGAGCGGGCATCGATCCGGATCAGTTCGTAATCAGCGACCCGCTGGCCGACGCGTACGACGGTGCCGTCCACGATCGCCAGCGACGCCCCTGCGGACGTAACTGTCGCCTGCAACTCATGTTCCGCCTGGAATGCCTCCGCCGATCCGGGCACCGGCCCCGTGGCCGCAGCCGCCGCCTGTTCCTGCTGCTGTTCTTCAATCGCCCGGAAGCGCGCCAGCATCGTTTCCGAAGGGCGGAACACATCCCGCGTCACCGGAGCGTCGGAGAGCCCCGCCAGCCGCTCGAGCGACGGGTCCGTGAGCCCCAGGCCCTTCGCAGCAGGGACCGTTTTCGTCTTGCTGGTCGCGGGGGACACAGGCTCCGCCACCGCTTCTTCGGGCGGGCCCAGGAACAGCCGGTCGACGACGAACGCCAGAGCCGCCACAACGACTGTCGCAATCATGATGCGTTTTCGCGTTACCGTAGCGCCACCCCTCCGACAAGAGTCTTCCCAGGTCGCAGTTCACCAGGCGCGTCTTCGGCTCGGATGCCGTTGATGCGGCACGACCACGACAGGCGGCACCCCGTCTCTCTCGGATCGGCCGTGATGGAAAAGTGCGAGATGTCGATAAACTCGAGCTGCGTCTCCAGGCGCCCGAGGTACGCTCGGATGGCGGCGAAATCGCCGCGCCCCGCGAATTGCACGAACGCGGCCTGGTGATCGGACTCCTCAACGGTGTCGATGGGCAGGTACTGATCCACGGACAGCTGGCACGCCGCCGCCAGCGCGGTCACGCGCGAAATCTGCAGTTCCCGCTCGGCGGCGCCGGGAGGCGAACCGCCCAGTTCATTCAGCCGCTGCCGGTGGCGCGTGATCTGTACCTGCAGCTCTTCCAGACGCTCCCTGGCTTTGCGGAGGTCCGCTTCCGCCTGACGCCGTTGCTCGCTTGCCTGGTCATGGCGTGCCACCAACTCCATGGAGGGATGGATCAGGAACAGGTAAGCGCAGACGAAAACCACGACCGAGGCGGCGAGTGCCACCCATTCCTCGAGGCGCAGACATCCTTTCGACCAGACATTCATGCTGTTCACCACTGGCAGCTCAACTCGAACGCAATTGCTTCGCGTCCCTGCGAGCTGTCGCGCCGGGCCTGCCTCAGTTCTATCCGCTCGAACACGCCGGAGCCGTACATGGCTGATACAAGAGCTGACACGTCGCCGTGCTCTGCGGCATGGCCCATGATCGTGATGCCCTCCACAACCTTCCGCGCCTCCGTCTTGGTCGCAGTACCCGGCTGCGCAGCCCTCCGCAGGGTCGGCACCCATTGCGGGGGGTCGGTCGAGATCGCGCTGAGCACGACGTTTTCCGGGGTCGCCCGGGCAATTGCCCCGAGCAGGCGGCTCCAGTAGTGCTTCGCCCGCAGTCGTTCTGCAAGGGCCACCTGGCGGGCGAGAAGCTCGAACTCGCGCTTCGGCTGCTCGGTTTTCTTCGTCATGCTCGTTGTCGCCTGTTTCGCCTCAGCAGCCGCCGCGAGCAGCGAGCGGGTATCGCTTGCCCTCAGATGCACCGCAAGCGCTACCACCATCTCCCCAGCCAGCAGAAGTCCTCCGACAACAACGGCCGCACGGATCCGCCGACGTCTACGCCGCGCCTCGCGGTAGGCCAGCGGCAAGAGGTTGATTCGTGGCCTCATGGCTCCTCCTCCGCGACAGCCAGGCCGGCACAGGGAGCCAGCACCGGGAACAGCGACTGCGACAGCGCCGGATGCGGCTCGGAGTTGCCGGCGCCTGTCGGCGCCAACTCACCACCGGGCCTTGGTGGCGCCACGGGAACACCGAGGCGGCCCGAGAGCACGGCATCGAGTCCACGGAGACGCGAGCCCCCGCCGACCAGGTAGATGCCCCCCACCGTCGCACCGCTCAATCTCCCCAGTGCAAACCGGCATGACCGCTCGATCTCACCGGCCAACGCTTCGAACATGGGCCGCAGGATGGCGTACAGCACACCGGGCAGTGCATCTTCACTGATGCGGCGGAGACCGCCGACGACGGAACGGAAGCCGCGTTCCGTCTGCTGGATCCCGTAGATGCGTTTGTACTGCTCAGCAATGCGGAACTCGACCTGGAGGGCCCGCGCAAGGCTTTCCGTTACCTCGCGGCCGCCTCCCCGGAGAACGCGGGCAAACACGGTGTGCCCAGCATGCACCAGGTACAACCGGCAGCAGCGGAAGCCGATGTCGAGCACGCCCCAGAGTGTCGGCTCCGCCCCTGGCTGCTCCTGCTGTCGACAGATGCGCATCATGCCGTGAGGAGGCACGTCGGCGCGCACGCACTCCACGTCCACGGCCTGCAGCAGTTCCAATGCACGGTTCACGGGTGCCACGCGGGCTGCCACGACCATCGCGTTGGCGCTGCTTGTCGCGCCAGACTGAACGGGCCACGCGCCGATTTCACACTCGTCGGTCGGCCACGGCATCTGCCGATCGAGTTCAAAACGCAGCGCATCCTTCAGTTCGTCCGGGGGCAGTTTCAGAACGGGAGCCGGAACTTCGATGAGCCGGAACTCAACTTCGGGCGGGCTGAGCAGCAGTGCGGCCCGGCCACCGGTAAAAGTGCCGGGGCCGAATGCCAGCTTCATCGACTCCGTGAAATCCGGCTCCGGCGGATCGCCCGTGACCGGCTCCGTCTCGATGTTGACCCAGTGGTGGACGTGCCACCGGCCCTGACCACGCTGCAGTTGGACGGCGCGGACAGAGCAGGCGCCCACATCGACGCCGATCACCGAAGTTCGCCTCATGGTCAAAAGCTGCAGCACAGTTGCTCCATCTATCGCGACGTCACGGTGGCCATGTCGAACATCGGCAGGAACAACGAGATCGCGACCGTGCCGACAATCACGCCCATGACGACCAGCATGATCGGTTCAATAATCCGTGTCAGTGACGCAAGCACCTGCGTATTCTCTTCCTCCAGGCACGACGCCACGAAAATGAGCGATTCCGCCAACTTACCGCTCTCTTCGCCCGTCACGATGGCGGCCGCGAAGGTCTTGGGGAGAAGCCAGGTGTCGCGGAGCGGCGGCCCGATTGAGCGGCCCTCGGTAATCGCTTCCGTGATGCGTTCCAGCAGTTCCTGAAAATCAAGACTGCGCGTGCTCTGGCGCGTCAACTCCACCGCCTCGAGCAGCCCCACCTTGCTCTCGAGGAGCTGCCCCCAAATCCGGCAGATCTGCGCCAGCACGACATTGCGCACAATAACCCCGAAGACGGGTACGCGGATGGCCGCACGTGAAAGAAACTGCCGACCACGCCTGCTGCGGATGAACAGGATGCCGGCGGCGACGCACGCAACGACCACGCTTGAGAGCCAGTACCAGTGAGCTCCGGCCCATCGCGAGGCCCGGATCATGATGGAGGTCGTCGTGGGAAGTTCCACGTCGAGCGCCTCGAACATGACCGCGAAGCGCGGCAGCACGAACGTAAACAGCACCGTCAGCACGCCCATGCACAGGCACATCAGAACCGCCGGGTACGTCAGAGCCCCTACAACGCGGTTCCGGATCTCCTGCTGTTGACGCATGAGGCTGGCGAGCCGATCGAATGAGCGTGCCATATCGCCGGAGGCTTCACCGGCGGCCACCATGTTGATGTACACCGGGCTGAACAGAGAAGGAAACTCCTCGAGCGCCGCGCTGAGCGGCCGGCCCTGCTCGACTTCCTTCCGGAGAGCGGTAACTACGTGGCGCCAGGATGCACGGTGCGTCTGCGCCTCGATCGCCTCCATCCCCTGGACCACGCGTGCCCCGGAGCGGACCAGCATCGCCATCTGCTGTGTGAAGAAAATGACGTCCGAGAGACGGCCGCCGGTTCTACCGGTTGGCTTGCGTTCACTGGCGACCGGCGTATGTCGAGGCGCGGCGTCGGTTGCGTCCAGGCGCGTCACAAAGAGACGACGCTGACGCAGCAGGTCGAGCGCCTGCTCCTGGGAGCCGGCCTCCACCACGTCGGTCAGGGTGCGCCCCGACGCATCGATCGCCTGGTACCGGAACGCCATCGTCTCTTCACCTCGCTACACGCCCGCCGGCGTCGGTTCCGGCAGCGGCTTGCTCCGCCTGACTTCGCGGCTTCGCTCGGCACGGATGGCCGCCTTCGTTTCGAGATGGGTCACACGCAGCACTTCTTCGAGCGTGCTCTCGCCGTCCTCGACGAGCCGTAGGCCCTCCTCGCGGAGGTCACGGTGCCCCTTACCCCGCAGGTACTTGCGAACGTCATGCTCCGGAGACCGGTTCTGGATGAGGTCCCGCAGCTCGTCGTCGATCTCCATCATTTCGTAGATGCCGCACCGTCCTCGGAACCCCGAATCATGGCACTGACGGCAGCCTTCGCCCTTCTGGAACGCCCTCGGGCGCGTATCGGCCCAGCCCGCCTGCGCCAGGACGGTAGGCGGCGGATAGTAGGAGGTCTTGCAGCTCGGACAGATTGTGCGGGCCAGCCGCTGGGCAACAATGCCGTTCAGGGCCGAGGCGACGAGGTAGTTTTCGACACCCATATCCACCAGGCGCGTGATGGAACTCGGGCAGTCGTTCGTATGCAGCGTGCTCAGCACCATGTGCCCCGTCAACGCAGCCTGGATCGCCACGCGGGCGGTATCGGCATCACGGATTTCACCGACCATGATGACGTCGGGATCCTGCCGGAGGATTGACCGGAGCGCGCGGGAGAACGTCAGGCCCACAGCATCGTGCACCTGGATCTGGTTGATCATGTCGAGTTGGTACTCGACCGGATCCTCGACGGTCACAATGTTGCGTTCGCCTGTCCGCAGCAGATCGAGCGCGGAATAGAGCGTCGTCGTCTTTCCACTGCCGGTCGGACCGGTCACCAGCACGATCCCATGGGGACGCAGCAGCATCCGACGGAATACTTCGAGGCTTTCCGTCCGGAAGCCCAGTTTTTCAAGCTCGTGGTGCAGGCTCGCCTTGTCGAGGATGCGCAGCACGATCTTCTCGCCCAGGATCGTCGGCATGCTGGAGACGCGGAGGTCGATCTCGCGCCCTTCGGCGACGATGTGGACGCGCCCCTCCTGCGGGAGACGTTTTTCGGCAATGTCCATTTTGCCGATCACCTTCACGCGGGACACGATCGCGGCGTGCATGCCGGCGGGCGGGCTCATGAGCTCACGCAGCACGCCGTCAATGCGGTAGCGGATCCGCGTTTTCTTGCGGTCAGGCTCGATGTGGATGTCGCTCGCGCCGTCGCGGATGGCGGAAAGGAGAGCCAGGTTCACGAGGTTGATGATCGGGCTGCCCTCGACCATCCGGTCAAGATCGGTGATCTGCGAATCGTCAACACTCTCGCGTTCGACAACTTCAACATCGCTCTCCTTGAGCGAGACGAGGAACTCGTCGACCGCCACCTCCTCAGTTTGGTACTTCTGCGCGAATTCCCGGATGTTGCCCTCCAGGGCGAGGATCGGCTGGATCTCGCACCCCGTGATCGAGGCAAGCCGGTCGATCGCCGGCAGGTTCTGCGGTTCAGCCATGGCGACGATGAGCCGGCCGCGGACTTTGAACATTGGCAGGACCTTGAGGCGTTCGGCGTCGTCGCGGTCCACCAGTCGCGCGATGGCGGGGTCGATCAATCCGTGCCGCAGATACGTTCCGGGCACCCCCAGACGGGCCGCCAGCGTCTTGACAAGCGTGGACTGCGACAGGATTCCGAGATTGACGAGCGTCTCGCCGAGTTTCTCGCCTGTCTGCTTCTGCTGCGACAGCGCGCGGTTCAGATCGTCTTCGGTGATCTGCCCCGCTTCGATCAGGCTCTGCCCAAGTTTGTTTCCGCCGGCAAGCATGGTTTACAGGAAGCTCCTCACGGCACTTTCGGACGTATCGAACAGGTCCAGGTGCGGCCCAATGCCTGTCAACTCGAAGATTTCACGGCACAGTTCCGGTACGGCGGCGAGTCTGGCTGTCTGACCCGCAGCACGCTGTGTGTCCGCCAGATCCCACAGCACTTCGATCCCGCGACTGTCGAGGAACGGAACCTGCGACATTTCCAGCACGAACCGTCCGTTGGTCTTGCGGCGATACTCCTCGAGAACACTCGCAAATTCGTCCACTTCGCCCTGCGTGATCGCGGCCCGTGGTGAGATGACCGTCACGCTCCCGAGTTTCTGGACGTCGATCTTCACAGGCACGCCTCCTGGTACATCGCCGCCGGCACCACCTCGAGTTCCTTTGAGCCGTGCCGAGCCTGCTGAAGTCCCTCGAAGGTGCGGGCAAGTGCGGCGGCAAGGCCACCGGCCGCATCCGTCAGGCCGCAGCGCACGCAAAGGCTCTCGCAGGCGTGCGGCCGCTGACGGAGCCGCTCCCGCACGCCCGTCACGAGCTTGCGCGCGATCACCTGTCCCAGCGGCAGATCGAGCCGGCGCAGAACGGCCACGAAACGGTCATCGCTGAATCGCCCGACGAGATCGTCGCTGCGAAGACGCCGCGCCATCTCGGCACCGATCTGTTCCATAACCCAGTCGCGCAGTTCCCATTCACCGGTGTCGTCAAGGCGGCGGATCCCCTCGATCGCAAGCGCGAGCACGGCTGCCGGCTCACCATCCGCTTCGGACTGCGCGAGAACCTCGTCCGCGCGCCGGGCGAGATCAATCCGGTTCAAGACACCGGAGACGCGGTCGGTCCGTTCAGCGAGAGCAAGCGCCTCGCTTTGGATCACATGGCACCAGCAGATCTGCAGCACGTCGGCGAGTGCATGGAGGTCGGTCGCACCAGGCGGCTGGGCAAGCTCGCCGACGACGAGGACACCCCCGGATGGCTCTCCGAGCGGCACAATCCAGTCCGGGAGGTTGCATGGAAGACGTGCCCCGCCGCCTGATTGCTGCTCGGACCACTCCTTCGCGAGTGAGGTCACGTGCGGTGCGTGTGCAGAATCGGTACGAACGAAGGGAACGGCTTCAGCGATGACGTGCCGCAGCAGTCCCGGCACACAACTACCGAACACCACCGCCTCGCCGGCATCGTCGCTCAGCGGAACAAGCCTGAAGTCGTCCTGCGTGACCCTCCAAATGCGGACACGACGCGCGCCGACCGTCTGGTGCAAAACGTCCCGCAGCCATCGGTCAAAATCAGACCAGAGCGGCGATGCGTGATCCCGTCGCCGCAGCCACCGAACGAAGGAGCTTGAGACGCCCGAGGACGTCGGCCCGGCCACGGGATCATGGGGGGGCGTTGGCATGGTCCGTTGAGGGGCATGATTGAATCCGGGTTCCGTCACGTTTCCACTTCCTCCGGTGGTTCCACCCGAGACCACAAGGACCTGCGAATTGACCCAGATCCCACGCAGGGTGGCTACAAGCCCCAGGATCATCGCCGCCGCGCCGACCCAATGGCCGACGCTGATCGGCGTGGACACCCCAGCAATGCACGCACCGAAAAGCGTGACGACCGCGCCCGCAATGCTCTGGGATGACAATGAGGTGCGCTCCCGGGTCATTCGGCAACCTCCGTGCAGGCATGAAACCAGCGGCGGTACTGCTCCGGGTGCGTCGTCGGCAGGTTTCGCCAGGCAGCGACGAACGCGTCGACGATCTGCGCGTCGAGCTTGGTTCCTGCATCCTGGCGCAGCAGCGTGATGGCACGTTCCGCGTTGAATGCGCTGCGATACGATCGAGTCGACGTAAGCGCGTCGAACACGTCGACGACGTGCACGATGCGCGCGCTCAGCGGGATCTCATCGCCACGGAGCCCCTTGGGATAGCCGCTGCCGTCCGGATTCTCGTGGTGATAGAGCACCGCCTCGAGAACAGGTTCCAGGGAGGCAACGGGGCGCAGCACTTCGAAGCTGCGGGCTGGATGCTGGCGGATGAGCGAAAACTCCTCCTCCGTGAGCTTGCCCGGCTTGTTCAGGACGCGTTCGGGAATGCCAATCTTGCCGACATCGTGCAGCAGGCCGGCCCACTCGAGTTCCTGCAGTTTCACGGCAGGGAGTCCCAGGTGCTGGCCGGTGATCTTCGCCAGGAATCCCACACGTTCGGAGTGGCCGGACGTATAGTTGTCTTTTTGATCGATCGCGTTCACCAGCGCGCGCACGGCCTCAAAACTGGTCCGTTTCAGCTGCTCAACCAGACGCAGGTTGCTCAGGATGTGGCTGCCATAGGTGAGCGCCGAATCAAGCACGAGCATGTCACCAGCAACGAACGGGGACGATCGCCGCACGATGCCGACAATGGAAAACTGTGCTGTGCCGTCGTTGAGCGGCCCCCACATCGATGTGCCGTGGCCGGTCTGCTCGAGCGCCGGATTGTCCGAACACACGAGGACGCGTCGCGATTCCTGCAGCCGCTCGCGCGCCTGTTCGAATTCAGCCGGCAGCGAGAGCTCCGGACATGCCGGCGCGGCGGGGTGACGGGCTGCCGAAAGCCAGGTCCGGGTGACCCGCCCGTCCCGCGTGACAACTTTCAACACGTCCTCTTCACCGGACACGAAGTAAACGGCATCCGCGTCGAACAAGTGCCGCAGCTTCGTGAGCAGCATCTGCCGGACTTCACTCGCGTCGTTCAGAATCGCGATTTCGGCACTGACGTCGAAGATCAGATTGATCTGCTCGTAGCTGCGCAGCACTTCGCTGGCGAGTCCGTCAGTTTCCTGGGTGAGTCGCCAGTTCTCGATGGCCGTGCTACGGAGTGTCCGCAGCGCGCCGTCAATTGTGCCGTCCTCTGCGTCGCCATCTGCAGACCGGCGGAGCACCATCACGTCCGGCTCGCTCGTGTCGTTTGACGGCGTCAGCCACAGTCTGTACCCGCGTTCACAAACCTCGGGGACATCCGCTTCGGGCGGTAACGGCGAGGGCGTGTGCATCCGTTGACGAACAGCCAGGAGTCGGACGAGCGCGCACCCGTGGCTGCGTGCGAGGTCCGGATTGCCTCGGAGGCAATTCCGCAGGCACGCGGCCGGCATCACCGCTCCCACCGGCGCGAAGACGCCGACGGACCACGGCTCTGCAGATCTCACCCCGTGGGCGGACTGTTGAACGACGCATTCAGCCATATCACACGCTCGCACAACTCGGTTCAGCCGTCGGGGATCCCACGCCCGGAGCTGTGGTCTGAAGAGCCCGCTCAATCGCCTCAGTAAGGTGCAGCGGGCTGAACGGCTTCGGATGCACGGTCGCTCCGAGCCCGGCGGCACGGGCTTCGATCTCCATCTGGTCGCACCGCGACGTCAGTACAATAGATCCGTGCTTGAGCAGGGATTCCGCATGGACTGTTTCGATGAGATCCAAACCATCCATTCCGGGCATGTTGACGTCCGTGACGAGGAGGTCGGGACGTTCTGACCGCACCAGTTCAAGTGCCCGTACCCCGTCGAACGCGGCAATGACCTGGTGCCCATGCCGCTGGAGCCACAGGGCGATCACGCGACTGATATGACGGTCATCTTCCGCCACAAGAATGCGAGCCATCAGTGTGCCTCTCCTGCAGCGACCGCGGCCTGCGGCCGCCTGGCATTTGAACTCTCGTCCAGATCAAGGGCCGGCAGCGTCACTGTGAATGTCGAACCCTGCCCCGGGGTGCTTTCCACGAAAACGGCGCCACCATGCAGGCGAACCGTCTCCTTGACGATCGCCAGGCCGAGCCCGGTGCCCGGAATGGCGCTGACGCGGTCGTCGTTCACGCGGTAGAACTTTTCGAAGATCTTTTCCTGGTCTTCCGGTTTGATCCCGATCCCGGTGTCCGTGACGGTCACACGGACGCGCCCGCTCTCGGCGGCGCACCGCACGTCCACGCGTCCCCCTTCGGGTGTGTACTTGATGGCATTTCCCACCAGGTTGGTGAGTACTACGGCCAGCCGTTCCTTGTCGCCACGGACCCGCGGCATCTTTGCCGGCAGATTCAGCACCAGGTCGATATTCCGGGCGTCGGCTTTGCCCTGCGTGTCCTGCACGACCGTGCGCAGCAGCCGTTCGAAATCCACGTGGCCGACGTCGAGTCGCGCGGTGCCGACCTCGAGTTGGGACACGTTCAGAATGTCTTCGACGAGGCGGTTGAGACGCTGCGTCTCCCCCATGATCACGTTGTAGCACTCGCGGATCGTCTGCGGGTCGTCGATGACGCCCTCGGACAGCGTCTCCGCATACGCGCGGATGTTCGTGAGCGGCGTCCGCAGCTCGTGCGTGACGTGGTAGAGGAACTGGTCGCGTGCTCGTTCTGCCTCCTTCGCCTGTGTGATGTCCTGCGCGAAGATGATGTGCTCACCCGCTTCACCGGGGCTGGACCAGAAGCGCAACGTGACTTCGCCATGGGGTCGCTTGAACGTGTGGTCCGTCCATCGACCCCCTCCCGAGGCAGAGCGACCGCCCTCGGTGCCGCTCAGCAGCGACAGACGCAGCGGTTCTTCCAGCAGTTGAGCGATCTCCGCTCCTTCCAGTGCGTCGCCCGTGCCAAGGAGGCCGGCGGCGGCGCGATTCGCGAATGACACCTGCCCGGTGTCTTCGACGACGAGCACGCCGAACGGAATCTGCATCAGGATCCCGGTCAGACGCTCCGAACGGTAGCCGTCCATTGCGCCGGTCACGTCGGCCGCGAGCTTCGACTTGCGGAGCTGCTCCTGCGTTTCAGCAACGAATTCGATGAGCTGGTTCCAAGAGGTGGAAATCTGGTCGAACGAATCATTCAGGCGGAGCGCCAGGATGCGTTCCACCACAGGCTCGCGGCAGCCGATCAGCCGTTTTCGGATCACGTCCAGCGGCTGCACTGAGCGCCGGAAGAGCCGGTAGATCAGCAGGTACAACCCCATGACGGAAATGACGACGTAACCCGACCAGAGGATGAGGTCGGACTGTGTCCAGGGGAGGCGTGGCGGGTCGAGGGCGACCCAGAGCTCGGCCGCGGACTGCACCGGATCCGACAGACGGACGCGCGTCGCAAGGATGACGCCTCCTTCGGCGAGTCCCGACGTACCGACGCGCACGGGCGCGGGATCGGAACCCCGCCAGGAGACTTCCGGCATGACATGGCCGGTAACCGTCGCGTCCGAGTGCATCATCGCCGTCCCTGCCGGCGTCACGATCGCGGCGTAGCGCACGCCTTCCTCGCGGGCTGTGCGTCGAAGCGCATGCTGCAGGGCGGGGGCTTGATCCTCCTGCTCAACGTTGCGCGCGAGGGTCTCCACCCAGCGGGCGCCATCCGTGATGTGCTGTTCGAACAGCTGCTGGCGCTGAGTGTGGATGGCCGCGGCCCAGACACCCGCCACCGCTGCCAGGTACAGCGCCGCCAGCGAAAGCCCCAGCCACGGCGGAACCACGTCGCCGTTGCCTCGTAACCACCGTCCCCAGTTTGACGTCATGGGCAGACCATCCCAGTGGGGCGCGCGGTGCAGGCGCGCGCCTCCAGACCGATATCGCTATCCCGGGTGATATCGTGTGTGCCGCCCGGCGACTTAATACTGTAAGAAACAATCCTCCGCGAGATTCTGGCAGCGACTTGCACCTTCCGATAAGAGCTCAATCCCTGCCCTGCGGCACGCATCCAGCTTGCCGTTCCGATAAAAATGGCCGTAGAATCCTGGCATGTTTCGGTTTCAGCGGAGGTCTCGATCATGACACGCGTCGGAATCTGCCTGTCGGGCTGCGGTTTCAAGGACGGGGCCGAGATTCACGAGTCGGTGTTTACCCTGCTGGCCCTGGACCAGGCCGGAGCGCAGGCAGTCTGCTGCGCACCTGATCTGGAGCAGGCGGCGGTCGTCAATCACCTGACCGGACAGCGCGCCGCCGCCCAGACGCGGAACGTCCTCGTCGAATCCGCCCGCATCGCCCGTGGCAACATCGCCGACCTGGCGACGGTCAAGGCGGACGTGCTGGACGCGCTGATCCTTCCCGGCGGATTCGGTGCGGCTACCAACCTCTGCGACTTCGCGTCGAAGGGAGCGGACTGCCGGGTGCACCCGGAGGTGGAGCGTCTGGCATCCGAAATGCTTGCCGCACGTAAGCCGATCGGTGCTATCTGCATCGCACCCGCCCTCCTGGCACGAATCCTGGGCAACCGCAAGTTGGCCGCCCGGCTCACGATCGGCCGCGATGCGGAGACAGCAGCCGCCCTCGAGAAAATGGGGGTGCGGCATGTCGAGTCCAGCTGTGCCTCCGCCGTCACTGACGAGGCGCACCGCGTCGTCTCCACACCGGCGTACATGCTCGGCAAGGGTCCGGCCGAGGTCTTTGAGGGCATCCGACGGCTGGTTGACGAGGTGCTTCGCCTCGCTCGCGGCGCGTAGCCGTCGGGACCCGTCTCTTCATTCGGCAGCACGAGACCGACTGGGCGCGGCACAGGGGTACCATCTTCAGAAACGTCCGGTTTTCAGCTCAACCCGCCCTTCCCAACGTCCGAATAGCCTCCTATGAGCCGGCGTCCCCCGGGCGTGGCTCTCACACCTGTGCCAACTGAGCTGGAGACCGAGTTCATGCCCCACATCATGACCGCCCGTCTGGAGCACCTGCGTCGCCTGACCGACCCCCGTGGACTTCTGCAGGCCGCGATCGCCGACTGCCCGGACCGCTCGCGCGGATATGTCACCGTGCAGAACGCCGATGCATTGCGGCTCTGCGCCCAGGCCAGCGACACCGTGGATGCGCCTCTCCTGAAGGGCCTCGCGCGAATCTACTATGCGTACCTCCTTCGGATGCGTATGCCCGATGGCCGTGTCCATCACAGCTGCAGCGCCGCGGGCCGATTCCGCGACGACGGCAACGATGCAGTCGTTCAGTCCCGCCTGGCGCGTGCCCTGGCGGCGGTTATCGTCTCGGAGCTTCCGATCCAGATCCGGCTGGGCGCGGCCGGCTGGTGGCGCCAGCTGCTTCCCCTTGCGACAGTCGACTTGACGCCGGTTGCCGCTGGCAACTGGTTAGTGGCGATCGCGCAGCTCCGATCCGCCGACCCGGGACGCGATCTTGCCTGTGCCGACAAGCTTGCCGCATACCTCACGGACGACTGCTATTACCCGACACGTTGCGGCGACTGGGAGTGGTTCGAGTCGCACTGGACGAGCGGCGCCGCCGTGATCCCCAAAGCCCTCTGGCTGGCGTCGGAACTGCTGGAGCGCCGACAGTTCGCATCCGTGGCGAGGGTGACGACGGATTTCCTGGTCGCACAGCTCTTCGAAGGCGATCAGCACACTCCCGTCGGGTCGATCGGTGCCTGGCAGCACAGCACCCCTCGTCCCATCCATGACCAGCTGCCGGACGAAGTCTGCTCGATGGTGGAAATGCTGCAGACCGCTGCTCACATCAGTGGATCCGATCATTACGCCGGGTACGCCGCAACCGCCGCCCGATGGTTTACGGGCTCGAATACGGCCGGCCGTTCACTCGTGTGTGTTGAGACGGGTGGATGCTTGAACGCGCTGCAGGCGGGCGGTCTGGCGCGTGATCAGGGTGGCGCCGCGGTTCTGGCATGGCTGCTGACGGTCTCCGCAATGACCGGCTCGCGCGTGTCCACCGCTGCGGCTGCTCCCGCAGTTCCCGTGTACTGATTGAGGAGATGACGAAAGTCGGCGCCCGCGCTGCGCGGCTTCACGAAAGACGTCATTCACTGCTCGTGAGCGCGGCTTCGAAGACATCAGCGAGTTGGCGAATGCTGAATGGCTTGGCGACTGCCGCGGTGAAACCCTGCTGTCGAAGAACCTCCCGATCCGCATCGGTCAGAGACGCGCTCGTGGCAATGAGACGCGTTCCCTGGAACTCCGTCCGGGTCGTGAAGTACCGCCGCAGCGACGCGGGATCCAGCCCTGGCAGGTCCGTGTCGATCAGCATGAGTGATGGACGCAGACGTTCGGTTGCGGCACCTGCTTCGAAGAGGGATTCGGCAACTTCCACCTCATAGCCGCCGGAATCTGTGAGGCTGCGCTGCAGCAATGCAGTCAGCTCGCGATCACCATCGACAATGAGCACGCGCGTCTGGCCGGTATCGAGTCCGTTCAGCGGAATACCGTGGGCGCGCATGAATCGGATCAACTGCTGCAGCGGAATGCGGCGATCCTTGCTGCCGGGGATCCGATAACCACGCAATTGGCCGGTATCAAACCACTTTGACACGGTGCGCGGCGCCACCTTACAGATGCGGGCCACATCGCCTGTTGTCAGCACATCCTTCTGCCGGCTCATCGCACATCCCTTCACTGCCCCGTTAGCGGACCTGCGCCGCGCGGACATTCAGCATCCGTCCTGTATGTCGGCGCCCGGCTGCCGCTGGTTTGGCAAAATCAGGCATGCGCGGCGGCAGCCGCTTTCTCAGGGATGGTGACGCGTTCAACGCGAAGTGTGACCCCGCGCCCATTATCGAAGGCCTGGACCGTGCCGGTGGCCGCCAGGACGGGATTGGAGACGGTGAGGTAGCCAAATCGCCGGTATGCGCCCGGGAAAAGGGCGGTTTCGACAAAGCCGGTGCGATCGCCCAGCGTGACGAATTTCATCAGGTCACCCCGGAGCGTCGCATTGATGCGGTCCGCGACCATGAGGCCGCACACGGTGACACGACGACCTCTATGCTCCGCAAGCCGGCTGACGGGAACGTAACGCGACCAGTCGATCGTGCGGCCTTTGTCGTCCGTACCCAGATATGTGAGGGGATCCTGACGTAGCGGGAACCCGAGCAGGTCCATCTCGCGGCGTGCGATGTCGCGGGGCGAAGGATCGGTCAACTGGACCGGGATGAACGCGCACTGCGGGAGATCTGCAGCGATCAGCAAGCTCCGTGTCCCTGCGGCAGTCGATCGTAAGGCCCGGCGCATCCGCCAGAACATCGCCGGGCGGGACTCGCCGAAGATGTCAAAGGCCCCGGCATCGAGCAACGCCTGCACTTCGGCCTCCCCCGGGCGGCACCGCCGGAGAAAGTCTTCTGGAGAGGTGAACGACGCCGCCTGCCGCTCGGACCACCAGCGCTCCGCCAGAGCCTCCGACAAGCCGTGAATGTGCGAGATGGGAATCCTGATGGATTCCAAAAGGCGGTGTGCGGTGGTCAATTCAACGGGCGTTTCGTTCACGCTGTATTCCACGGCAAACCGCCGACGCGAGCGGTTGATGCAGGGCGCCCACAGCGCGATCCCCCGGCGCAGCGCTTCCATCACATAGAGGATCTGCGGCAACGTCGGCGAATTGGCGTAAAACCCGCGGTAATTTGACAGGATGGCCGCCAGGTAGTGCGCCGGGCGGCGAAGTTTGAGCCAGGCTCCCTGGAATGCCTCCACCGCATACTCCGCCGAGTGGGCCTTGTTGAACATGAACCCCGCAAATCCTTCAACCAGGCTCCAGACGGCGTCGATCTCCGCATCTGTGCGGCTGCGCAGGAGTGCACTGGCGTGGAATTCGGCCTTCATTTCGACGATCAGCGGGCGATTTTCCTTGTTGAGTGCCCGACGGAGCACATCGGCGCGACCGAGATTCATACCGGCGAACTCCACCGCGATCTGCAGGATGTGCTCCTCGAACACCATCAGGCCGAACGTCTTTTCGAGGACCGGGACGACGGACGGATGGGCATATTCCGGCGGATCGAGGCCCTGGTAGCGGCGCGCGAACTGCTCTTTCTTCCCCTGATTGGCCGCGCCCGGCCGGATGATCGCCACAATTGTCGTCAGGCAGTCGATATCCCGGCAGTTGCACTCCACAAGCAGGCTCGTCATCGCCGGTGATTCGATGTGGTGGACTCCGCGTGCCTCGCCGTCGGCGATCAGGTCCCATGTGGCGGCATCGGAGTAGTCGACATCACGGTCCAGGTTGATCCAGACTCCATCTGTCCGCTCGACCTCCGCGACGCTGTCTCTGAGGACGGACAGCCCGGCCTGTCCGAGCAGGTCAATCTTGACGAAGCCCAGATCCTCGATGGGATCCATCTCGTATTGGGCAACGAGCGGTCCTTTCGGCGACGGCTGCACGGGGACCAGGTCCGTCATGGGTTCCGGTGAGACAACCAGGCCGCAGGGATGCATCGACCAGTGCCGCGGCAGGCCCTCCAACTCGCCGGCCATCGCGAGAATCGTGCGGTATGGCTCCTCCTGCGTCGGCAGATCGCGTGCCTCGGGCGAGCGGGTGATAACTTCCGGCAGTTTCCATGCACTGGTGTACGGCAGGAGCTTCGTGGCGCGGTGCACCTCGTGGGCGGGCAGTCCGAAGACCTTACCGAGTTCCGCCACGGCCGCGCGAGCATGAAATGTATTCGTCGCGCCGATCATCGCAACGTGATCATCACCCCACCGCGTATAAACCCACCGGATCACCTCGTCGCGCTGGTCCCAAGGCAGATCGAGGTCGATATCCGCCATCTTGCTGAACTTTGCGCGTTCCGGATTGACAAAGCGGTCGAACGGCAGATCAAAACGGAACGGGCACGCATGGCTGACACCCAGCGCGTAGCAGACGAGCGAGTCGGCCGCCGAACCGCGGGCCAGCGTCGCGATGCCACGGCTGCGGCAGTATTCGACGATCTCCTGGAAGACGAGGAAGTACTCGGCGTAGTGGACCTGGTCGATGATCGCGAGTTCGCGATCCAGCCGGCGCAGAACGTCATCGAACGCGGGACGCGTGCCGCCGATGCCCCGTTGCGGCGGATCCTCGAGATAGCGCCGTCGGCACCCGGCCACACAGAGCTCCCGCAGATACTGCATGGAAGACCGCCCGTCGGGCGGTGCGTAGGACGGGAAGCGGTTGTGATCGAGATCCAGCCGGACGTCGCACTGCTCGGCGATCCGAAAGGTGTTTGCCAGGGCATCCGGGCGTCGTTGAAACAGCCGCTCCATTTCCTCAGGTGAGCGCAGGTGCCAGTGGCCCTCCGGCTTGTCCGGATGTGGCGCGTCAAGGAGCGTCAGCGTGCCAATGGACGAGAGCGCCCGGAGTGTGAGCTGCTGATCCCGCCGGAGGCATCGGGATTCGCCGGTCGCGACGACTGGAATGCCGAGTTCGTCAGCGAGTTGTGCGCGTTTGCGATGGATCGGCAGGTCTTCCCCCCGATGAAGGGCCAGTTCCACGTACAGTCGATGGCAGAAGGCCCCTCGCAGATTTCCGATTGCCGTATGCAGCTGGTTTGAGGATCTCTTTTCGCAGCCATTCACTGCAGCCGATCCCAGAATGCAGATCAGCCCCTCCGCCCCTTCAGTCAACTCGTTCGTCCGTAGCGGACGCCCTTCCACGTGATGACGCGAGATCAACCGGCAAAGATGGCCGTAACCCCGCAGGCTCATCGCCAGGAGCGCTGCCGGGATACAATTTCCGTCCGAATCCGATGCTCCCCGGGCGTGCGAAACCTGAACCGCTATCGGCAGCTCCGCGCCGAAGATCGGCTTCACTCCCACTTCCTCGCACATCTGCTGGAACGTCACTGCACCGTACAAACCAGCCAGGTCGGTCAGCGCAACCGCGGGCATTTTGTAGTAGTCCGCGAAAATCGCGAGCTGTTGCGGCATGATCAGCGAGGACCCGAATGAATACGCCGATCGGTTGTGGAGAGAGATGTACATGGCAGCTCTCAGCTCTCGGCCGCCGCGTTGCTGTCACGCGATCGATGTTCGGGGCTCGCACGAAGAGCGTCTTCGCTATCCCCGCGCAAAGACATAGCCCTGCCGTCCGCCCTGTTGGCCCTCTGCTGCCTGCTCATTGCGGCTTGTCCGCTGCTCCAGCACCCAGTCGTGCGCCCGCATGAGGCCGCGCGTGCCGAACCGGTCACGGATGGCCTGGCAGGTTAACGCGAGATCATGCTGCTTCTGCCGAACTCCGAACAGGTCGAGCTGGCTGAAACCGCTGTAGATATTCGAAAGTTTCACCTGCACCATCCGCAGGCGCACCCGGCGGTCCCACAGCCGCTGCAGCAGGCGTGAGAGCAGCGGATAGACCTGCGCCTCCACGTCCGTCGGCTCAGGCAGGCTCAGCTGCCCCTGGTGCTCGTCCATGTCGGTATAGCGGATTTTGACTGTCACCGTGCGCATCTGTTTGCCGTCCGCACGCAGGCGCACGAACGCCTCATCCGCCAGCTTGCGAAGCGTCGCATCGATCAGGGCGACGTCCGTCGTGTCTTCCTGGAAGGTCTCCTGGTGGCCATACGACAGAGCCTCCGGGCGCGTGGGGACCACCCGCCGATTGTCGATGTTACGGGCAAAATCACGGAGCTGCAGAGCGGCGGACCCGACAAGATCGCTCAGGCAGTCCATCGGCATGTCGGCCACCTGGCCGATCCGTGTCAGGCCGGCCGAGTTCAGCAGCGTCGCCGCTGCAGGACCAATCCCCGGCAGCCACTGGACCGGCAGCGGATGCAGGAACGCGATCTCCTGCTCCGGCTGCGGCGGAATCACCGTCAGGCCGTCGGGTTTATTCCGCTTGCTGGCGATCTGGCTGAGGAGCTTGGTGCGGGCCAGCCCCTGCGAGATGGTTACCTTGAGCCAGCTCTTGACGTCGCGCCGCAGTTTCTCGGCCGCCTGTTCCGGCTCTCTCTTGAGACACCCGACGGTGCCCGTCATATCGAGGTATCCCTCGTCCACTCCCTGCTTTTCGACGAGCGGGGTCATCTCCTCCGCCAGGCCGAAGATATTTGCGGAAAACTGCTCGTAGAGGTCAAAGCGGACAGGAACAACAATCACATTCGGGCAGAGCCGCCGGGCGGCGCTGATCGGCATCGGGGTGTAGATACCATATCGGCGGGCTTCGTAGCTCGCGGACGCGACGATCCCGCGATGCAGCCCTCCAACCACCACCGGCCTGCCGCGCAGGTGCCTGTCCGCCGCCTGTTCCACCGAGGCGAAGAAGGCGTCGGCATCGAGATGAAGAATGGAGGGATGCATGGCTTCGGTTCTCGGCTTTCCGTTGTCCCGTTGTCAGCTCCCGGGTGCAGCAGCGGTTTCGACGCAACCCACCCTTGTGCAGCGCCCGCCGTGGCTCGTGGCGCGTGTTGAACAGAGCACCATCAACGCACCTGCCGGATGACGGTGTGCACGATTCCCTGGATGACGACTTCCGTCAGCGGAACGGGGTCAGGGCAGTTGGGATTTTCCGAGACGAGTTGCAGTTGCCCGCGATGGCTCGCCAGACGCTTGAGTGTGGACTCACCGTCCACCAGGGCGACCACGATCGCGCCCGGACGGGCTTCCGGCGTAAACTCGCCGACAACAATGTCGCCGTCGAAAATATCCGCCCGCACCATGGACTGGCCCCGGACGCGGAGAGCGAAGCTGCGTGCGGTCGCCCGCAGGACGGCTGCCGGATCCAAACGGACACAGCCGGTCGCCGCAAGATCCGGACTGCCCGCGACAATGCTCGGTAAATCACCCGGCCCGGCGCCATCGTGCGAGGAAGGGCCGCGGCCGGGTCGATTGACGCCGTTTACCCCATTTCCCCGCTGAACGAGGCGCGCTGGAATGCTCTCCATGACTCCCGCCCGCCAAACATCCAATGCGGGCCCCCCGTCTAACGACTTCAAAGAGTATACCTGACAAAAACCGAACTTCAAGGTCGCCCACCCTGCCACTAAAATCACTTGAAATCACAGGGAAAGACAGATGGCTGATGAGCAACTGGCGTTTGACTGGGCCATGCAGGCGGGGCCTCCTCCGGTGCAATTCCTGGCGGGTGCAACCGCACTGGCCAACCGGATGCGAAAGCTGGCGGCACAGCGGATTTACATCGGCACGTCGAGTTGGAAGTACCCGGGCTGGCTCGGGCGGATCTATAACCTCGAACGGTACCAGTCACGGGGCCGGTTTTCGGCGAGAAAGTTCAACGACGAGTGCCTGGCCGAATATGCCGCCGTCTTTCCAACGGTATGCGGCGATTTCGCTTTCTACCAGTTTCCCACCGCCGAAGCATGGGCGAAAACGTTCGCGCAGGTGCCGGACGAATTCCGATTTGCACTGAAGGTGCCGGAAGACATCACTGTTGAACGTTTTCCACGCCTGCCCCGCTACGGGAATCGCGCGGGAACCGAAAACGGGCACTTCCTCGACGCATCGATCGTCCGCGACCAATTGCTGGACCTGCTCGAACCGTACCGCCAGAAGCTCGGCCCCCTCGTCTTCCAGTTCGGTACGTTTCACCACGGACCGATGCGCGACCCGCGGCAATTCACGCGCCGACTCGACCAGATGCTCTCTCAACTGCCCGTAGAGCGTTTGGACATGGCGGTCGAGGTGCGGAATCCGGAGTTCTTGCAGCCGGACAGCCCCTACCTGAATTGCCTGCGCGAACACCGCGTCGCGCACTGCTTCAACAGCTGGACCCGGATGCCGACGATCGCCGAGCAGGTGCGGTTGGAGCGGACGTTCACGGCTCCGCACGCCGTAGCCCGTTTTCTGCTCAAACCCGGTCGCAACTACCAGGAGGCCGTCGAGCAGTTCGCGCCGTATGAGCGGATCCAGGATCCGTACCCCGAGGGCCGCGCCGAACTGACGGACCTGATTCGCGCCCGGTTACCGGACCGCCGGACGCTGTTTGCCTTCGTGAATAACCGGTTCGAGGGCAACGCGATCGAGACGATCGACCTGGCCACCGGAGAGTTTCTCGGGTAGGAGGCGGGGTTGCCCCCGCCGTCCTCCCACACCACCGAACGCCCGGTTCCGTATACGGCGGTTCAGGGTGAATGCACCGACTGCTTAGCATACGCCAGAAGACTGACGAGACCGCATGCCCGCAGGTATCGCGTGGTGACCGCATGGTTCATGTGGGAGGCTCCCGCATTACGCCACGGACCCCGGCCATTGTTCGCGGAGAGCCAGGCTCGTTGCCGATCCAGCCCTCTGCGAATCAGCTCTCGTGCCCGGGTCGGTGGTCGCTTCCATTGCCGCCACAGCGTGGCACGCAGCTTCCGACGAATCCACCGGTCCAGTTGCTGGCGCCCCGCGATTGCGCATCACCCGCTGGTGGGCCTTGGGCATGTTGTCACGACATAACACCTCCTCCAGCGTTGCCCGGCATCGGCCCCCGACGTGCTCCTCGCATACCGCGTCCGCTTGGCGCGCCGGCCCCGGGCGCTGGGCGGTTCCGCCGCTTGCTTCCCGGGACTGCTCCGGCATCCCAGCCTTCTTTCCTGCGCCTCGTTCGGACATCGAATGCTCAGCGCCGGTTCGACTCACTCTGTTCGGCCTTCGCGGCGGTACGCACGCCGCTCCTACGGCCTCGGCGGACTTCTGCCGGTGCTTCGAGCCGCCTCGTGGCGGACACCCTTGCGGTTCAGGCCATCTCGAGAGCCCATGAGGAGGAACCTTCAGACTATCTGGTCAAACTTCGCGGCCTGCTACGCGGAGCCACGCTCCTGCACACCCTGCGTAGCGATCTTCCGCCTCCTGAATGGGACCGGAAGCGCCGGTACCTGGAGGATCGGGCCGACGAACTCCTTCAGCAAACCACACCGCCGCTCGGAGCCGCCAAGGTCGCTGAACGCATCCGCAAACGCCGACATCTGTTCACCTTCATGGACGATCCGTCGCTGGAAGCGACCAACAACCGTGCGGAGCGATCGCTCCCTGCTGCGGTGATCGCCCGCAAGCTCTCCTGCGGCAACAAGACGCCGCGCGGCAAGCAGACTTGGGAGATCCTCACCAGCCTCGCCGAAACCTGCCATCAACGCGGGCAGAACTTCGTCGAGTCTGAGGGAAGCCCGGGAACGTGGAGAGCTGCGACCGGGAGGGGAACTCCTGGCGAGACAACGGGGAGGGGGTGTCTATGGGGCATAGACGGAGAACAGCGGAAAACGTGGGCTTCGGCGGAGGGGATATGTCATGCCGAGGGAAACCATGACCGCCACCGACCTACTGACGGCCGTACAGGCGAAGGGTATCGGGCTGACTGCGGAGGGCGCACGCCTGAAGTACGACGCGCCGGCCGGTGCGATGCCGCCCGAGCCAACGTCGCCCGGACATGGCTCGACAAGGTAGAAGCCATCCTGGCGGATCGGCTGGCGAACCGGCCCCACGACGCCGAAGTATCCTGTTGGCTCGCTGGGCTGGATGAGACCATGTTGGCGCGACTGCGCGCGGCGGGGCTTGCTGATGGTGTGGGGCTGGCGTCTATGACATTGGGCGCCTTCCTCGCGCGGTACATGGGTGCAATGGCCGCCAAGCCCGCAACCCGCACGTTCTACGGGCACACGCGGCGGAACCTGGAAACATATTTCGGCACGGCCCGGGCGATGAAGGACATTCACGAGGCCGACGCGGACGAGTGGCGAGCCTGGCTGGCTTCGCACGAAAAGCTGAGTCCCGCGACGATCGCCCGGCGTGTCATTGCTGCCCGCACCATGTGGAAGCGGGCGCTGCGATGGAAGCTCGCAAGCGAGAATCCGTTTGCTGGCATCAAGGCCGGGCATCAGGAAAACGAGGCGCGCAAGCACTTCGTCACGCGCGAGTTGATGTGCAAGGTGATGGATCAGGCTCCTGATGCGGAGTGGAGGTGCATCATCGCCCTAGCCCGATACGGCGGCCTGCGCTGCCCCTCCGAGGTCTTTGCCCTGCGCTGGGGGGATGTGGACTGGGACGCGGGGCGATTCATCGTGCACAGCCCCAAGACAGAGCACCACGAGGGC
>CAZJTF010000052.1:0-25592 GCA_964548565.1 uncultured Planctomycetales bacterium | reverse complement strand
CTTCCGGGGCGCGATGTACGGGCGGTCGTACTCACGCCGCACTAGATCTTAAGAGTTGATAAGACTGCTACGGAGGCGCACCGCTACGGCCGCTTGGCGCCCAGGAAACACTCGTCCCAGTGCTGGCTGTAGAGGCGATCGCCTTTTTGCAGGCTACTGATCTGCACCTCCGGCGGGGATGAGTGGATGAAGTGAGTGGGGCTGATCATCAGGCCCGTGTGGGAAATCTTGCCGGTCACGTTGCCGAAGTAAACCCGGTCGCCGGGCCGCAGGTCGTCGCGGTACCAGCGGGTGGCGACGAGCTTGCCGCTGAGGAACTGCTGGGCGGCGTCGCGGGCGGCGGCTCCGCCTTCCTGCTCGATGAGATTCTCGATGAGCCCGCTGCAGTCGAGGCCCACGGGCGAGCGGGCTCCGAAAACGTACGGCGTGTACAGCATCTTCAACGCGGCGGCGACGCGCCGATCCATCGCCCAGTCGTGGTCAGCGACGTGCACATCGGCCGATTCGGCCCGCAGCGTTTTGCCATCCGGCGTGGCCAATGTGCAAGTGCCGTTCTGCGAGGAAACGAGCGGGAGTCGTGTGCCACGGCGCACCCAGCCGTCCCCATGACGCACATCCCGGAGCAGGACCGCCTGTTGCGGTGCGGTGTACTGCCGAAATTCCCTGCGCGTCATGGGACGGATCGCCTCCTCGCGGACCCAGCCCCAGTAGCCATCGCCGCCCTGCAGCAGGAAGTGGCCGTCACGCCGGTCGAGCAGGAAAACGGGTTCGCCAAACAGGAGCTGCGTCTGCGGGCCGGAGGCTTCATCCGGGTGCACGAAGGTTCGAGCCATGGGGGCGCTGCACGCTCCGAATGCCCGGTCGCCGAGGTCGGCAGCTTCGGGCAGGACGCGGATTTCGTCGCGCACGTCCTCGATTCCCGCGCCGCGCAAGGCTGTGATGAGCCCTTCGACGAACAGCGGGATCGTCGTGGCTCCGCGCAGGACGACCTTGCCCTCCTCCTGCGTGACCTGAGGCTCAAAATAGATGGCCGTCCGATCGCTCAGCGCGACACGGCGGTACATGTCGCAGAACCACCCCGCCTGCTCGACGGGGAGGTCCCCCGCGGGCCAGATCTGGCGGGCGATCCGTCCGGACCGGCCCTGCGGCTCGACTCCGTAGAATGGAACGGGCTGGGATGTCGTGGTGGGAGCATCGGACCAGCGGCGCCGACGGGCGGTATCGAGCTTGTCGTGGTTTTCGCGGGAAAAGCGAGCCAGGCCGTCGTAGATGGTGCGGGCGCATGTCCGGTGCAGCGGCCTGGCGTCGTCTTTCTGCGGCAAGGGGAATTCGAGGACGGCGGCCGGCACTTCCAACTCGTCTACGGGATACCGGGCCGAGGCCGGAGCGCTGGATGCGCCCAGCGCGGATGCCAGCGAGCCGGCGAGTGCGTGTCTGCCGGCCGGGCGCGTCGCGGGCAAATCTCTGCCGGTCTCACGGAAGGCGATGCTGAGGACGGCGTGGCAACGGCTCTGGTCGCAACGCTGCTCAAGTTCCTCGATCGTAGCAGACGGGCTGTCGTCTGCACGGGTCAGTACGGGAACGCCGCCGCCGCGCTGGATCAGGTGGTACAGGTGCTCGGCCGTCAGCAGGGCGAGGTGGTTCGCCCGCCAGTGGTCACGGGGGTCCTGCCAGAGGGCGTCGATGACGACGACCAGCCGGTGGAGCTCGCGCTCAGGAGGGAGCCAGGCCGGCTCGTAGGATTCAATAGCGCGGGTCACGATTTGCTGGTCGGCCATTCGAGGGTCCTCGCCGCCTTGAGCGGCGCAGCAGAGCAACAGGAGTGTGGAGATGCAGGTCATAGGGCCTCAAGGTACCGGGCCGGTCGTCAGGGGACAATGTTTTCGATCATCCCTTGTACATCGTCCGTTGTCTCTCGGGGCGACGAGCCCCTCCGGCTGTCTGGCGGCATGGCAACCGGGGCTCGAGTGACAGACGGTACTACGGTGTGAAAATGGGCGTTAACCTGCCTCTCCGGCAGCAGATTGGCGGAAACCGGCTTCGTTCGGAAGAGTCTGACGGTGGCTTTGACAGGAAAGGTGCGCCACGCCCATCGGCAAGGAGATGGATGGCATGGTGAGTCCTTGCATGGCGCGAAGATGTTGAACCGGGCTGTCGCGGCATTGCAGGGGCCGTCTGGCGGGTGGAACGCCCCGGGATGATCCGGGGTTGCATCACCTGAGCGGCGGTGGCTGCCCCGGTGCAGGCCCGGGATCAAGGGCCTCCTGGGCGTTGAAGAGATCGCAGCTGAAGACGCGGGTTACCTTGCCCTGCTGGAAAACGACGGTGATCCAGTGAGCAGCCCCGGCGCATCGGGTCGCCTGCGCGTCAGAGGTTGAATCCGGAACTGCCATCCTGATAGGATCATGGGATCGCGCGACCAGGGCCGGCCGCTGCGAGGAATCACTGTCCACATTCGATGGAGGGTTGAAGATGGTCAGAACGATCAGCTGCGCTGTCGTGTTCTGTCTGGTGTCGGCGGCGTTCGGCGCCCCGACGTTGGACGGGGTTCGCGACGTGGTTTACGGTTCGGCGGTGGCGGTCCAGTCGGTCGAGACGCAGTTCGGCGATGCGAACCCGACCGGCGGCAGCGAACTCGATGCGGCTTACGCGAACGTCGAAGGCGGCACGCTGTACCTCCTGCTGACCGGCAACCTCGAGGCGAATTTCAACAAACTCAACATCTTCATCGACTCGCAGGCCGGCGGGCAGAACGTTCTGCAGAACGCTGCAAACTCCGGCGGTAATAACCCGGAGAACGACGGCTGGGCCGCCAAGCACGCGGGGATGACGTTCGACTCGGGCTTCGAAGCCGACTACCTGCTGACGCTGCGCAACGGTTTTGGCCCGGGTGCACGCTTCGACATCGACTACGCTGTCATCGGCGGTGGGCTGGGCAACTTCCAGGCGGCCGGAGATGTCTTCGCCGGCTCGCTTATTGGCTCGAACGCCGCGGCGCTGGCCAACGGCATCGGTGTTGCGCACAACAACAGCAACGTGGGGGGCGTCCTCGGCGGAACAGGCGCCGCCAACCAGGCCGCCGCCCTCGCCGTCACGACCGGCATCGAACTCGCGATCCCGCTCTCGGCGATCGGGAATCCCGGGGGTGTCATCAGGGTCAGCGCCATGATCAATGGCAGCAACCACGACTACCTGTCGAATCAGTTCCTCGGCGGCCTTCCCGCAGGTACGGGCAACCTCGGCGGCGACGGGGCGGGCGGCTTCAACGGCACCGTTGGACAGATTAACTTGAACAACTTCGGCGGGAGTCAGTATTTCCGCATCCTGATCCCCGAACCTGCTTCGCTGGCGCTGCTCGGTTGCGCGATGCTGTTCGTCCGGCGACGGAGGTGAGTTCGACGCGTGGCGCGCGGGTCAGACGAGCGATGCGCGAAACGTCGACGGAGCGTCGCTGCATGGGGGCTGTCGGTTGGCGGTTCGCCACGGCCTGACTTCGCCATACGGATCGCGAAGTCAGACCGTGCCACCCGGGAATGGCGAAGGCAGATCGCTCCCCACGGATGCTGAATGAAGTCAGATCGTCCCCCCTGAGCTCACTCCACATATAAAGGGTGCGCGCGCCGGCTGTTCGCTGTTTGCCGCCTGCTGTACGATGCCGGGGCAACGTGCAGAGGAGGACAGCGATGCGCGGGATCATGCGAATAGTTGTGGCTGCGGTCGTGGGGCTGGGGATTGCGGGGGTGACGGCGGCGGCGGCCGAAGCGGCGGGTGCTGCGGCGAGGAGGATACAGCTCCAGGATGCGATCGTCGGTGATCGGATGCCCGGCTGGGAGCAGAAGGGCGGAACGACCTCGTGTTGGGACGTGAAGGACGGCGTGCTGCGATGCACCGGAGCGCGGGGTGGGAGCTGGTTCGGCACGGTCGCTGAATACACGGATTTCGTGCTCGAACTCGAGGTCAAGATCCCGCCGTCGGGCAACAGCGGCATCTTCATCCGCGTGCCCAAGGGCGGCGACCCGGTTGCGGACGCGATGGAGATCCAGATCCTCGATGATGACGCCGAGATCCATCGCAACATCCAGCCCTGGCAACGATGCGGATCGCTCTATCACATCCAGGGCGCCATAAGATCGGCGGCACGCCCGCTCGGTGAGTGGAATCACTACCGCATCACGGCCGAGGGCGATCACATTACGGTGGTGCTCAACGGGCAGGTGGTGGTCGACGCGAAGGGCGACGCGTTCCCCGAGATCCGGAAACGCTCGGGCCGGGGGTCCATCGGCCTGCAAAACCACGGCACGGAGATGCACTTCCGCAATATCCGGCTGGGCGACCTGGGTGGGGCGGACCGGACGGCGTGGTTCCGCGACGCGAAATTCGGGCTGTTCATCCACTGGGGCGTCTACTCGGTCCTCGGCGAGGGCGAGTGGATCATGCTCCAGCGCAAGATCAAAGCGGCCGAGTACGAGAAGCTGCCGCCGAAGTTCAACCCCACGGATTTCGATGCAGCGGCGTGGGCGGAGCTTGCGCGGCGGAGCGGTGTGAAATACGTCGTGGTTACGAGCAAGCACCACGACGGCTTCGCGATGTACGATTCAAAGGCCTCGGATTACGACATCGTGGACAAGACGCCATACGGGAAGGATCCGATGAAGCCGCTGGCGGAGGCGTGCGCGAACGAGGGCCTGCGGTTCGGGTTTTATCATTCGATTCTCGACTGGCACCACCCGGAGTACGCGCCGGTGCCGGAATGGGACCAAGACACGCGCGCGGCGCACACGCCAGACTTCGACAAGTACATGGCGTACATGCAGGCAATGGTGCGGGAGCTGTGCACGAACTATGGGCCTCTGGCGTGCATCTGGTGGGACGGCGGCTGGGATCACAAGACGCCCGAGGACCTGGCGAAGTTTGCGAAAGTCAACGCAATGATCCGCGAATTGCAGCCGGGCATTCTGATCAACAACCGTGCGAATATCCCCGAAGACTTCGACACGCCGGAGCAGTACATCCCGCCGACGGGCATCACCAACCCGGACGGCTCGCCGAAACTGTGGGAAAACTGCATCACGCTGACCACCGGACACGGGTCGTTCCCTCCGACGGCATGGTGGGGGTACGACAAGAACGAGACGGAGTTCAAGACGCCGGAGTACTGCATCCGGATGCTGGTGGACATCGTCTCCAAGGGCGGCAACCTGCTCCTGAACGTCGGTCCTGGACCCACCGGGCGGATCCGGCCGGAAGAGGTGCGTGTGCTGAAGGCGATGGGCAGGTGGCTGCAGGCGAATGGGGAGGCGATCTACGGCACGACCGCGAGCCCGTTCAAATACCTGCCGTTCTACGGGAAGGCGACGGTGAAGGGCGAACGGCTGTATCTGCACGTCTTCACGTGGCCATCGGACGGGCGGCTCGTGGTGCCGGGGCTGAAGAATGTGGTGCGGGCGGCGCGACTTCTGCGAGGAAGTGAGACGCTCTCGCACCGGCGGTTGGGACGGGACGTCGAGATCCTGCTGCCAGCGAATGCGCCGGACGCGATCTCCAGCACGGTGGTGCTCGAGTTGGATGGCCCGCCGCAGGTGGAGCCGTATACAGTTCAACCGGCCCCGGACGGAACGCTGGTGCTGACGGCGCTGCACGCGGAACTCCGTGGCCAGCACGGCCAGCGGATCCGGTACGAATCGCGCGATGGTCAGGTCCACATTGGCAACTGGACGAACGCGAAGGATCACATCGCCTGGAGCTTTGAACTCCCACGGCCGGGGACGTACGAATTGACGCTCCAGTGCGCCGCGGGCGACGGGGGCGGCGGGACGTTCACCGTCGAGGCGGGCGACCAGAAACTGCAGGGAACGGCAGCCCCCACATCGGGGTTCGCAGAACGGGCTATCGGGCGTCTGACACTGCCGGCCGGCGCAACCAACCTGGTGCTCCGCCCCGCAACGATCGCCGAGGACGCGACCCTGATGCAGGTGCGGTCCATCACCCTGAAACCGGCATCCTGATAAAGGAGCGTCCCACTATCAGTCGTTTATGGGGCAGTTCGTGGTGAACACCCGCTTGCCGGTCCAGGAGGCACTCCGTATCCTGTGACAGTGGCGCCCCTGAGGAGCCGGGAGGCGCTGAAGCTGATTGAGCCCGCTTGGGAGTACCGTTTCAGCATGGCAGGCGGAACCCAGGTACCGGTATCCGTCGGGCGCACCGGGGATGCCGTCGTCGTCCGGCCGGAGGGGGCCTGCACTGTCGCGATCTGCGAGACGGTGGGGCATTTTCTCAAGACATGCCAGAAGCCGGAAATCTCGGCAATTTACGTCGACCTGGTTAACGTCCCCTGGATGGACAGCACGTTTATCGGCTGCCTGATCGGCGTGGCTGTCGAGCGGGGAAACCCCACGACTCCAACCGTTCACCTGCTGAGACCCCCGTCGCACGTTCTGGACGTGCTCACGAAAATGCACGTGCTGCACCTGTTCGAGGTGTGCGATTCGTGTCCCGAGGCTCCGGACTGGGAGGTGCTCCCGCACCGCCCATTGCCGTATGAACGGGTGGCAGAAGTCGTGATCAGCGCCCATCAGCGGCTCATCGATGTCGATCGCCGGAATTCACCCACCTTCCAGCCCGTTGTCGACCTGTTCGCCGCCCAGCGGCAGCGCCTCCAGCAGCGCCGCGGCGGGGCAACCTCCTGATCGGCTCTACACCACCGAGGCGATCCAGGAGGGGCGGGTGCTGTCGGGCCGCCCGATGATCGGCCAGGCGCGGGGCCCCAGCAGCGCGGTCAGAAGATCTCCTCCTCGGCAGTTCACCGCACGCATCACCAGCAGAGCGAAGGCCAGCACCATGCCGCAGATGAACCCGCCGACGTGGGCCCAGTGAGCGACGTTGTCGCGGAGGCCGAAGCTCATATAGGCCACGTCAAACGCGATGTAGAACAGCACGACCCAGAAGCCCCGGACCGCGAAGAGACGGAGGGTCAGGTGGAAGAAACGCGGGAAGAGGCTCCACCGGTACCAGAACGCCATGTGCACCTTGTGCATCGGCATGAGCACGAAGTACATCCCCGCCAGACCCATGACCGCGCCGGAGGCCCCGAGCATCGCGGCGGGCGCCTCCGGTTCCATCGCCCCGTGGTGAGCGAGGCCTGCGAGAACCGCGAGAAGCGGATAGAAGAACAGCATAGGGAGATTGCCCACAAGTGCGTTGACCCGCGACCCGAAGACAAGCAGGAACAGGAGGTTGCTCACGAGGTGGATGGGGCCGCCGTGCAGGAACGCGTACGTCAATAACTGAGTATCGCGGAATCGGCCGAAGCACTGGCGGGAGGGTGGAAGTTCTTCGTGGGCTTGTACCCAGGCGGCCTCGATCTGCTGTCGCGCGGGACGCTCACGGTAATAGCTCAGAAGCTCCTCGACGCGACCGAAAAACGTGTCGGAGTCGCCGAATGACGTGTAGCCGTAGCCGTCGTGAATCTGCCGGGGCGTGGGTTTGGCCTCTCCGCTCCAGAGGATGTAGTTTTTGAGCCGCATCATGCGGGGCGAGTCGATCAGCATGTACCAGCCGAACCAGACCGACGTGACGACTGTCAGCACGGCCACGGCACGGGTGAACCATGGCTTGCGCGTTCCAAAGGCCTCCGACGCGATCGGGTACACGCCGATGACCAAGATCCAGCTGATCACCCGGATGATCGACTCGGCGCGGGTGTAGATCGCGTCGAGATCCGCGTCGCCGGCGGTCAGAATGGGCTTGCCGGTTTTGAGGTCGATGCCGCAGCCCACGCAGATCCGGGCGCTCTGAGGGAGGGAGGCCCTGCAGGAAGGGCATTCGCGTGTGGCGGCGTCGGTGGACGACGGCGGGGGCGTCACGGCGGTCTTGGCCGGCGGGGCAGGCTCCTCTACCGGCTTGAGGCGGTACAGATTGTTTTCGAGCAGGGCGGCATCCGGGGGCGCCGGCATCACAAAGCGAGAGACGGAGGCCTCCGGAGCGGAGTTCGCCGGGACCGGTTCTTCCTCGGCCTGGGCGGTGTATCGCAGGAGATACTCGCCGATCTGGATCTGGTCACCGCTGTCGAGGGCCTGGATGGACACGCGGCGGTTGTTGACGAACAGTCCGTTGCGGCTGCCGAGGTCTTCGATCCGCCAGTCGTCGCCCACCCGGACCAGGCGGCAGTGAGAGCGCGAGACGCGGGTACCCGGCAGGACGATCGTGCGGTCCGGGAGCTTTCCGATCTCGATCGGACCGCAGCCGCCGATAAAAACCTGCTCGCCGACCCGCCCGGGACCACTTTCTATGACGAGGCGTCCCTGGAATCGGGCTTCAGAGGGCTCGACGCCGAGAGCGATCAGCCGAAGGCGTGCAGAGCAGAAGGGGCAGCTCCCCGCCTGGCCGACGGCGGATTCCGGTACTTTTAAATGTCGCCCACAGAGGCAAGTCAGGCCGGGCATAACGTATTCTTCTGACATCGGGCGGCGGCCTGCATCGCCGACGTGGCGGTTCAGCGGGCCATCGGAGTATCTCGTCAGGTTATCGGCTGATGCTGCAAAAGTCAGCACGGCAAAAGCCCGATGAAGAATAAGAGCCGTTCCAGTCCCGCGGAAGGGCAGCATGGCAGAGGAACACATCGAGCAGGAGCTGGTCTCGCTGTCAGATTTCCTGGACAGCGTTTCGGAGGCCGACACGCCCTACGACACCTGGGGCGGCCGGAGGTCTCATCTGCGCCAGAAGCTCGGCATTCCCGTCACGATCCAGCGGATCGGCAAGGGCGGGGAGCTCGAGAGCCCGCGGACGGAGTGGTTGCAGGATCTGTCGAGCAGCGGGATCGGGTTGATCTCGAAGTATCCGTACGAGCCGCGCGAGATCGTCCAGGTCACCATGTGCGTGAACGGCGTGACCTGGTCTGACCGCATGTCGGTCGTGCATCGAACACAATCGCTCGCCGGGTACCGCTTCGGGCTGACGCTGCTCGATCCGCCCAAGACCGACGACAGGGCGCGGAAGCTGGGATCGCGCATCGGCTCTGAACTCGCAACCATTGAAACCAGCCGCCTGATGCGGATGAAAGACGAGATCACGCGGGCGGTCCGGGCGTACAGCCTGGCGCGGCGGAGCCTCGGACTGCTGGGTACGAGCGTGCGGCGGCAGGTGACGACGGCTATTGAAACCATTGCGAACTTCGCAACGGCTGCAATAGACCCGCAGCAGGCAGACGAGCGGCGGGGCGAGCCGCGGGTCCCGTCAAAATGCTGCGTCAGCATCGTGGTGCACAGTGTGCCCCGATGGCGCCTGATCCCAGCCCGCGTCGTGGACATTTCGAGAAGCGGGGTGCGGGTTACGATTCCGCTCGAACTCGACCGCGACATGATTGAGACAGAACTTGCAGGCCCGACAACGTTCTGCAAGGGGATGGCAGTCATCGTCGGCCTGGGATCAGACCCCGACGTTGTCTGGGTGCCCGCCGAAGTGGTGCGATGGACGAAGCCCGACCACCATACGCAGGACATCTGCCTTGAATTTGTCACGCCGACATCCTTGCGCGCGTTTGGCTGCTGACTTCCGATAAAGCCGGGTCGGTGTGAATTCGGCGGCATCAAGAGCCGATCAGACTGACATCGCCGGGGTGAGAGCCCATGGGCCGGCTCGGGGTCCCGTCGCGCCAGGATGGATGCAAAAACTATGGCCAGTGCGCTGAAAGCGGTTCTATTCAACAGAGTCGGCGAGAGCAGTGCCGCATTCCGGAGGGCGTTCGATGCTCTCGGGACGATCAACGTCGTGGAGGAGAGCCAGGACTGGGACAGCCTGCGGGCAGCCGTGGATCAGGGCGGCATCGATCTTGTCGCCATCAGTCTGGACGGCGCCGAGCAGGAATGCCTGGAGATCATCCGGCGGCTCACGCACCTGTATTCGGGGTGCGGCATTCTCGGTGTGAGTTCGAATCACTCGCCCGCCGGCATTATTGCCGCCATGCGGGCCGGGTGCAGCCAGTTCGTCTGCAGCCCGATCGAGCAGGAGGACCTGCGGCAGGCGATTGATCGCATGCACCTGCGGCAGACGCACAGCAACAACGATTCCAAGCGGATCTGCGTGATCGGGTCGGCCGGCGGGGCGGGCGCGACCACGATCGCGTGCAACCTCGCCCTCGAATTGGGCCAGATTACCGAGCGACGCTGCGCGATCGTCGACCTGAACCTCGAATTCGGCGATGTCGCGGCCACTTTCGACTGCAGCCCGAATTTCAGCATCGCGGACGTCTGCCAGCAGGGCGTGGATATTGACGGGATCCTGCTCGGGCGCGCCCTGCAGGAACTGCCGTGCAACGTCTCGCTGCTCGCCCGGCCTGAGCGTATCGAATCAGCCCGCGAGGTGACTTCCGAGGGGCTGGGCTGCATGTTCAACATCATGAAAATGATGTTCCCGTACGTGGTGGTCGACCTGCCGCGGATGTCGGACTACCTGACCGGCGCCGCCGTCGACCAGGCGGACCGCGTGCTGATCATCACGCAGCTCACGGTGCAGTATCTGCGGAATGCGACACGCCTGTACAAGTGTTTGCTGGGCTTGGGTGTGGAGGAATCGCGGGTGGATCTGGTCGTTAACCGCGTGAACTCGGGTGGGGAGCGTATCTCGCAGTCGGACGTCGAGCAGCATTTCGGGCGTCCTGTGCTCGCCACCATCCCGAACGATTACCAGCAGGTGCAGGCATCGCTCGACCTCGGGCAGCCGATGCTCAAGGAAGCGCCGAACACGCCGGCAAGGCTCGCGATCCATGACCTGGCGCGCAGCCTGACGGGCGAGGCGCCGAAAAAGCAGCACAGGGGATTGTTGAATTTGCTGCGCTGGTCCCGGTAGGTACGGCGTCCCGCAGCCGCCGCTCCCTGAAGCGAAAAGCACTCATCCGACCGGCCTCGGCTCACATCGAGCTCGAGGCCGCGTCGTTTACATGAACCCGAGTTGAAGCTTGGCGGCCTCCGACATCTTCTCCGGCGACCAGGGCGGATCCCAGACAACATCGACCTTTGCGTCGGTGACGCCGTCGATGGTGAGGACTTTCTGCTCAACCTCCGGCGGCAGCGAGCCGGCGACGGGGCACATCGGGGAGGTCAGCGTCATCGTGACGTTAACTTGGCCGGCGGGCGTTGTTTCCACGCCGTAGACGAGCCCGAGTTCGTAAATATTCACTGGGATCTCGGGGTCGTAGACAGTCTTGAGGATCTCGATGACGCGCGCTTCGAGATCTCTGGCGCGGATTTTGTCGATCGGACTGGATGTCGCGTGTTCCTGCGGGGAGTCAGACATCGGCAAGCTCTCCGGCACGTACCAGCAGTGGGATGGATGCGGCCCGCCTCGTCAAGAACGGGTCCACGCCGTCGGGTCAGTTTTCGTGCAATCCGGGATGGCGCCGCCGATGCCGGCGATCCAGCGCGCGGCCGCCACAGCGGGATCAGTCGCCGCCGGAGTGACTCCTGGCCGCCGTGTCCTCGGTCGAGACGGTCTGGCCGCTGTTCTCCAGGGCGGCGCCGAGCGTATGCCAGGCCAGGGTCGCGCACTTCACGCGGACCGGGTACTGGCACACTCCAGAGAAGACCTCAAGCTTACCGAGGCTCGGGCCTTCCTCGGCGAGCGCCTCGCCCGTCACGAGGGCATGGAACTTCTTGAACAGCGCCTTGGCCTCGGCGAGCGTCTTGCCTTTGAGGCTCTCGGTCATCATCGACGCAGACGCGGTCGAGATGGCGCACCCGGAGCCCTTGAAGGTCACGTCCTTGACGATGTCGTTCTCAACGTCGACGAAAATGGTCACGTGGTCGCCGCAGAGGGGGTTTCGACCCTCGGCTGTGCAGTCCGCCTGCGGCAGCTCGCGACAGTTGCGCGGCCGCTTGTAGTGGTCGAGAATTACCTGCTGATAGAGCTCGTCAAGGTCAGACATCAGTTGAACACCTGGATGACTTTCCGGATGCCCGCCGCCAGGGCGTCGACATCATCCCGGGTATTATAACAGGCCAGCGACGCGCGGGCAGTCGCGGGCACGCCAAAGCGGTCCATGACCGGCTGGGCACAGTGATGTCCGGTCCGGATCGCGATCCCCTCGTTGTTCAGAATCGTCCCGACATCGTGGGGGTGAATACCCTCCAGTTCGAACGAGAGCACCGAAGCTTTCTCGGCGGCGGTGCCGATGAGACGGAGCTGCGGGATTTCGAGCAGCTTCTTCGTCGCGTATTCCATCAACTGGTGCTCGTAGGAGGCGATGCTCTCGAGCCCGAGTTGCTCGATGTAATCGATGGCCGCCCCCAGGCCGATCCCGCCGGCGATGTGGGGGGTGCCCGCCTCGAACCGGTAGGGCGGTTCCTTATAGGTCGTGCGCTCGAACGTGACGGACATAATCATGTCGCCGCCGCCCTGCCAGGGAGGCATGTTTTCGAGCAGTTCCATGCGCCCGTAGAGCACACCGATGCCGGTGGGCCCGAACAGCTTATGACCGGAAAGGGCGTAGAAATCGGCCCCGAGGTCCTGCACGTCCACCCGCACGTGGGCGACAGCCTGGGCGCCGTCCACGAGTACCGGGATGCCTCGGCGATGGGCGAGGCGGATCATCTCCCGCACGGGGTTGATGGTCCCGAGGGCGTTGGACACATGCACGACGGCGACCAGCTTCGTTTTCGGGGTGAGGAGCCGCTCGTACTCCTCCATGATGAGCTCGCCGCGATCATTCATGGGGATCACGCGGAGTCGGGCTCCGGCGTGTTCGCACAGCAGCTGCCAGGGAACGATGTTCGAGTGATGCTCCATCGCGGAGATCAGGATTTCATCGCCGACAGTGACGTGCTTTCGGCCGTAGCTGCCGGCGACGAGGTTGATAGCCTCGGTCGTGCCCCGGACGAAGACGATCTCCTCCGGGCGGGCGGCGCCGAGGAACTTCTGGACCCGGACACGGCTGCCCTCGTACGCATCCGTCGCACGGACGCTCAGCTCATGCACGCCGCGATGGATGTTCGCATTGTCGAGCTCGTAGTATCGCTGGATCGCCTCGATAACAGCACGCGGCTTCTGCGTCGTGGCGGCGTTGTCGAGGTAGACCAGCGGTCGATCGTTAATCTGCTGATGCAGGGTCGGAAAATCGGCGCGGATCCTCCCGGCGTCGAACCGGATGGCCGCGGTGCCCGATGACCTGGCTGGAGCGAGACTCATAGCGCTTCCCTGAGTCGCTTACCGCCGGGGAGGCGGTCAAAAAGAACGCCGGTGATCTGATCACGGAGCGAATCCACCCGGATCTGCTCGAGTGTCTCGTTGGCAAAAGCGAAGATGAGCATGCTGCGGGCGGTCTGCTCGCTGACGCCGCGGGCCCGCAGGTAAAAGAGGGCCTCCGAATCGATTTGGCCGATCGTCGCTCCGTGGGTGCATTTCACGTCGTCGGCGAAGATCTCGAGCTGCGGCTTGGTGTCGATCTGCGCGTTCTGGCTGAGCAGCAGGTTCATATTCGTCTGCTTGGCGTCGGTTTTCTGTGCGTCCTTGTGGACCACGATCCGACCCGTGAATACGCCACGCGCCTCGCCGTCGAGAATTCCCTTGTAGTACTCCCAGCTGTGGCAGTGCGGCTTGGCGTGCTCGACGCGGAGATGATTATCCACGTGCTGGCGGCCGCCGGCCATGTACAGCCCGTTGAGCGTGGACTCGCAGCCCTCGCCATCCAGAACGGTGTGGACGTTGGTGCGGGCCAGGGCCGCCCCGAGGGAGATCGACAGCGAGGTCACGTTGCTGCTGCGCGCCTGGCGAAAGTACTGAGTCGCGATGTGGAACGCCGTCTCGTGCTCCCGCTGGACCCGGTAATGCTGCACAACCGCGTTCTCACCGGCGATGATCTCCGTGACGGCGTTCGTGAAATAACCCGGACCGCTGCCGATGTAGGTCTCGACAATGCAGGCCTGCGTCGCCTCGCCGGCGAGCACGAGCACGCGAGGATGGGACGCGAGCGGTTCCGAACCGCCGGTCGAGACAAACACCAGGTGGATCGGACGGGCGACGATCAGCCCGCGCGGGATCTGCACCAGTGCGCCGTCCTCGAGAAACGCTGTGTTGAGCGCTGTGAAGGCCTGGCCTTCCTGCGGGGCATACTGGCCCAGGTGTTCGCGGATGGCATCGCTGCGCGATTGGATCGCATCGGCGATGCTGCCGAGCGACAGGCCGGACTGCGGCGCGCCGAGGTCGGACAGTTCGCGGGCGAATCGGCCGTTCACGAAGACGAGGCGGTGCGCGTCCGGAACCAGGTGGGGCTGGAGCTCGGCCAAGGTGACCTTCGCCGGCCCGGCAAGCCGGAACGGCGTCCGCGCGATGGCGGAAACGTTCGTGAACCGCCACTCCTCGTGTCGCGTGGTGGGCACGCCTGCTTCGGAGAAGCGATCGATCGCCTCGCGGCGCATGGTTCCAGGCCAGGCGCCGGTGTCCTGGACCGCCTGGAAGCGGCCGAACTCCTGAACAAAGCTGCCGACGTTCTCGATGGTTGCGGTCATCTGGTCTCCCCCTCAGCGCCCGACGGCCGCCTCATCCGCCAGTTCGTCCACCCACGCATAGCCCTTGCGCTCCAGCTCGAGCGCGAGTTCCTTGCCACCGGACTTCACGATGCGTCCCCCGACGAGAACGTGCACGAAGTCAGGAACGATGTACTCGAGGAGCCGCTGGTAGTGCGTGATCACGACCATCGCACGGTCAGGGCCGCGAAGGCGATTCACGCCGGCCGCCACCGTCTTGAGCGCGTCGATGTCCAGGCCGGAGTCGGTCTCGTCGAGCACCGCCAGCGTGGGTTCGAGCACCGCCATCTGGAGGATCTCGTTCCGCTTCTTCTCGCCGCCGGAGAACCCCTCGTTCACGCCGCGGCTGAGGAATTTCTCGTCCATCTCGACGAATTTCATCTTTTCGCGGATCAGACGGAGGAATTCGACCGCGTCCATTTCCTCGAGGCCGTGGTACTTGCGCTTAGCGTTGAGCGCAGCCTTCAGAAAGTAGCTGCTGCTGACGCCGGGGATTTCGACGGGGTACTGGAAGGCGAGGAACAGCCCCTCGCACGCCCGGTCCTCCGGAGACATGTCGAGCAGGTCCTTGCCGTTGAAGAGGACCTCTCCCTGGGTGATCTCGTAGGCATCGCGTCCGGCGAGGACGCCCGCGAGCGTGCTCTTCCCGGAGCCGTTCGGCCCCATGATCGAGTGGACTTCGCCAGCGTTGACCTGCAGATCAAGGCCTTTGAGGATCTCGTTGCCGTCCACGGAGGCGTGCAGGTTTCGAATTGTGAGCATTCTGCGGTTCCTCTGACAGTCGTTCACGTTGCCTGTTGACTCAGAAAGGCAGAGAGGGAACCGAAACCCCTCTCTACCGCCCCCTCAATGTCCCCGCGAGGGGGAACCAGTTTCAATGGATCAGCCGACGCTGCCCTCGAGGCTCACCTCGAGCAGCTTCTGGGCTTCCACGGCAAACTCCATGGGGAGCTCCTTGAAGACCTTCTTGCAGAAGCCGTTGACGATCATGGACACGGCGTCTTCGGTGGAGATGCCGCGCTGCAGGCAGTAGAAGAGCTGGTCCTCGCCGATCTTGGACGTCGAGGCCTCGTGCTCCATCTGCGCTGTGCTGTTGCGCACCTCGATGTACGGGAACGTGTGCGCGCCGCACTTGTCGCCCAGCAGCAGCGAATCGCACTGTGTGAAGTTGCGGGCATTGTCCGCGCTTTTGAGGATCTTCACCTGGCCGCGGTAGGTGTTCTGGCCGTGGCCGGCGGAAATCCCCTTGGACACGATCGTGCTGCGGGTGTTCTTCCCGATGTGGATCATCTTGGTGCCGGTGTCGGCCTGCTGACGCTTGTTGGTCAGCGCGACCGAGTAGAACTCCCCGACGGAGCTGTCGCCCATGAGGATACAGCTCGGGTACTTCCACGTGATCGCCGAACCGGTCTCCACCTGAGTCCAGGAAATATGCGAGTTGCGGCCCTGGCATTTGCCGCGCTTGGTGACAAAGTTGTAGATCCCGCCGACCCCGTTCTCGTCGCCGGGGTACCAGTTCTGGATGGTCGAGTACTTGATCGTGGCGTTGTCGTGAGCGACCAGCTCGACGACAGCGGCGTGCAGCTGGTTCTCATCCCGCATGGGGGCGGTGCAGCCTTCGAGATAGCTCACGTACGCGCCTTCGTCCGCGACGATCAGCGTTCGCTCGAACTGGCCGGTCGAGGCGGCGTTGATGCGGAAGTACGTGCTGAGCTCCATGGGGCAGCGGACGCCCTTGGGCACGTACACGAACGAACCATCGCTGAAGACGGCCGAGTTCAGGGTCGCGAAGAAATTGTCCGAGTAGGGGACTACCGAGCCCAGGTACTTCTGAACGAGATCCGGATGCTCGCGCACGGCCTCGCTGAACGAGCAGAAGATAATCCCCAGGTCCTTGAGCTTGGCTTTGAAGGTCGTCGCAACCGATACGCTGTCGAAGACGGCATCGACCGCCACGCCAGCGAGCAGCTTCTGCTCCTGCAGGGGGATACCGAGCTTGGCGTATGTTTCGAGCAGCTTGGGATCAACTTCGTCGAGGCTCTTCGGCTGTTTTTTCTGTTTCGGGGCCGCGTAGTAGATGATGTTCTGGTAATCGATCGGCGGGTAATGGACGTTCGGCCAGGCCGGCTCGACCATGGTGAGCCAGTGACGATAGGCCTTCAACCGCCATTCAAGCATGAACTCGGGTTCCTGCTTCTTGGCGGAGATCAGCCGGATGATATCTTCGTTGAGTCCCGGAGGGGCCGTTTCCGACTCGATGTCGGTCACGAACCCATACTTGTACTGCTGATTCGCGAGTTGCTCGATCGTCTGAGTTGTGGTCGTCATGTACGGCTTCACTCCATTCCGTCAGTGGAAGGCCGGGAGCCATCGCCGTAGCAGCTGACCGCCGGCGGCAGTCCCGACTCCCGGTTTATATAGTACTAAATCGGTGCGATTTCAAGAGAAATGCACGCCCTTCGATCGCGCCGACGCGGTTCGGCGGCACAGACTCGACGTAACATCTTGATGGGCATGGTTTTATGGTAAAGCCGGCTGCGTGCCAACGCGTCCGCTCGCCGTGGGAGCGATTCTGAGACGGATGAGACAGGATTCACGCCATCCTTCAGGAATGGCGGGGTCGTCGCACAGCCAGAGATCGCCGCCGGGCTCAACCGCGATTCCTTCAATACTGATATATGGCATCCGCCGAGGGCCGGGGAAGTCCGCCAGACGCTCGCGCAGGTTGACTCCCTGCAGGTCGTAGAGGTTGAGCCATCGCTCCGCCCGCAGTGCTCCAGTCGCAGCAGGGGAGGAGGCGGAGTAGTTGGAACCGTGTGGAACTGCTCCGGACAAGGCTGCGCCCGTGACCCGCAGGATCCAGCCGCCATTGCGATCCACCGCCAGCAGGGCTCCATCCGGGCTCCGCGCGAGGGCGTTCAGCGTCTGGGCCGAGGACTGGCGGCAGGCTCTGACAACCTCCGTAAGCTGCACAGTGGTCTCAGTGTCCACCGCGAACTCGCTGCCTTTCAGCCGTCCGAGCCCGAGGACGGGATCCAGAAAGAACAGCAGCGCCGACGGGCGGCCCTGCGGGTCCCGTGTGCCTTCCTCCGCGAAGAAGAACTCCCCCGGACGACCGGACCAGGCGAGGCCCTCGATTCCGTCATTGCGGGCCGTTCCCTGGGTCCTCGGGTCTTCGCGGTAAGCGTACACGGCCTCCAGGCGGGCGTTGGTGTCCAGCGGGCGCAGCGAGAGCTCGAGAATTGTGGAAAACGGCTCCTCCGTGGCCACCCAGAGCCGTGGTTCATGCGGCTCGGTCGCGGCGGGGGCGATCGTGACCGCTTCCAGGTCAAAAAAAGGCTCGTCACCGCGTTCTTCGGCCGGCAGGAGCCTGCGACGGCAGTCTTCGAGCACGTCCGGGCCGGCGCCGGCGTTCCTTCGGGTGAAATCTTCCCACGTGCCCGACGGCGGGACGATTACGAACTCCTCGTCCGCACGGATTGTGTCTCCGCGGACTGAGGCCAGCGTTCGGGCGGAAACCAGGTAGATCTTCGCCGCGGACTCCTCGCCGTTTCGGTCGCAGACAACCCACAGTCCCGTGCGCCCGCCGGCCTGGCCGTAGCACAGGTCGGACGCCTGTTTCACGGAAGCGCCCGTGGGAGATTGCAGCCGGAACGGCTCCACCTGCACGGCCGCAGGGGCGACATAAGCCGACGCGAGCAGCCAAAGAGCGGCAATCAGGCGCATTCAACACAGCTCCGGCGTCCCTGGCACGTGGCGGCCGGCAGGGACGCCGGGAGCATAGTGCGCGCCGGAGCCATGTCAAAATCGGCACTCGCCCGGTGATCTTGGCTTACCCGGGCAGCACCCAGGACGCGCGCCGGTTAGACCGACTGGGCGATCGCGGAGACCATGTCGCGGCACGCCTGCTCGCATCGACGGCAGATCTCGGCACAGGCGCGGCAGTGCTCGTGCTGGTCTGCGTGCTGCTCACACTCGGCGGCGCAGACGTTACAGGCAGTTATGCACGCCTCGAGTTGCAGGCGGATGAGGTCGCGTTCGTGCTCGAGACCACGGGACACGATGCGTCCGGTGGCATCGCAGACATCCGCACAGTCCAGGTTGGTCCGGATGCACATCCGGAGGCGATCGACCGTGGGTTCCGAAAGGCACGCGTCTGCGCAGCTGGTGCATGCCTGCACGCATTCGAAGCACGCATTGATGCACTGCGTCAGGGCGTCGATATTTGCAGAGCCTCGCTTCGGATGAGTCTCAATCATCTGGCGGGAACGGGTCATCTCTGTCTCCTCGTCGAGCCGACGTGGCTCGGGGGATTTTTCCACGTGGAGATGGGACGTTCTACCCTGCTCGTAACGGGTCACGGCCATGGAGGAGGCGAGATCTGCTCGTCATTTGACGGTGCAGCGGCTGGCGATTAGAAGAGCCGACGCACGTTTCACGCTGCGAAGCTCCCCGAGCCCAGCGGGCGCGGAGCGGCTGACCACGTTCTACCTGCCGGAGGTGAGCATGCAGGTCCATGCGATGAAGAGGCGCGCGTTTCTTCAGGCGGCCGGCGCCGCGATCGGTGCCTCCCTCGTGCGACCAGCGCGTTCCTGTGCAAAACTCGGCGCGAGCGAGCGGGTCCGGGTGGGAGTGATTGGCTGCGGTGGGATGGGGACCCGGCACATCGAGGCGCTCTCGGTCAACCCGAACTGCACGATCACGACAGTCTGCGACTGCTTTCGGCCGCGGTACGAGAACGCGATCGGTGTCGTGGGTAAGCTTTCGGGCAAGGCGCCGGTCGGCGTCCAGGACTTCCGGCGGGTGCTGGACGCAAAGGACGTGGATGCGATCTGGGTTCCGACGCCGGACCACTGGCATCCGCTCATCACCATACTGGGTTGCCAGGCCGGCAAGGACGTCTACGTCGAGAAGCCGGTCTGCCCCACGGTTGCCGAAGGGCGGGCCATGGTGCAGGCCGCACGCCGCTACGGGCGGGTCGTCCAGGTGGGAACGCAGCAGCGGTCGATGCCCGTGTTCCAGGAGGCGATCAAGGTCGTCCACAGCGGGCGACTGGGGCGGATTACGTCGGCGACGGCGTGGGTCGGGACGAACGGCTGGTCCACCGGGGAAACCATCACCCAGCCCCCGGAAGGACTCGACTGGGACATGTGGCTCGGTCCGGCACCACTCGTGCCATACTCGCCGGAGCGGCATTACGGGTTCATGGGCTGGCACGACTACTGTCGCGGGGGCCAGCTCACGAACTGGGGCGTGCACCTGATGGACATCGTGCACTGGGGGATCCGGCAGGCCCGGCCGCTCAGCATCCAGGCGCTGGGCGGGAGTTACCGCGGCGGTGCAGGCGCGGATAACTACGAGACGATCGAGGCGGTTCTCGAGTACCCGGGCGTCACGGTGACGTGGGAACAGCGGCACACCAATGCATACGGCAACAAGGGCTACGGCATTAAGTTCCAGGGCACGGACGGGCAACTGCTTGTCGATCGCGGCACGTTTCTTGTGATTCCGGCGGAGCTGGGCATCGCCGAGTACATCGGCGAACCGGAGCGGAGCTGGGCCAACCCGCCGCATCACGACAACTTCTTCCAGAGCGTGCGGACGCGAAAACCGCCGGCCGCCGATATCGAGCAGGGCTTCCGTTCGACGGCATCGGTGCTCCTGGCGGGAATCGCGCTCAAGATGCGGCGCAAGCTGAACTGGGATGCCGACAACGAAGTGTTCATCCGGGACGAAGAGGCGAATCGATACCTTTCGCGATCGTACAGGTCGCCTTGGCACCTGTAGGTATTGCGCTGCTCGAATTTCGAGTTGCGAAATGAGGAATGGAGTTTCCTCCATGTGGCTGACGCGTACAGCACGTCTGACGTCGGTGGTCGCACTTCTCGCCGTTTCGGCAGACATCCACGCGTCGAATATTGACGCGCTCATTGCGAAGCTGGCGGGCGACGACGAGGTTGCCCGGTCCGAGGCGGGGCAGCTGCTTCCGCGCGAGGACACCGAAGCGGTGCGTAAAGTTGTGCCGCTGGTTGCCGGGGACAAGGATGCGGTCTGGCGGGCCGCGTTCAACGTGATCTGCGACTTCGCCGCTGAAGTGTCGATGCCCGGACGAGAGGCGGAGCGTGCGGCGGCGGCCGGTTACGTCATGCAGCTTGTTTCGCCCGAACAGCCGGAGGCGGTGAAAGTCCGCGGGTTGCGGCTGCTGTCGCTGGCGGTGCCGCCTGGCTACGACGTCGCTCCAATCGCGGTTCTGCTCGGCGATGCGACCCTGCGGGAGAAGGCGCGGGCATGCCTGCAGGAAATGGGTACACCTGAGGCACGTGCGGCGCTGCGAGCAGCCGTCAAGCGGTCGCCGCCAGCGTTTCAATGCGCGCTGCTGCAGGGGCTGGCACAGCTTAAGGACGCGGAGAGCCTTTCCCTGGCAAAGGAACTGGCCGGGAGTGACGACGCGCAAGTCCGCGCTGCCGCGGCACTGGTACTCGCGTGGACGGGAGATCCCCGGCACCTGGACATTGTGCGTAAGGTTGCGAACACGGCTGACGACGCAACGCGTGCCGATGCCGCGGATGCGTTGGTGCGTCTGCTGGATGCGATGGCGGTACGCGGCGGCAACTGGCAGATCGTGGTGAGCACGTACCTCGAGCTGCTGCCGAAGATGCAGGGGGTCTATCAGGATGCCGTGCTCGCCGGGCTGGGACGCATCGGCGATGGCACGTGCGTACGGCCGGTGCTGGATGCGATCCGGCAGGCAGACAACCCCACGCGACTCGTGGGCGTGGACGCGCTGCGCTCGATGCAGGGCGTGGATGTGACGCGGGCTCTGCTGGAGGCGTATCCGCGGCTCGATCCAGCGATGCAGCTCGCGATCATTCCCGTCCTGGGTGAGAAGAAGCACGGGCTCGCGATGCCAATCCTGGTGGACGCGGCCACATCCACAAATCCCGAGTTCCGGATGGCCGCGATTTCCGCACTCGGCGTCAGTGGCCAGGCGGAGGGAATCGATCCGCTGGTTGCGGCGGCACGCGGCGGATCGGCGGAGGAGAAAGCACGCGCGGCGGTCGCGTTGCTGGAGGCGGCTGACGGTCTGCAGGCCAGGCACCAGGCGAAGGATGCGGGGACGGCGTACCTCGCGGCCTACACGGTTGCCGGCGGAACGATGGACATTAAACGCCATGCTCTCGCCGGCTTGGCCGCGTGTGCCGTTCCGGAAGCGTACGAGGCAGTCACGGCCGCGGCTGCGGAAAAAGAACTGCGGGAGCCGGCGATCCCCGCGTTGCTGGCGGTAGCGGGATCGCTGGCGGGTGCGAAGCAGAACGACAAGGCGCTGCAGGCGTACGAGACGCTGCGGAAGCTTGAACCTCCGATGAGCGTGATGCAGAGTGTTGCGAAGGGCATGCACGCGCTCGGCGCGAAGGTGAATCTGCCCGAGCTGCTGGGGACGATCACGCACTGGTGGGTGGTGGGGCCGTTCGAACTGGGCGAGCAGAACAAGGGCTGGGATACGGCATACATCGGCGAGCCCGGTGTGTCGCTCAGTGCGCGCTATATGAGCGGCAAGACGCGGGTGAACTGGAACAAGGTGGTCTCCGCCGATGCGAACGGCAAGATTGACCTGCGCAAGACGGTTGCCGATCGGGACAGCGCGATCGCATATGCGTATACGGAAATCACCGTCAGGGAAGATATAGACGCAGTGCTGCTCGTCGGGGTGGACGACAGCGAGCGGATCTGGGTGAACGGTCAGAAGGTGTTTGAGCTGTGGGTGCCCCGCGGACTCACGCCAGACCAGGATCGTGTACCGGTCAAGCTGAAGGCAGGGAACAACACGATTCTCATGAAGATCTGGCAGAATACGCTCGGCTGGGAGTTCTGCATGCGGGTGGTGACGCCGGACGGGCGGCCCGTGTCATTCACGCAGCAGTGATGGGAAAGCGGTGGCCATGATGACACGACGAATCAACGTGGGCGCGGGGGTGATCCTCTGCTGGATCGGTGCGACGGCGGCGGCGCTGGATGTGCGGCAATGGGCCGAGAGCGCTTTCGTGGGCAAACCGACGACGTCGGCGCCGGCACCGGCCGGCGTTGAGGTGCGCCGGCAGGATCACGCCGTGCCGCAGTACGGCGTATCCGCGGTAAAGACCCCCCTGCGGATCGGCGACCGGAACTACAAAAACGGCCTGGGTACGCACGCGTTCAGCCAGATCGTGATCCGGCTTCCCGAGCCGGGGCAAACGTTCACGGCGCAGGTTGGCGTGGACAACAACCGCGAGACGGCCGGCAAGCACGGCAGCGTTGAGTTTATCGTCGAGGTTGGGGGCAAGGAGGCGTATCGCTCGGGTGTGTGTCGGGGCGGTGAGGCCGCCAGGGCCGTGAAAGTCGAGCTCAACGGCGCGCGGGAGCTGACGTTACGCGTAACGGATGGGGCCGACGGCACGCCGTACGACCAGGCGGACTGGGCGGAGGCAGGTGTCACGCTGAGCAGCGGGAAGCAGGTGCTGCTCGACGACATGCCGCTGCACCTCGCCCCCGTGCGGTTCGCCCCCCGACATACCGGTGTCGTTCACGTACGACGGCAAGGCATCGCCGACGTTTTTGCCCGGCTGGACGCGCTCGACGACCGAAGCGGAATCGGGCAACGATCGTTCGACACGCGTCATCACGTATGCGGAACCTGCGGGTGGGCTCGAAGTGACGTGTGAGCTCACCCGGTTCAACAAGTACGCCGCAGTCGAATGGGTCGTGCGTTTCCACAACCGCGCGGACAAGGACACGCCGATCATTGAGTCGATCCTGCCGCTCGACCTGACGCTGGCGTATCCACCCAAGGGTGACTGCATCCTGCACCACGCGCACGGCAGCACCTGCGCGCCTACCGACTTCCTGCCGCGCGAGACGTCCCTGCCGTCGTTCGTGGACGTGAAGCTCGCGCCGAACGGCGGGCGGTCATCCGATGGCAATCTGCCGTTTTTCAATCTCCAGTGGCACGGTGGGGGCCTCGTGGCGGCGATCGGGTGGTCTGGCCAGTGGTCCATGCGGCTGCAGCGTCCGGAACAGCGGGAACTCCGCTGGCAGATGGGTCAGCAGACGTGCCGCTTCAAGCTTCGTCCGGGCGAGACCGTGCGAACTCCGCGGATTCTGCTGATTTCATACCAGGGTGACGACTGGTTGCGCGGTAACAACCTGCTGCGGCAACTGATCCTGGATGCGTACGCACCGCGCCGCGACGGGCAGCCCGTGATGCCGCCGCTGGCGGCGAATACGTGGTTTACCTTCAACGAAGGAAATGCGGTGACCGAGCAGAATCAGCTCGAGTCGCTGCGATTCATGGCGGAGCTCGGACTGGATGCGTTCTGGCTCGATGCGGGCTGGTTTGAGGGGGGCTGGCCGCGCGGGGCCGGAAGCTGGGTGCCCCAAAAGGACGCTTTTCCCCGGGGGCTGAAACCGCTCGGAGATGCGGCGCACGAGGCGGGGATGCAGTTCGTCCTCTGGTTCGAGCCCGAACGTGTGACGCCGTCCAGCCGGATCGCCCGCGAGCATCCCGAGTGGGTGCTGCGGACGGGCACCGGCGATGGACTGTACAACCTTGGCGACCCCGTTGCGCGGGCGGCGCTGACGCGCCACCTGTCGCAATGCATCCGGGACTGGGCCGTCGACATATACCGCAACGACTTTAACATCGCTCCGCTTCCCTTCTGGCAGAAAGCGGACGAGCCCGACCGGCAGGGCATGACGGAGATCCGTTACGTCGAGGGGCTGTACGCGATGTGGGACGAGCTCCGCTCGCAACATCCGGGTCTGCTGATCGACAACTGTGCGAGCGGCGGGCGACGAATTGACCTGGAGACGACGACCCGCAGCATTCCCCTCTGGCGCAGCGACACGCAGGGGGCGGGCAAACCGATGCCGGCCCAGGACCAGGTCCAGACCGCGGGCCTGAGCTTGTGGGTGCCGCTGCAGACGGCCGGATGCTGGAGCTTCGATCCTTACCCGTACCGCAGCGTCGTGACCACGGGAACGAGCTTCTCAATGGATCTCCGGCAACCGTTTGACCGGGAGCAGGCGCGCCGAATGCTCGCAGAGACGAGACAGCTGCGGGCGCTGCAACTCGGCGCGTTCTACCCGCTGCTTGATATCGGTCTTGACGAGCGGAGCTGGCTGGCATGGCAGCACCATCGGGCGGATCTCGGCAAGGGCTACGCCGTCTTCTTCCGCCGGGAGAAGAGCCCCTATGCCGCAGTGATTGTCGAGCTGAAAGGCCTCGAACCGGACGCGCGGTACACGATCACGGATGTGGATACGGGCCAGAAAACGACCGCGACCGGTGAGCAACTGCGTCGGTTGCGGGCGAACGTCGACGTAGCGCCCGGGAGCGTGTTGTTAACCTACGAGCGTGAGACAACGCCCCGGTGACTACCGGGGTGGAGATCGAAGGAGCATCCGGATGCTGCGTTTCACCGTGTTCTCACTCGCGATGACCGCAGCCGCTCAGGCCGCGGCGCCTTTGATGTTCGAGCGGAGCCGCATCGGCGACCAGACGAGCGAGGCGGCCGCGGTGTTCGACGTCAACAACGACGGCAAACCGGACATCGTCACCGCACAGTACTGGTACGAGGGTCCAACGTTCACGAGATCGCACCGCATCTGTGATGTGCAGCGGGTGGACGACTACTACGACGACTTCTCAGACTACCCGATGGACGTCAACGGCGATGGCTATCTGGACATCGTCACCGGCGGATGGTGGGGCGGCGCGCTGTTCTGGCGGGAGAACCCGAAAGGCCGCAGCGTCGAATGGAAGACACACCTCATTGACAAGTGCGGCAACGTCGAGACGACGCGGTTTTGGGATGTGGACGGCGACGGACGCGTAGAGGCGGTGCCTAATGCGGGGGGAAATCTCGTCGCCTACAGGCTCGATGTCGATCAAGCGGGGAAGGGGAAGGGCACCTTCACGAAACACGTCATCAAAAAGGGCGGCGTGGGCCATGGCCTTGGGTTTGGTGATGTGAACGGCGATGGACGCGGTGATTTCGTGATTCCGGACGGCTGGGTCGAGGCGCCGAAGGGGGACATCTATAC